>JANSXW010000013.1 GCA_024742755.1 bacterium | reverse complement strand
TTTCTCCACCACCCGGCCCAGCCCCTGATTGGCGCTCATATCTACTACAGAATAAAGGATACGGTCGGTGATGACATCAAAGACCGGCTCTTCCTGATAAATGATCCGCTTGTGGAAGAGGTAGTAGAGGCTGTCGCTGCCTGGCATGGGCAGGATTAAGCTGCTTTGGCGGCCGGCGGTGTAGCCATATCCTATTTCTTCGCATTGGAGTTGGTGAACCGCTCCAGGGTTTATACTGTCTCCATTTTCCATGACTTGGTGGGCAGTGTTGTAGATGTCACATCCGTCGGTATAAAATTGCAAAACGCCTTCTTGGTCTGCTATGGTTGTACTACTAAGATAAAAACCACCACCAGTTCTTATACTGTCCACCTTTACCGGAGAAAAATTAAAATCAAGTATGCTCGCTTCGACTCCTGGTTCACCAGCATCACTATCATATCCCTGCAACCAGATGTAATCGTGCTTTTGTGCCGCTCCCGCTACTACGCATAGCAGAAAACCAATTGCATATAAATACTTTTTCATGGTATACGCTTTAGTCAGCAAGGGCTATCCGCTAAAGCTCCGGATAGCCCTCACACTTTATAACTTCACCAACTTCTTCAATACGGTCACTCCATCGGTCACTCCATCGGTCACTGTCAATCTACAGAAGTAAGTCCCACCGGGCAGAGCCGCTGTTTCCAGCAACACGTGCTGTGCGCCCTCCCCAGCCGTTTGTTGCAGTACCGGCTGCCCCTGAAGGCTATAGAGAGTTACGCTAGCTCTGTCAGTGATAGGAGTATTGAATTGTAGCACCGTGAGGCCGGAGGTAGGGTTGGGAAAGAGGGTGAAGTCAAGCGGTTCGGTTGCTTTTGGAGCCCGCAAGGCAGCATTGGGCTGGCAGAGCGCAGCATTGTCAAAACGGTGGGTAGGGTCAGCAAGGCGGTAGAGGCTGCGGGTCCGGAAGACGGCATCGCCTCCGGAGAGGGGGCATTGATTCGCAAGGCTGAATAAGGCACTCATTTGTTTTCACCCAGATTGACATCCAATGCTGTTCGAAGAGAATCGTGTACATTAACAATCTGCCCCTGAAAAATAGTTTGAGCGTTGCCAGTAGAGGATACGAAGTGAAAACTAAGGCCAAGAAAAAAAGCAAGAAGGATAGATGGATTTCTGAAGGATAGTAAGTTTTTCATAGAGAGAATTTTGTTTTGATGGTGAATTGATTGGGGTTGCTTTTGATTTGTTTCTGTGTAAAGATACGTTATAAAGTTGAAAGGACAATGCACATTGCTTGATTTGTGTGCATGGCAAATTGCACTTTTTCCTGGATAGGCTGGAGCAGAGCGGAAAGCTCTGCCCCAGCAGCCATAGCGCTTAAATGCAGAGGCAGAGGGGGCCTCTGGTATTGACAGACCACTAGTGGATTGAGCCGTAAATATTTGACAGTTAAAGACCAGGCACTACAGAAGGCTTGAGCATGAAAATACTATCAAATAATTCGGTCTAGTCGCACTAGTGTTCACTTCGTATTGCATGTAGGGCCCAAACAACAAAAAACGGCCGTGCCAAAACTATAAGAATGGCACGGCCGTTGCATTTTCAAAATATTACGCTACAACCACTTCACCAGCGGCAAGTCCTGACGGTGCGCCAGCTGACCGGATTTAGGGAAGGCCCGGAACCCGTATTCGTACACACCCGCCAGTTTGGGGTCCAGCTCGCAGTGGTAGGTGGCTACGCCGTCTTTGACCTCTTTCAGCTCCAGCTCTTCCTTGAATTGAAGCTTCAGGACTTCTTCGTCAACGCGGCTGAAGAAAACGACTTCCACACCTATGTCTCCGGCAGCTACCCCGTTGAGGTAGAGCTTGAGGTCAGCGTAGAAGTGCTCACCGACCTGCAGGGCGCGGTTATCGCTGTCGAAGGTGTCAGACTGTGCCAGCTCAATGCGGTCCCAGCGCTGCTCCATCGTCTGCTTCCACTGCGCTACCTGACGGGCACCGGCGTATTTGCCGGCACGCAGCGCACGGCCCCGCTTAGCCAGCTTGTGGTAGAAGCGCTCGTAGTAGTGGTCTAGCATCCGCTTCATGGTGAAATCCGGGGCAACTTCCGCGATAATCTGCCGGATGTAGCTGACCCACTTTTCGGAAATGCCGTTCTCATCCTGCTCGTAGTAGGTGGGCAGGATATCAAACTCCAGGATATTGTAGATGGACTCAGCATCCAACTCATTTTGGAGGTCCTGATTGTCGTAGGTGCGCTCCAGCGGCAGGGCCCAGCCTGCATCCGGACGGTAGCCTTCTGCCCACCAGCCATCGAGCACGCTGAAGTTCATCACCCCGTTCAGGGCGGCTTTCATACCGCTTGTACCGGAAGCTTCCTTCGGGCGGGTAGGGGTGTTGAGCCAGATGTCCACGCCCTGTACCAGCAGCTTGGCCATCTCCATGTTGTAATTCTCGAGGAAGATCACCTTGCCGCGGAATTCCGGGCGCTTGGATACGTCAATGATGTGCTTGATCAGCCCCTGTCCGCCGCCATCAGCAGGGTGGGCCTTGCCGGCAAACAGGAAGATGATCGGGCGGTCGCTGTTGCTGACGATACTGCTCAGGCGCTCCAGGTTGGTGAACAACAGATGGGCCCGCTTGTAAGTGGCAAACCGGCGCGCAAAGCCAATCACCAGCGCATTGTCTTTGATGGCATTGATCAGCTCAAAAATACTGCGCGGGTTCTCACCCCGGCGGGTGAGGTCTTCCTGCAGGGTCTCCCGCACATAGTCGAGCAGGCGGGCCTTGAGCGTACGGCGGATGTCCATAATCTGCGCTGCGGGGACATTATGGATTTTGCGCCAGTACTCCTTGTTGGACTGATCGCGGAGGAAGCCGTTGCCGAAGGTCTCCAGATAGAGGTCATTCCACTCTTTCGCAATCCAGGTCGGGTAATGGACGGAGTTGGTCACGAATCCCAGGTGCAGTTCCTCCGGGTGGTAGCCCGGGTAAAGCACTTTGAACATCTTCTGAGAGACCGCCCCGTGCAGTTCGCTTACCCCATTAACCTCCTGTGAAAGGCGGATGGCCAGGTGGCTCATAGAGAACAGCTCTTCGTGGTTGTGCGGGTCAATTTTGCCCAGGGCTACAAAGCGGTGCCAGTCAATGCCCAGCTCCGCAGCATAGCTGTAGAGGTAATCCCGCAGCAGGTCTTCGTGGAAATAGTCGTGCCCGGCCGGCACCGGCGTGTGGGTGGTAAAGAGGGAGGAGGAACGCACCGTTTCCAGTGCCATTTCGTAGCTCATGCCCTCGTGCTGAATGTAATTCTTCAGGCGCTCCAGGTTGAGGAATGCCGCGTGGCCCTCGTTGCAGTGGTAGATGTCGGCATCATCGTGCCCCAGGGCGCGCAGGGCACGGATACCCCCAATGCCCAGGAGGATTTCCTGACGCAGGCGGTGCTCATTGTCCCCACCGTACAGTTGGTGGGTCAGAGAGCGGTCGTGCCATTCATTTTCATCAATGTCGGTATCGAGGAGGTAGAGCGAGATACGGCCTACCTTCAGTTCCCAGACTTTGGCATAGACCATACGGCCTTTCAGCCCAATGCTGATCTTTACCCACTCGCCCTGCTCATCGCGCACTGGCTGAATAGGCAGTTTGGTGAATTTCTGAGGCGGGAAGTTGTTGATCTGATCGCCGTGCAGGGAGATGGCCTGCTCAAAGTAGCCATAGCGGTAGAGCAAACCTACGGCTACCATATTGGAATTGTCGTCAGAAGCTTCCTTCAGGTAGTCGCCGGCCAGCACGCCCAGTCCTCCGGAATAGAGGCGCAGGGAAATATGCAGCCCGTATTCCATACTGAAGTAGGCAATCTTTGGGCTACCTGCTTCCGGTGTGACCGCCATGTAGGCTTCAAATTCTTTGATTACACTTTGCAGGCGCTTCAGGAAATCCTTATCGTTCACCAGTTGTTCGGCCCGCTTTGGCGAAAGCTGCTCCAGCAGGGCAACGGGGTTGTAGCGCAGGTCGATGTACTGCGCTTTATCAATGTACTCGAAAAGCGCAATGGCTTCCTTGTTCCAGGACCACCAGATGTTATTCGCGAGCACCTTCAGGGGCTGCAGGGCATCCGGGAGCGTAGACTCGATGTAGATGCGCTTGAGTTGAATTTTGTTGTCTTTCAATTGGCCAATCATACAGAATGGTTTTTAATGAGGCTGCAAAAATAACCGGAATTAGCCGGAAAGTACAGGTATTCTTGTAAAAAGTACACTAAGCCGGGCCGCCCTTCGGATAAAGTTGAGGCGCATCCTGTGCTTACCTGTATCCCAAGCCGCTATATTGACAGGTGAAAACAGGCTCAAAACCACTAAATCATGATACAATTCTTACGGCTTTCCTTTTTTCTGTTGCTATTTAGCGCTATTGGTGCTACCGTGTGGGCACAACCTGCTTTTGCCCCTGGCAAGATGGGCGAAATCCTCTACGGTGTGGCCTACTATTATGAATACCTTCCCAACGACCGCCTGTCGGAAGATGCCGCGATGATGAAAGACTGCGGGATCAACGTAGTCCGAATCGGGGAGTCGACCTGGGCTTATCAGGAACCGCAGGATGGCGTATTCAAAATGGACTACCTCACCCGTATCCTTGATACGTTGCATGCCTACGGGCTTAAAGTGATTATCGGTACGCCCACTTATGCAATACCTTCCTGGCTGGCCAAAAAATACCCGGATATTTTGCTCACCAGCAAAAACGGGCAGCGGCCCTATGGTGCCCGGCAGATCATGGATATTTCCAATCCCCAATTTCGTTTCCATGCGGAGCGCATCATCCGCAAACAGTTGGAGGCTACGGCCCGCCACCCGGCAGTGATCGGCTTTCAGGTCGATAATGAGACCAAGCACTATGGTGCGGAAGGCCCCAATGTACAGGCACAGTTCGTGGAATACCTGAAGGCTAAGTTCGTTGAGCCGGAAGCCATGAACAAAGCCTTTGGGCTGCACTACTGGAGCAACTCTGTTTTCGATTGGGCGGATATGCCCTCTACTATCGGGACCATAAACGGCAGCCTTCGCAATGAGTTCGAAAAATTCCGACGGCTTCTCGTGACGGAATATCTGGCCTGGCAGGTGGATATTGTCAATGAATACAAGCAGCCGCATCAGTTCGTGACGCAGAACTTCGATATGTCATGGCGCAGCGGCAGCTATGCCATACAGGCTAACGTGGACCACTTTGAAGCTGCCCGGGCTATGGATATTGCCGGTATCGATATCTACCATGGCACCGCTGACCGCCTCGACGGGGTCATGATCGCTTTCGGGGGCGACCTGGCCCGCTCCATGAAGCAGGGCAACTACCTGGTAGTGGAGACCTCCGCGCAGAGCATCCTTGGCCCCTCCAATCAGGAATTGTTATATCCGGGGCAGCTCCGCACACAAGCCTACAGCCACCTGGCCAATGGGGCCAACGCGGTAATGTACTGGCACTGGCATTCCATTCACAATAGTGCAGAGACCTACTGGAAAGGGCTGCTTTCTCACGATATGGAGCCCAACCCCACTTATCTAGAAGCAAAGGAGATCGCAGCCGAACTCAAAAGGCTAAGCCCGGCTCTGGTCAACCTGAAAAAAGACAATGAAGTCGCCCTGTACTTCAGCAATGAGGCGCTGACTTCCCTGCAGGAATTTGCCTTCAGTAAGCAAATGGACTATAATGATATCGTGCGCAACTGGTACGAAACCCTCTATAAAATGAACGTAGAGGCTGATTTTGCCGACCATACCGTTGAAGACCTGAGCCGGTATAAGCTGCTGCTTGTGCCTCCGCTTTATACGGCTTCTGCTGCTGAGCTGAAAAAGCTTAATGCTTACGTTGAAAACGGCGGGCATATTCTCTACGGTTTCAAAAGCGGGTTTACGGATGAGCATGTTCAGGTACGTATGGAGCGGCAGCCCGCCCTGATTCGGGAAGTCTGCGGATTTTCCTATCAGCAGTTCACGGGCATTGACCGCCTGCCGTTAAAGGGCGACCCATTTGGGGTCGGGGAAACAGACAACTATGTCTCTGTTTGGGCAGAACTGCTAACCCCCGAAGGAGCACAGGTGTTGGGGCGGTATGACCATCCGCACTGGGGCAAGTACGCCTGCATCACTCAAAACCGCTATGGCAAAGGGCAGGCTACCTACATCGGAGCGTGGCCCTCTCCTGCGATTATGCAAAAGCTGATTGCTGATGCAGTGGATGGTGCCGGGGTGGAGCGCCCAAAGGCACAGTTCCCGGTTGTCATCCGTAAAGGTGTAAATGGGCAGGGAGCCAACTTGCACTACTTTTTCAACTACAGCCCCGAGCCTCAGACGGCCGCAGCGCCTGTCATTCGCAGCACGGATTTGCTGACTGGCAAAAAGTACGATGGCCGGACAGAAGTTTTATTGGAACCCTGGGGCGTGGCGATTCTTCGGGAAGACTAAACTATAATCGTACCGCCTGCAGGATCATCTTGCAGGCGTTATTATCTTAAGTTTTGGTGAACATTCCCCGCCCGGGAGGATTTCTTACATCAAAACCAAAGCTATGCCAACCAAGCGAATCCTCCTCACCTTCACCTTCTTCAATTTCCTGATGCTGGGCTATGCGCAGACCGATGCCCTGACCGATTTCAATCAAAACCGACTGCAGAAACAGAAAACCAGTATGATGGTCCTGGGAGGCTGGGCCGTGGGCAACATCGCCCTCGGTGCCACATTAGCCAGTCAGCGTACCGGCGAGCGTCGCTATTTCCATGGGATGAATGCAGGCTGGAACCTGGTCAACCTGGGCCTGGCCACCGCCGGGTACATCGCCGCGACTAAAGGCGACCCCTCTGCCCTGAGCCTGGCCGAGAGCATCAACGAGCAGCACAGCGTACAGAAAATATTCCTGTTCAATGCCGGGCTTGATGTGGGGTACATGCTGGGTGGTGCCTACCTGATAGAACGTGCCAAAAACACAGAAGACAAACCGGAGCGGCTGCGGGGCTTTGGTAAATCCATCATCCTTCAGGGTGGGTTCCTGTTTGTTTTTGACCTGGCTGCCTACTTCTGGCAGGCGAGTGGGAATGACGACCTGCAACCCTTGCTGCAGGGGCTTTCCTTTACCGGCAACAGCATGGGGTTCCGGTACCAATTTTGAAGTTGTAACGGTAGTTTGTAAACATAGGTGCCTGATTTCCAGTTTTATAGAAAATCAAGCATCACGATATGAATAAGATTGCAATCAAGTACGGACTGTTATTGTTAGCCAGTTTTGTCGGGCTATTTTTATTAATGCACGAGGTCATTCAAATCCGAAACTACAACCTGAGGATACTCAATGGTTTTGCGCACATTGGATTGCTTTATATGGCCATACGCCGCTACCGGCGCGAAAATCCGGAAACGGTCAATAATTATGTTTCTGGTGTAGTAGCCGGTATGTACGCCTCCATAATTGGGGTGTTGCCCTTCACCGCTTTTGTTATGTTCTACCTGATAGGCGACAATACCTTCATGAACTATATTCAGGATACTATTCCGATCGGAAAATACTTTAACCCATTCACCGCCAGCCTTTTTGTCTTCACGGAGGGCATTGCGGTCAGCCTCATTGGGTCTTACATTGCCGTTCGGGTAATTGATATGAACTTTGAGCAAAACCACTCAGAAATACCTACTGAGTACGCTGAATAGTGCAGGTTTTAAAGATAAATTGAAAAGCCGCCCCGGGGTTTCCGGAAGCGGCTTTTTTAGTACGCTATCGTTGGTTCCTGAACTTACGCGTTCTTGCAGGTACTCAGCCCAAATGGCGCATAGAGCGGGCAAAAGCTAATGGCACTGGTCAGTACAAACACACCGGCGAGCACCAGCAAAACGATGCCCAAAGTGCCCGTGATGGTATTCGTAAAATACAAAGCAGCAATGATCACAGCAATAATGACCCGGACCAGTTTGTCGGTGTTTCCCATGTTCTTTTTCATGACGTATTAGGTTTTAATAAGTTGAATCAATTCGACCAGGCCCCAGATTAAAAGCAGGCAAGTCAGGCAGACTGCGATTAGCTTTGCGATATTTTTGGGGCTCATGGCCGTTGTTTTTGTTGATTCAAAGATAAGGGGGGATTGAGGGCGATGCAGGTGACCGCAGTCACCACCGGGGTTAAAATGCTTAAAAAATCTCAATACCCTCCTCCAACAGGCGCACGCTGCCCTCGGCTTCCAGCTTTTTCAGTGTCCGGGTAATGACCTCTCTGGCAGAGCCCAGGTCTTCCGCGATTTGGCGGTGGGTAAGGGTTAGTTTCGCGTGACCGGTGAGGCGCTTACGGTCTTTCAGATAGGCAAGCAGGCGGTCGGGAAGACGGTGGAAAAGTACCTGTTCAATATTTTGCAGGAGTTCTGTGTACCGGCGCTGGTACTGCCGGAAGAACAAATGGTTGAGCATTGGGTAGTGGCGCAGCCATTCATGAATCTGCTCACTGGGCAAAAGCAGAACTACGGCATCTTCTTCTACCTCGGCAACAATACTGCTCGGGCGGTCTTCCAGTACGGCGCTGAAGGACATCACGCAGCTTTCCTCCGGCCGGATGTAGTAAAGCAAGAGCCTTTTGGTTTCGGCCTCGGCGTAGACTTTGAGGCGCCCTTCCAATACCAGAGGGATCGCACTTACATACTGTCCTTCGCGGAGCAGCGTAGTGCCTGCCGGAAAACGCTTCAGCTGTCCATTAAGAATGAATACCTCCTGCAGCGGCAGCGGCAGGAAGCGCAATTTGCGCAGCAGGTAGTCTTTGGAGGGCTGTTCCTTCATAAAAAACCGGTTGTCAGGCTCCCAAATTACTAAACTCGCCTGACAACCGGCCATCAGCACACCTATATTTCTATCTGCAGCCCGATACTGGGCACTACTGTGCCCGCAGCATCGTTGATGGTCTTCAGGCGGAACTGCTGCTCGTTGACAGGTGCATCCGGATTGGCGATGATGCCACCACCGATCGGCTGCCCGTTTTCATCCAGCGGGCGGTCAAGGATAAGCTGATCCTGGCCTACGCCATTGCCGGTGACGTTCTCAATATCCAGGAAAATATTCAGGCTCCATTTGTCGAAGAACCACTTTTTATCCACCCGGATGTCGATCGCGCTGAAGAGGTCCGCACGCCGGGTATTGAGCAGGTCGAAATCCCGGATGCCCCGCCCGTTGGCCTGCCAGTTGAGGACAAGGGCGGAAGACTGCCGGTCGAAAGGCGTGAAGGGCAGCCCGGTCTGAAAGCGCCAGTTGACGCCTACTTCCCAGTTCTTCTCAAAGCGCTTGCCAATGACTACGTTGGCGATGTGGCGGGCGTCCCAGGAGGAAGGGACGAAGTTGCCATTCTTATCCTCAAACTCGCTCCAGCCCAGGGTATACGACGCAATGCCGTAGAAACCCTTGTACAGGCGCTGCTGAAAGAGGAATTCCAGCCCATAGCTGCGCCCCTCAGAACGGGGGACAACCGGCTCGTTGCCCAGTACGCCAAAGTCGCCGCCCAGGTTAGCCAGCGTCAGGCTGTCGCGCAGCAGGAAAGGGTAGTCATAGTAGTACTTGTAGTAGCCTTCAATGGAGATTTTGGAATTGGAAGCCGTATTGTATTCGAAGCCAGCGACCACATGATCATTGCGGATGTACTTTATGCCGTTCTCCCGGTTCACAAACACGCCGTCCTCCTGATAGCCAAGAATCGTGTAAGGCGGCAGCTGGTAGTAAATACCGGTGTTGAAGTTGACCGCCAGCCGTTCGGAGAGCGCGTAGGAGGCAGAAAAGCGGGGGGAGAACTGCTGCCCCAGGTTGCTCATCTCGGTACTGTAGTCATTGGCATCCATGCGGAAGCCCAGGGAAAGCGTCAGGCGCTCGTCCACAAACTTCTGGCTGCCCTGAGCAAACAGCGCATAGCGGTTGAGGTCAAAATTGGAGGCAAAGTCGATGGTCTGAGGCCCGGCGCTGGTGAAGATGCGGTTGAAGGTGCTCACATTGTACTTCACATACTGATAGCCCAGGCCATAGTTGAGCTTGAAATCGCCAAAGCGGATATCGTGCTCTACCCGGAGCTTGTTTTCAATTTCCTGGGATTTGTAACGCAGGGTCAGGTTCTCCTCGCTGCTGTCGTCGTTGTCCAGGTACTTTTCACTCTCGTTGTTGAGCATATTGCGGCTGACCACAAAGGTCCAGAAGCCATTATCGGCGTAGTGCTTGTAAACAAGGCCGTTGGTGTAATTCCACTGTGGGGAGACTGGCAGCTGATTGAGCAGGAACTGCTGCTCTTCGGTCTCGTTGGCGTCCAGGTTGAGCTGGAACTGATCAATGGCGCCCAGGCCGATGAAGGTCAGCTCGTTTTTCTTGTTGAACTTGTGTTTCACCTTGACCTGGAAGTCGTTGTACGTTGGCAAAAACGGCAGCCCGATCACCTCAAAGAGAAATTGAAGGTAGGAACGGCGGGCAGAGGCCAGAAAAGTGGTTTTGTCCCCAATCGGGCCCTCCAGGGTCACGCCAACATCTGTGGCACTCATCAGGAAGGTGCCGCCAATGCGGTCATCCCGGCCATCGCGCTGCTTAAACTCCAAAACCGAGCTCAGGGTATTGCCCCGGTTGGAGGGGAAGGCCCCACTGTAAAATTCCACCTCACGGATGAAATTCACATTGATCAGCCCCACCGGCCCGCCAGAGGCCCCCTGCGTAGCAAAGTGGTTAATGGTCGGCACTTCCACGTCATCCAGGTAAAAGCGGTTCTCATTTGGTGCGCCGCCCCGGATGATGAGGTCGTTGCGGAAACTTGCCGGCGTCGTAACGCCCGGGAGGGTCTGTATCACCCGCGAAATGTCCCGGTTGCCCCCCGGATTGCGCTGAATTTCAGCTACGCCGATCGTGCGCAGAGAGAGCGGGCTTTCTTCCGTTTTGGTGAATGGCGAAGCTTTGACGACCACTTCCTCCAAATCCTGGGCAGACTCGCTCAGGGCCAGATTGACGATGGCGGGCTTGGAGTTGGTCACTTGCACTTCATATTCAGCTTTATTGGTGTAGCCCAGGTAGGAAGCGCGCACATCGTACAGTTTTGGCTCCAGCCCGGTGATTTCGTAATTGCCATCTACGTCCGTGGTAGTGCCGATAT
Source organism: bacterium (assembly GCA_024742755.1). Lineage (GTDB taxonomy): Bacteria > Bacteroidota > Bacteroidia > Chitinophagales > Saprospiraceae > Phaeodactylibacter. The sequence goes on along the minus strand of JANSXW010000013.1, from coordinate 58,522 downwards.
CGGTCCCCAACAGGAGCACGTTAGCAAAAGGGATAGGTTCATTGTTCAGGGCATCCGTTACCTGCCCCTTGATGATGCCCGACTGTGCCGAAAGGGCCGCGCTTAGCATCAATCCGAGCAATAAACTGAAAAGGTGTTGAACTTTCATCGTATCGTTTTGTCGTGGTGATGGATTTGTTATTTATGCCAGCAGAACATTCTGTTTTTGAAAGTGTTTAGATGATATCAATCTTTTTTAGTACAAAATAGAACTTTATGAAAATCGAAGACGCCAAACAGGTGATCGACTGGCTGGGCGCGTTTCAGGAGCAGCACAAAGCCGAACACCTTTCTCCGGTTGCCTTTGGGGAGTGGCTGCAGCAGCAGGGGCACCGCAGTGGGAGTGAGGCAAGCCTGCCGCCCAATACAGACGGCCTGATTTCCATGTTCTTTGGTTTTATGGCCAATTATGCGGCCTACTACGCCCGGCGCGTCTTCCGCCACCTCGATTTGTACTCCCTTACGGACTGGGCATTTTTGGCTACCCTTGAGCAGGAAGCACCGCTTACCAAAACCGCACTGATCCAGAAAAACATTCTGGAGAAATCAACCGGCACCGAAGTCCTCAAGCGCCTGAAGAAGCAAGGCTATATTGAGGAGCTCCCTAACCCTGAGGACCGCCGCGCCAAGTTGGTCCGGCTGAGCGGCAAGGGGCAGAAAATAGTGGCAGAAGCCAACGCCCGCATTATGCCGATGGGGGAGGTGGTAACGGGCGATCTGACCTCAGCCGAAAAGCAGCAGCTCCTGGTGTTGCTGCAAAAACTGCATCAGTTCCATCAGCCCATATTTGAGGGTGCAGATGAGCGGAAGCTTCAAGATATGCTGAAGCTTTAAGTATAACGGAGCAATGATCAGGCCGGTTGTTTATCCCAATTTGGACTTCCTGCACGCAAAAAACTAAAAACAGGCCGTCTACAACTGAGAATTAATGGTATACAGGTGGTCTTAAAGTGCTGATATTTATTGTTTTACGCAGTTTGGCTTTTTTTGAGGTACCATTGCATGCCAAATCTAAACCCTCTATATTTACCGGACAAACTATGGGGGATAATGATACGAACACACCAAGCCTTATGACAACAACTAATTATTCCAGGTTTCTCAGTGAGTACAAATGCGCTTTTCTGTAACTGACGTTCCTGGCACGGAAGCTAACCAACCAAGGTTAGCTTCCAAAAGAGCCAATGGCTCATTTTGTTTGGGTAATTATCAAATTTGAAATCTGGCTGCTGCCTGGCGCCAGATTTTTTTTATGGGTATACATTTAATTCATGACCAGAGATTCGGCCATCGCCAAGAGTTTATTGGCTCCATACATATACTGAATTGGGCTACAGAAGAGGAATAAATGATCTACAGAATTTCTTAAAGTATAGAAAGTCAGGGTTTTGTGTGTTTTGTTTTGAGCAGGGTGAAATGAAGATCAGGATATGCTTTACATTAATTTTGCAATACGGTAACAGGAGCTCCCTGATTAGTTTTTTGAGACTTAAGTTATGGAGTGTATGCCGATAGAGAATGAATAAAACACTGCCCTTTGAGACGCGAAAGGTTAGCTTAACAAACTCTAATTGATTTTCTAAATCTTTCGCATCCGAAAGATTAATAAAACAGTAGAAAAATGAAAAATGTAATTGAATCCACGGTCCGTTATTTTGTCATTGCCCTAATCATTCTGGCTTTTGCTTCTGAATGGAATCAGGTATATGGGCAGACATTTTATTCCTTCAATGGTACCAGTGAACATGCTGTCGTCACACCAACCGGTACAGGAATATTGAATGATTTTTCCAACCCACATGATTTTACGCTGGAGATTCGTTTCCGGTTTAATGATACCCCTGATGCTTCTATTGTTTCTAAGCATAGCAGTCCGGCAGATGGTTTTTTCATGGAAGTGGTAGAAGATTCGAAGATATCCTGTGGAATGGGCTGGAATGGAGCATATGAAAGGGTTATTTCTTCTCCAGTGGAGGTAGCAACCTGGTATACACTTACATTTGTATACGATCATACTGACAGAACGTTTTGGTTTTATGTTAATGGGGAACTCATAGGGTCAGAAACACTACCCGGATCTTATTACCCTGAAACTGAATTTCCAATAGCTATTGCTACTTCGAAAAATTGGGGAGGAGCTAGTCCTATAGATGTGGATTATTTCAGAATCTGGGATGTCCAACGCACCACTACTGAAATAAACAGCAATAAAGGAGTAGAAGTAGCATGTGATGCTACTCATTTGCTATTACAATATAAATTTGATGCTCCGATAACCAGCTGTACGCAGGTGCTTGAAGATTGCTCTCCCAACGGGAATGATGGTATATTCTATAATGAGCAATGCCCAAATTTACTAGCTGTCTGCAAGGACACAACTGTCGAATTGACTGAGAATGAGTTAACTATCATAGCCAGTGACGTGGATGGAGGCTCAAGTGGTGCAAGCGGTAGTATTGTTACCCCCTCTTCTTTCAGTTGTGCTGATCTCGGTCCCAACTCGGTCACTCTTACACTCTGGGATGAGACCACTAACGACAGCAGTAGCTGTATGGCTACAGTAACCGTTATCGAAAGTACGGCACTGCCTGCTGCATGGAAAATACAAAATATTGGGGATCAAGGCGCGGAAGGCAGTAGCTATAGTAGCAACGGTCCTTGTGCGGGAGGGAACAATAATAATGGCCCTTTTACCCTATCCACAGGTGGTTACCATCTCATTCCTGAAGATTCTGATAAGTTGGCATTCGCTAGTGTGCCCTTGTGTGGCAATGGTGGCATACAGGCACGAATCAGTGATGTGAGTAACGGATATGCTGGCCTAATGATCCGCGAAAGTAGCATGCCTGGTGCAAAAATGGTTGCTGTTTATTTTAACCTTACTAATCTGCTAAGAAGGGAAATCCGCTTAACCGATAATGCGCCCCGGGAGGAAGCTAATCAGGATGCACCTTTTCCTGAATGGCTGCGGATAGGTCGTTCCGGAAATCTTATAAAAGCTTTTTATCGAAATAGCGCTAATGGGAATTGGCAGTTGTTTCATCAGGCTTATTTGCCCATGGAGGACTGTGTGGAAATGGGGATGGCTGTCTTTACTTCAGTTCCGGGAGGACAAGCTACCGCAGAATTTGATAAGGTGCGTTACTTAAGTCAGGGCGAAGCCAATTAGGAAATTGACCAAAGCATCTTCTTTATCCCCAAAGGAGGTGCTTTTTCAAACCGTTTCCAAAAATACAGCACGCTAAGACAGACCTTTTCAGAGTGCAATAGGAAACAGCAGGTCTACAAGAGGCAAAAAATAATCTACAGAATTCCATAAGGTGCAGGTAATCAAGGTTTTGTGTGTTTTGAGTGTTGGGCGGAATTACTTGGTGCTCTGTGCCCACGCCGCTATCTTGCGTACCAAGAGCAACAGGGGCTGTTTAGTCAGCTGTCTCTTCGAATGACAACAATCGTTTAATCCAAAGATTATCAGTAAGCATGCAAAACGCGTAACACTCTGTTTCTATTCTCCCAACATTAAGAAGCTGCCCTTTATGGGCGGCTTCTTTAATTTTTAGCCGGAGGGAGGGGGCGGTTATCCTGTTTGCCCTGTTCAGCGTAAGAGCCGGGAGACATGCCTGTCATTTTTTTGAATGCCCGGTAAAAAGTAGAGCGGCTGCTGAAGCCTGATGACTCGGCTATCGCGTCCATCGTGAGCTCAGGCTGATGGAGCAGAAGATGCTTGGCATGCTCGATGCGGTAGGTATTGACAAACTGGAAAAAATTGCTGCCATGGTGGGTATTGATGCACTCGCTCACATACCTCTGGTTACTGCCAATGGCTTTAGCCAGCATTTCAATAGTTAGGTCAGGGTTGGCATAGAGTTGTTCGCGCTCCATGGTTTCGTGCACATCCTGGAACAGATGACTATGCTTTTGGTAGGCCTGGAGGTTGCTGATTTTCCATTTCTCAGTCAGATTCTGATTGAGTTGGAAGAGCGCACGGTTCTGGCGCCGTTGTTTTTGCCATAACAGATAGATGATAATGGCCGCAAGGGTAATGAGGGTTAATATAATGAGCAGCCCCTGAATGAGTTTCTGGTGCAGTTCTGTTTTGGTTTGCTCCAGTTCCAGGTTTTTTTCCAGAATGGCTACATCAAATTCAACCTTGGCTTTGCTGAGATTAGAGGCCACCTCCTGCGAGAAGATATCGGATCTGATGCTCCGGAATTCTTCCATATAGCGCTTGTATTCAGGCAATAGCGATGCCGGTACATAAGACTTCAGCAGGTTGTCCAGCGCTTCCAGCTGATAGTTTTTGATGCCGCTTTGCCGGAGCAGGGACAGGGCTTTGCTAAGGGTTTTCCGGGCTTGCAGGCTTTCGCCCAGCTCCATGAACAGCCGGCCCTGATAAAGCAGGTAGGTCCCGTGAAGAAAGGAATCCTGTTCTACATCCGCTTTGACTTGCTTCACTTTGTTTAGATAAAACCTGGCGAGGTCAGGATTCCCCTGTTGCAGGTGGCTCACCACAGAATTGAACAGGATTTGTATATAGTCTCGCGTATAGCCCGACTGTAAGCAATAATCGAGCGCCAGCTGATTGTAAATCATCGCGGAGTCATGCTGCCCTTCCTGAATGTATATAACGCCCAGGTTTTGATGGCAAAGCGCTACGTGCAGGCTGTCGTTTTGGGATTCAAAATACCGCAAGGCGCCCAGCTCATAGCGCTTAGCTTCCTCCGTATCCAGAATTTTCTGGTACAGCGCTCCCAGGTTGATCCAGGACATGTATTTCCCATCCGTATTGCCGATTTTTTCTTCTGCAAGCAGCGACTGAAGGTAAGCATCAATCGCCTGATCGTATTCATCAAGTATTTCATAATTGATGCCGAGGTTGTTGTAAACAGAGGCTGCTGCACGGGGGTGGTTCTGTATATAGGTTGTCCCCAGCGTTTGCTGGTAATAAAAGATAGACTTGTTGTAGTCTCCTTTATAATAGTAGGCGTACCCCAGTAGTTGATTGGCTTTGAAAAGCAGAGAGTCCGTACCGCTGTTCAGTGCGAGGCGCAAGAGTTCATTGGCGTAAGCTGCACAGGAGTCCGGTTGATCCGGCAGCGCCCGCAGTGCACGGGCAGCAAGTGTATCCCTGTGGGAAAACGGTGCAAGCCTGGCTTCGAGCCCAAAGACAGCAGGAAGCATAATAAACAGCCCTAAGGCAACGGTAAGCGCTTTTTTTAATTTGTGCATATTGTTTGAGCTGGGTCATAGTTTCGCCCAAAGATAGCCCATACAGGTAAAATACCAGGCAGGTACATTTAAAATATGACAGCTTTCTGTAGAACCCTCCCTGCAACCTCCTTTCTAAAGTCGGCCTGAAAGGCCCGGGTGGAGGCTGCTCACGCCGGTATTTAGAGTCGTTACTCCGTCAGGCAGCAGCATTTATGTTTTTGATGCCTGTTGGTTTTGGAAATAAAAGTAATTGAATAACAGGATGTTAGAAGGTGTCCCACTTTTTTTTCAGGTATTGGGACACCTGTTTTCAGGTATTGGGATACTTTGGTAGGGCTCGTCTTCTACATTTGGAAGCAGGGATGGATTTCCCCTGCCCGGTAACCAAATGCAACAGAACAACATTCCAACAAACACGACCGGGCAACACTAAGGTTTTTATCATTTAACCTTATTTAAAGACGACATGAAGCAAATATGCATGCTTTTGCTTACCCTCGGGCTGAGCCTGGGGGTGTTGGCACAGAGCGCTCCCCTTCTAAATGTGCAGGGGACACTAAAGACCGTAGAAGGGACATCCGTACCCGATGGGATGCAAACCCTGACTTTCGCCCTCTTCAATCAGGAGGAAGGCGGAAATGCCCTGTGGTCAGAAACAGCAGAAATCAATATCGTACGCGGCCTGTACAACCACAATCTGGGGAGTGTAACCCCTCTTTCCTCCGGCTTATTTCAGCAGCAGCTTTATCTGGGCATTATTGCAAACGGCATGGAGCTGCCCAACCGCACCCCAATGACCGCCGCGCCCTATGTGCTCGAAATCCTGGGCTGCAAAGGCACCGTAGGCGATGTCAAAATGTCCATCCTGGAACCGGATGACTTTATCGCCGAAAATGGAGATTGCTGGGTACTGATGGATGGCCGGGCCCTCAACAGCAGCGACCGCCTGGCGCAGATCAAAAACTGGCAGCAGATTCCGGATGCCCGGGGTACTTTCATCAGAGGGTATGACCCCTCCGGCGCCAATGACCCGGACCGGGGGCCCAATCCACCGGTCGGCTCCTATCAGGGGGATAGCTTTGGAGCGCATACGCATGGGGTAAGCAATTCGGATAGAGATACAGTACCGACCCGCCACTATGACCCACCCCATGATATCCAAATGCAACGTTTAAAAGCGCAACGTAGAGATTTGGATTGTGAAAATTGCTGGTCCAGTATTTGGGTATTTAAAAATGTTACGCCTAGCCTAGAAGAATACCAGCATCCATTTTTGCATCAACATGTGGTTAGCGAAACGGGAGAAAGTGAGGAGACCCGCCCCAAAAACACCAGTTTTTACACCTATATCCGTATCCGATGAACCACTCTATCCTTACAATAGCCAAACTCAACCTTACCATGAAGTTGACTTTTTTAATCCTATGCATGAGCAGTGTGCTGATGCTCTCCGCTCAGTCTCCGTATTTGCTGAATGTACAGGGGGCATTAAAAACATCCAACGGTACTGTCCTCCCGGATGGGCCACAGGTGATGGCCTTCCGGCTGTACGAGCAGGCGCAGGGAGGCAGCTCAATATGGGCGGAGACCGTAGAGCTGAACCTTACCGGCGGTATTTACAATCATTACCTGGGCAGTGAAAACCCCATCAATGCCGGTATCTTTTCCAAACCGCTATACCTGGGCATTGCGGTGGGCGGTGTCGAGCTGACGCCCCGCAGCGTACTGACGGCAGCGCCCTACGGGCTGACGCAGGTGGGCTGCAAAGGCGCCCTGGGCGACATCAAAATGTCTGCCTTGCCTCCTGCCCAGTTCATAGCCGAAAACGGGGACTGCTGGGTGGAAATGGATGGGCGGGAACTGAGCCCAAGCGACCGATTGCTGATGCAGACCGGCCGGCAGGAAGTACCGGATGCAAGAGGCACCTTCCTGAGATCGATGGATGAAAGAGGAAGCAACGGGCTGGACCCCGACCGGGGAGCAAACCCCATTGCCGGCTCCTATCAGGGAGATACGTTCAAAAGACATAGACATGGAACATCTGCGGTTCCTAATCTCGGTAATCCTCCACCATACTACACCTCACCAAACAGGAATTTGCTGGATGGCTCTTCTGGAATGCCATTAAAATATGGGCAGGAAAATGGGTCCGTTTACCTTGAAGCCTACAAAGCAAATGTGGCCTGTACCGATTGCTATACTGGTATGACGATGATGTGGCCATTTAGTCCGGCCAATGATTCTACAGATCATATTTTGCTGCACAGCCACGAAGTCTATGAAACGGGCGGCAGCGAAACCCGTCCTGATAACATCAACCTATACACCTACATCCGAATTCGTTGATGCGATCACTGGTATCGCGGTCAGCTGGTGTTGGTTTTTCAGGCGCTTGCAGCGAGGGTCTGTGAATCTGCACCCAAACCGGCAAATTGTTGTCAGTCCTCTAACTCATACAGCCCGTTGCGGGCTTCAAAAATAACAGAATATGAAGGAATTATTGACCTTGTTTTTTATAGCCCTCACCCTGAGCCTTTCCGCTCAGTTCCATCCCATGCTGGATGCACAGGGCGTACTGAAAGATGCCGATGGTTTCCCGGTGGAGGATGGGCCACAGGAAATGACGTTCCGGCTGTACCCGGATGCCGTCAGCAATGAGGCACTATGGTCAGAAACCGTCACCCTTCAGGTAGCCGGAGGCGCTTACCAACACTACCTGGGGAGCCTTACGCCTATTGATCAGCGGATTTTTGAAAATACGGTCTATTTAGGCGTGAGTGTGGATGGCGTAGAGCTCACCCCCCGCAGTACATTTACGGTCACGCCCTATGCCATTGCGCTCACAAGCTGTACGGGTGCGGTGGGCGATGTGAAGATGTCGGTCCTCAATCCCGAAGAGTTTACCGCCGAAAATGGCGCATGTTGGGAACTGATGAGCGGGCAGGCCTTGCCGGCGGAAAGCAAACTAGCCGGGCTTACCAACTGGCAAAACCTACCGGATGCCCGGGGCCGCTTTTTGCGGAGTTTTGATAGCCGGGGAAGTAACGGTAATGACCCCGAACGCGGAAATACGCCCATTCCAGGCTCTTTTCAAAATGATGGCTTTGCTGCACATAAGCATGAGCTTTCAGAGTCGACTCGTATCGTAGTTCCGGGCGTGTCGGGCATACTGGCCGCTGTACGCGGGCAGTATGGCTGTAGTGGGTGCTATGCAAACAGTGTTGTTTTTCTGCCTATGGCAGAGAATGAGCCCAATACTTACAACGTTCTGGCGCACACGCACGACATGCCTCAATCCGGCGGTACCGAAACCCGCCCCAAGAACATTAATCTGTACCTCTATATGCGGACCCGCTAAACGACCAAAAGCACAAAAACGATGAAAAAAGTAACCATAGTACTGCTATGCCTATTGGGCATGGCCATTCAGGCAGCCTACGGGCAGCAGCAAGAGACGTCGTGCAATCCGCTCGGCGATACGGCTCCCGCATCGGGAGCGGTCTTCCTTTCCTACGGCGGCATGGTCAACGCGGTCAGCAGTTCCCGCCGCATGGATTTCACCTTTGGGCAGTTGCTCACCGGGCAGGCCTTTTCTCCCAACCGCTCCACGGAGGGGGGCTTTTGGGCCCGCTACCTGCTGCCGCCCTTGCCCACCATCGTGCGGGCTTCAGAAGGCGATTTCGCCGACCGCATCGAATTATCCTGGGCACTCGACCCCCTGAGCTCAGGAGTGACAGAGGGCTTCCATATCTACCGCAATGGCTCCCTGTTGTCGGTGCTTGGCCCCAATGCCCGAAACTACATTGACTTCAATGTCCAGGCCGGGGAGTTTTACGAGTATGAAATTGCCGGGATCAATGCCTTTGGAGAAGGGCGCCCGGGCGGGAACGTCGGTTTTGTCAACCCCAATGGCGTTGTCACCGGTTCTATCCGCACCACGAGCAACAACCCGGTAGCCGGGGTGGAAGTCGCCCTGCAACCGACCAAAGGGTATGCCCTGGATTTTGACGGGCAGGAGGACTACCTGTGTGTGTCATATCAGGACACCTTGCCGAAGGAAGCCTTCACGGTCATGCTCTGGGCAAAGATCGGCAACCAATACGACCGCAGCGGCATCATCGACCTGGGGAGCGATGTCAACCACAACTGGTGGATAGAAACTACGCCCGCCGGTCAAAACAAAGGGGTTGTCATAGGGCTTGGCAACGGAAGCGGCCGCGCTGAACTGATGTACGAATACCCTACCGGGCCTAACATCTGGCACCAAATCACGCTCACCTATGCCGATGGGAAGGGCGTACTTTACGTAGACGGGCAGTTCGCAGGCACCCTCAACGGGGAGGTGGCTCACCTGCCCGCCCGCTTTAATATTGGCAGCGACCGGACACAGGCGAGGCTGTTCAAAGGGCAGTTGGACGATATCCGCATTTTCAACCGCGTGCTGAAGCAGTCCGAGATCATCGCCTATCAGAAAATCACGCTCTCCTCCAATACAGAAGGGTTGATCGCCTACTGGAAATTTGATGAAGGCATGGGCAGCAAAACGTTTGACGTAACTGCCAATGATTTTGACACTCCGGTCGGGGGCGCCACTTTCACGACCGACAACCCCGGCATACTGAATGCCGGCATTACAGATGCCGGGGGGTTCTACAATATTGAGAGCATCAACTACAGTGCCGGGCAGTCCTTTACAGCGGTCCCGACCAAGAAGTTCTACAGCAACTACGCCCTGGAGTTCAACCCGGTCTTCAACAGCCGGGCAAAACTGACGAAATTCAACCTGCCGGATACGGCTACCATCGAGGTTATCGCCCAACCCTTTGATGCACAAGCCCGGCAGACCCTGCTGTACCACGAGAGCGGTGCGATGGAGTGGTATGTCCACAACGGGCACTACCATTTGCAGGCCAATGGGCAAACCCACACCTTGGGAGAGGTGGGGCAGGGCTACGAAGGGCTCGCTTTGCACCTCAACCGGATTACCGGCGCTGCCACCTTTTTTATTGATGGAGTACAATCGGCCAGCTTTAATATTGGCTCCTTTAGCAACGACCTCGCACAGCAGTTTTGGTATGTAGGCGCTCAGCCCAATCCCGGTACGCCTTACACACTGTTGGGGCTGGTAGACGATGTGGCGGTTTTTGATGAACTTCTGACGGTCAACGACCTGCAGGTACATGCTTCTCCGGCCAGTGCCGGCATCGACCCCGGCATGCCCTCCCTGCTGCATTACTTCAGTTTTAACGAAGGCGGCGGCGTGGAGATCCGGGATGCAGGTATTGCCATGACCGGATTCGGTACAGTAGAAGGCGCTATGTTTACCCCCCTGGGGATACGGCAGGAAGAGGATGGGCATATCTTTACGCCCGAGACCCGCATCGTCAACCTCAACAACAGCAATACCGCCGTTAGTCAGATTGATTTTACCGACAACTCCTCTGTCCCGGTGGCTGGTGTTGTCCGTTTTGCGGATACCGACTGCTTTGAGGCGGGTGCTGAGATACTGGTGAATGGGGCCGGGGCAACCCCACCTATCTTTACCGATGAAGAGGGCCGTTTTCTGGGGGATTTTGAGCCAGGCTCCAACATCCGCCTTTCCGTGACCAACCTGGGAGGGACGACTTTCGAACCCCTGCAGTTTGAAGCTTACAGCCTGCAAACGCCGTTAGCCGGGGTACAGTTTTTGAATAAGACCAAACGCACCATCCGGGGGCAGGTAGCCGGTGGGCTGTGCAAAAAGTCCATCATTCCGGAAAGTGGAGCGGTGGAAGTGACGGTGGAGACCCTGAATGGCTGTTACAAGGAAAAAGTGGTGATTGATAACGAAGCGGGGTGGTTTGAATTCGATAATGTCCCTCCCGATTCCGTGACGATCGCTGTGACCCATCACCCTGTTAGTGAAATCAAAGCGTATTTTGGCGAACAGGGTGGATTGACCCTCGATATGCGGTCAACCGAGCTGGATTCCGTATCCTTTATTTACAGATCTGACCCACAGGTGGTCATACAGGACTACTTCGGCACGAATGGGCTGGGCGATAAGTTTGCTAATTTTGGAGAACCTACCTTTGTGGACATCCGGGTACAAGAGGCGTACCTGGAACCTACCGAAGTCTGTTACCTGGACTCTGCAGAGCTGACGATTAAAAACAATATTGCCGATCTGGGCGATATTGACACGGTGATGACCAACGGGGTGCTGCGGCATCATTTCACGACTTCTTATCCTAATGTCGTAGCGCCCTACAAGAAAACCCTCGAAGTGCTGGCCCTGTCGAATGGAGCGAACTCCAATACCTCATTCGATATGGTGATTTTGGGGCGGAAACCCCGGGCATCTACCTCCGTGGCTACTTCTCCCAGTATTCCCTTTATGATTTTAAGGGACCCGCCGGGTGATGGCAGCTACTCCTATATAGAATCAGGTACGACGGCTTGCCTGGGGTTGTCGGTTGCAGGTTATGCTGGAGTAGATAGGACAGAATCAGTTACGGCACATTTAGGGCCTGATTTTGAAGTAGGGGTAGCTTTTGCAGGCAATGCCACAGCAGAGGTTGATATCGTTCAAGACATCGGGTTTTCTCTTTCTGCTCAGCTTAATGCTTACACCGAAACTTCACTAAACACTTGCCTGACAACAAACACTACCATTTCGACGGATGACGGTGACCTGATTGTGGGCAGCGAAATGGGAGGAGATGTGTATGTAGGTGCAGCCCTGGCTATCACCTATGGGACTACCGACGAGCTCCAATACCTGGAGGACGAACAAGGGACAAGGTACCAACTCGATAACGGGATATGGGCCAACCCCTTTGGCATCGCATCTACTTTCCTGTACACGGAAAACCACATCAAAAACAACGTCATCCCACAACTGGAAACCCTGGGCGATGAGATCAGTATTGCAATGTGGGAGAGCATAATCACTTATAATGAAGTTCTAAAAGCAGCGGCGGTATTGCCAGTGGGCTCTTTCCTTTACGGCAATGGCGTCACTTATGAAGAATCCACTACTATTGAGGCTAGTGCAGAGGTCACAGCCGGCTTAGAGTTTGAAGTCAGAACTGGTATAAACATGGCTACCGGTGGCACAGTAGCTGGTCTGGGCGCTGTCTCTGAAATGGATCTTGGTTTTACAATTGGAGGGCGTACTGAAACATCGGTCGCATTATCTACTTCCAACACCGTTGGCTATGTTCTGGCAGATGATGATGCCTTTGACAACATGAATGTGTTGGTGACCAGGGATCTGCTCTATATGACGCCTGTCTTCAAACTGCTCAGTGGTCAGACCTCCTGCCCGCACGAACCAAACACACAGCACCGGGAAGAGGTACAGCTACAGGCCAATACAACGATTGCCACCAATGTGGAAGCTGATGAGGGCGCTTCCTTCAACCTTTTGCTTGGCAATGCCGCCCCTTCCGGTGATATCGGGTTCTACACCCTGGCCCTTGTACCGGAGAGCAATCCGAATGGTGCCGCTATCCTGATCAACGGGGACGGGCTTGCCGGAGATGGAGAGGTGTACACCATTCCTGCCGGTGAAAGCGTGCCCGTCACCCTCACGATAGAGCGCGGGCCGGAAGCCTACACTTACGAGGGCATCCGGATTGCCCTGTTTTCGCAATGCGAGTACGAAAGAGCGGTGTCCCTGGGCATGTCCCGGGAACAGATAGACCCCAAATTTTACCGGGAGCTGGAGTTTAACGTTTACTTCCGGGAGCCCTGCAGTGAAGTCGAAATTACCAGCCCGGGAGAAGGCTGGGTCATTACGCCCAATGACAATAACGAGCTAACGCTCATTCTGGAGGGATATGAAGCCGATGATGAAGACCTGGAGCTGATCCGCGTGCAGTACCGGCTAAGCATGGGCGATGGCAATTGGATCAATATCACGGAGATCCCCCGTCAGCAACTGGGAGGGCTGTTTCAGGAAGTTACCTGGGATATGTCGCAGCTGGCCGACGGGGCGTACGAGGTCCGTGCGCTCACCGTATGCTCAGACCCGACCCTGGCATCCGGGTATTCTAAAATCATCAAGGGGCGGAAAGAAACAGAGCCTCCTAAAGTATTTGGTACGCCTCAACCTGCCGATGGCGTGCTGAGCCCCGGAGATGAAATCTCGGTCATGTTTACCAAACGGATCAACTGTAACGGTATCATTCAGGCGGCAGGCACCGGAACAGGGATGATTGACAATAATAATCTGGGGCTGTACGACGCCACTACTGGCGCGCTGATTGACGCCACCGTAACCTGTGTGGATGATGAAATCCGGATTGTCCCTAACGTCGCTAATCAGTTTATCGAAAACCGCGTATTGCGGGTAAGGCTCGAAGAGATCGAAGACCTGGTTGGCAATCAGATTGAAGCGCCCATCGTCTGGGAGTTCCTCGTCAACCGCTCTACCCTGTTCTGGGAAGGCGGCGACATCAACACCGTAGCTATGGAGGGCGAGTCCATCACGGTTACCCGCAATATCCGCAATCAGGGAGGGTTCTCGGCAAGTTTCAACCTGGAGGATATCCCGGACTGGGTGGATGTATTTCCCACTGCCGGGCTGATTGCTCCGGGGGCCTTTGAGACCATCACCTTTGAGTTCCCTGCCGACCTGGTTGGGGGGCTGTTCAGTGGCATCCTCCGCATGGAAACGAGTGAAGGCGAGGAACCCTTAAAAATAGACCTGCGGGTTGCCTGCCCGCCACCTGCCTGGAATATCAATCCGGCTGACTATTCCTACTCTATGAATCTTGCTTTGCAGCTGGATATCGAAGGGGTGCTTTCCACGGACAAACTGGATATCGTCGGGGCCTTTATTGACGGGCAGCTGCGGGGATATGCCAAAGTGGAAGCTGTGCCTGAACTGAATACTCATATGGCGTTCCTGACGGTATACAGCAATGCCCCAAACGGACAAACGGTAACCTTTAGGGTGTGGGATGCTTCGGCCTGCCTGGTTTACGGCCCGGTGGCACAGTCTTTCCCCTTTGTGGCGGATAGCTTTGTAGGGTCCCTTCAAAATCCGGAAGTCCTCACGACCAACAACCTGGTATTGCGGCAAATCCCACTTTATCCGGGCTGGAACTGGATTTCCTACAACGTCAACCTCCCGGACGCTTCTATCAATACGGCTCTGGGCAGTCTAAGCAATCCGGGCGGGGCAACCATAAAAGGGCAAACCGCTTTCAGCCAGTATTTTGCAGAGGCCAGTACCTGGGCAGGCTCCCTGACTGCGCTGTCTCATGAGACCATGTATCAGTATCAGTCTACCGCTTTTGATTCCATACTGCTTGCCGGACAGCCTATTGACCCTTCTGCTGCCCCATTGCAGTTGCAAGCGGGCTGGAACTGGATCGGTTACCTGCCGCAACAGGGTATGGGCGTCAATGAGGCATTGGCCTCCCTCAGCCCCCTCAATGGCGACCTGATCAAAGGGCAGACTGGCTTTGCACTGTACGATGCGGGTGCGGGCTGGCTGGGCAGCCTTGAGTTTATGAGTTTTCCACGTGGCTACCTTTTGTACCTGGGCAACCCCGGCACGCTAACCTATCCGGCCAACTTTACCGGAGGAGCTACAGAACAGTCGCGTGGGGCAGCCATTGCCGGGCGCAGTGGGGCTTTAGGCCATCACTGGGAAGTAGACCCCTTCGCCTTTGAGTATACCATGAACCTCGTGGCAGTGGTGGCCAGTGAGGAACTGGAGAATTGTCTGACCGCTGATCACGAAATTGCGGCCTTCGTCAATGGAGAGGTCCGGGGCAGCAATAAGCCGGTTTATATTGAAAGCCTGGATGCTTACCTGTTGTTCCTGACGATTTATTCCAACGAACAGGGGGGAGAGCCCGTTACCTTCAAAATGTATGATGCCGAAACGGAGGCCGAGACAGACTTGAATGAGAGCTACGTCTTCATTGCCAATCGCCTGCAGGGCAGTATCGGGGAGCCCGAGGTATTGACTTTGAGTACCTCAGTGTCCGCGCCACAGGAGGTAGCTCCTTTGCATGCACTCAAAATCTTTCCCAACCCGGCCCGGGACGAGGTCTTCTTTGAGTTTGTCCTGCCAGATAGCGGTCCGGTACAACTACTGGTCACCGATGCGCTTGGGCGTGAAGTTGGGCGCCTGGAAGTCCAGGCAGAGGCTGGCGTTAATATGCTGAACTGGCAGGCAGGGCAACTCCCAAGGGGGCTGTACACCATTACGCTGCTGTACAGGCATGCATTACAAACGCAACTGCTGGAACTGCATTAATTCCCCATCAAAACTTTACCATTCCCCCTCTGGCCCGGTGCCGGAGGGGGGCAATCACAACAAGTATGCGATATCTCATAGTGTTTTTGCTAAGCTTGCCGCTCTGGTTAAAGGGGCAGGCCCCGCAGTGGACTGCTCCGGATGGGAATACCTTCAATCATTCTGCAAACATCACGGCTGTCCTCGAGCTGGATGGGCAGCAGCGCCTCAATGCCAATGACCAACTGGCAGCTTTTGCGGGCGATGAAATCCGGGGTAAAGGCATGGCCGTCAGCCTCAATGGTAAGGTCTTGCACTTTATGACCGTCTTCTCCAATGTGCCAACCGGGGAGGCCATGGAGCTACGTGCATATATGGATGGCGAGGATGCTGTATATACGGCTATTGGTACTTACACTTTTAATCAGTCATCCGTCACAGGCAGTGCAGATCAGCCCTACACCGTTGCCTTGAGCTCCGATGGCGACCTGCTCATTAGCATGGATAGCATACCGGCGCAGGCCCGGCTTCAGGGGCTGCCATTTTTGCCGGTTCCGCTAAGAGATTACCTGAATCAGGCTGATTCAGATCCCGTCAGTTGGATGGTGAGCAGCAGCTCCTACTTTCAACATACAGTAACTGGGGACACCCTGTTCCTTGCCGTAACCGATTCTGCATGGACTGGTACAGATACGCTCACGATTACGGCGACCGAGCAAACCGCGAATGCGTACAGCGCTTCACAAAAATTAGCCTTGACAGTTGAGCCTGGCATCAGCAGCCCGGTTTTTGATACAGTCCCGGTTCAAAGTGTGCTTACGGGGCAGGTGTTTCCTGCACTAAAGCTGAGTGATTATGAAAATGGATATACCGGAGATTGTCTAAGGTTTGGCTATCAGCCACAGCTCGAAACCGGTATGCCTGAACAGCAGGCTTCCTGGGTCATTGGCGGAGCCGGCTGGCCTCATACGATGAGCCTCCTGGCCAAATCGGTATATACGCCCGCGAATGCCTTGCAGGCTGAAGCCGATCAGCTTGGTGCATTCATTAATGGCGAATTGCGGGGAGCCGCTTCCCCTCAAATGATCAACGGGGAGCGGGTATTTATTATGCAAATTTACCATACCGATATCAATGGGGACATTGAATTCCGCTACTATAGCGATGCCCTGAAGCAGATATTTGTTGAGCCAGATACATTCCACTTTGTGAGCGGTGGGCAATTGGGCACTCCGGGGCAGCCTCAGGTGCTGGACTTTTCGCCCCTGTCGTACAGTCTGGATACCCTGACCGGCGAGCTGTTGACTGATATACGTGTGCCAGGCTGGGAAGGTGTAGAGACGGTGCGCTTTACAGCATCGGACTGTGCTTACCCTGCGGAGCTTCAGGACACGGTCGTCGTGCAGTTTTGTTCGGGCCCGGACACGGACGGTGACGGTCTGTGCGATCAACTGGACCCCGACCCGGACGATGCCTGCAACCCTGACCCGCTGAATGGCGCTTGTGATGCAGATGGCGACGGTGTGTTTGCGGATGTAGACCCCGATGATGAGGACCCCTGCAATCCGCTGTTGGAAGTGGAGGTACTGAGCGCTGCAGGCCCCTCCTGCCCGGATGCTTTGGACGGCCACCTGGAAATCGGTCTGACAACGCCCTATTGCACAGGAGGGCGTTTTGATGTCTATCTTGAGGAGCCGTCGCAGCCAGCACAGCAATTGGGCAGCGGTCAGCTTTTGCCGGACACGTTCCGTGTGGAGTCTTTAGGGGAGGGGCATTACCAGCTCCGTGTGGAGCTGTCCGAAGCGGGCAGCTGCACCTACAGCAGCAGCTGTTTCCCTTATACGGTGGACAGCCTTGCCGTTTTGTCGAGTCAGGACAGCCTTGCGCCGTCCCTTACGGTGGATGCAGGACAGGGCACGCTGCCAGCATCTGACACCTTATATTATTATTCAGAGACGGAGCGCTGTGGCGTGGAGCTGTCATGGGAAGTTGAAGTGGAAGATAATTGCACGGCCCCGCCGCTTGAGCACAGCGTTTCCTGTGCAGACTGCAGCGATGAGCCGACGGTACAGGTAGCAGCCGGGGCAAGTGCTTCGCAGCTCAGCCTTTTTGCGGGCGTTGGCACGAACAACCTGGAGCTGTGGGCAACGGACGCCGACAGCAACAGCACGGTGCATCGTTATGTGCTGATCGTGCAGGACACGATAAGCCCCGCGATGCAATGCGCGGGCCTGACGGCCTACCTGGACAGTGACGGCTTTGGCAGCATTGGTATAGGCGATATAGACGCCGGGAGCACAGACGCATGCGGAATAGACAGCCTGTACCTGAGCGAAACGATGTTCGGCTGTGGCTCGGTAGGCGAAAATGAGGTTGTGCTGACAGGCATAGACCCAAGCGGCAACAGCGCGATGTGCACGGCCACAGTAGAAGTGCAGGACACGATAAGCCCCGCGATGCAGTGCGCGGGCCTGACGGTCTACCTGGACAGTGACGGCTTTGGCAGCATTGGGATAGGCGATATAGATGCCGGGAGCACAGACGCGTGCGGAATAGACAGCCTGTACCTGAGCAAAACGATGTTCGGCTGTGGCTCGGTAGGCATAAATGAGGTAGTGCTGACGGGCATAGACCCAAGCGGCAACAGCGCGGTGTGCATGGCTACAGTAGAAGTGCAGGACACGATAGCCCCTGTGATGCAGTGCCAAAACCAGACGGTATCGCTGAGCACGTTCGGCTCGGGAGTGTTGTCTGCACAGCACGTAAATGGAGGGAGCAGCGATGCGTGCGGCCCGCTGAGCTTTGTGCTGAGCCAAACACAGTTCAGCTGTGGTGATGTGGGGGTTCAGACTGTGACACTGACCGGCACGGACGCGAATGGGAACAGCAGCAGCTGTCATGCGGAGGTCTTGGTGAAAGACGATGTTGCGCCATCGATCAGCTGCAATTCGCCGGAGGTGTTAATTGGGTACGAGGGCAGTTATGAGCTGACGGTAGGGGATGTTTATGCGGGGGGCTTCGACGCCTGCGGCATAGACACGGTGTACCATGATGGGGTGCCGTACAGCTGTGAAGACATAGGGAT
Organism: bacterium; assembly: GCA_024742755.1. GTDB lineage: Bacteria > Bacteroidota > Bacteroidia > Chitinophagales > Saprospiraceae > Phaeodactylibacter. The sequence continues at coordinate 39,950 of JANSXW010000013.1, read as the reverse complement.
GGTGTACGAGGTGCAGGTCACGGCGATAGACGGCAGTGGCAACGAGTCGTCGTGTGTGTCGCTGGTAAGCGTGGGGCAGAGCGTGTCGCTGCCGCCGGAGTGGTCGGTATCGGGCCTAAGTGGTTCCCCGGGCAGTGCGGATTGGGACATATGCACGGGCAATGGCTTGCTGGGGCTTTCGGGCGCAGGGGTGCACAGCAGCACAGGCGGGGACAGCTATTTGTTTGTACACCAGCCGTTTTGTGCGTCGAAGGGCGGGCTTCAGCTGGACCTGGAGTCGGTATCGTCGGGCGGCTACATAGGGCTAAGCGCGCGCCGGAGCTTATCAGCAGATGCTGCGATGGTGGGCCTGTTCTGGAACGGCAGCGGTGTATTGCGTTGGGAAGTGCGCAGCGAGGACGGTGGCGAGCGCTCGGTGGTGCTGCTGGATGCGCCGAATGCGAAAAAAATCCGGCTGGAGTATTTTAATGAGACGTGGCGGGCGCGTTATCAGTTGGAAGGCGGTGGCGGCTGGCTGAACCTTGGAGCGGTGCCGATGGCACAGCCTGCGGGCAGCTGTTTTGAGGCCGGGGTAGGCGGTTTCTCAACCGACCCGTTCGGAGCGATGTCGGGCACGGTCAGCCGGGTGCGGGTCGTCGTGCTGGAGCAGCAGCTGTGGTCGCCTCCGGTGACGGGCTACGAGGGCATAGATGAGAATGGCTTCGTAGTTCTTCCCAATCCGGTAAGCAACCTGGCGTGGCTGCAATGGGAAAAACCGGTGGAGGCACCACTAACGATAACGGTTCTTAATCAGTTTGGGCAAATGGTACGCCCTCCTGTACAGGTGCCTTTAGGAGCGACAGGTATGCCTCTGGACCTGGGAGGTTTACCAACAGGAATGTATTACCTGCGCAGTCAGGGGGCAGATTTCACTTCTACCTTTGTTGCAAAGATGATCAAACGGTAATGCAGTCTGTACAAGTGCTATTTTGTGCATATGTGTATAAAGTTGACCTCAGCCCCTGGCAAGGGGTTAGGGGAAACTTTTGTGTAGAATGAGGTTGCAGAGGTGTTCCTGTACTGGTTTTTCCCTGGTTATACTTCCGGGAAATGGAACAAAGAAGCTACAAAGAGGGAACAATTAGTATACTTTTTATTTTAAAGTATTGATAGTCAGTTGATTGAGTGATTGGTGTTTCTGTTGCCACTATTGGATTATTTAGAGAATTATTCTGAAATTGGATCAATAACCATAGGGGGATGACAATATGGGCACCACAACACGAATAACACTATTTTGTTCCAAATTGTCAGATTTCACAAGTGCGCTGCTCTGATGGTTAAATGCTCCTTCCAATGAAGCTAACTGCAAGGGTGGCTTTGGGAAGGAGCTAAATGTTACATATCTGTTTGTGTACATATTTTTGATTTGGAGAAGCTGGCTCATTGATTGAGTCAGCTTCCTTGCTTTTAAGCATCGCGTATGAGGACGCCGGTATCGCAGCACCCTGTTTAGGAAAGAAACAAACATAGGCACAGGGCTAAAAGCACGGGGGAATAAGCAATCCGGGATGTTCAAGCCGGTATTCGGGATGGTGCGTTATGTCAAGTTTCTGTTTTTTTTGGCAGCTGTGCTAATGAATAACTTGTCCTGTGAGCTTGTTATCGCAAGGGGGCACATCATTTGAACGGTATTGTGCGGGCAGTTGGGATTTTCATGTTTAGCTAATATTAACTAGCTTGGCTGAATAAAAAGATATGCACAAACACAACAAAAAACGGAGGACGCCTCTCCGGCCGGTTAGCAGTCTCTGGAACAGAAGTTGGTACAAAGGGCTTGCAATGGCTGTTTTTTTGGGGCAGGCAGTGGGCTTGAACGCATTCCCGGAAGAGAAAGGGAGCCCCTGTGGCACGGAGATCAATAAAGCGGAGCTGTCTGCTATCGGTTCATTAGCATTGTTGGATTCGGTCCTCTGTAAGCTCGGTCAAAATACCTCAGATGCTTTCTGTTACGACAGCCTTTACCGGCAGCTGCATTTCGGGGTAAAGGAGTACCGGTACAATTATCTGAAGAAGCTGACCATCCACTATCTTTTTAAGGGCGACTATGAGGAAGCCCGAAAGATGTTGGATGCCTACAGGGCAGAGGTGATGGAATCAGGTTCCGCACTTACCACAGGAGGATATTATTTGACGGAAGGGAACTACTATGTCTATTCGGATAATTTAGCAGAGGCAGCGTCATCTTACCGCAAAGCGGCGGAAATTTTTCGTCAGAACGGATTAAACCGGAGGCTTTTTCTGACTTATGGCAACTTGAGTACGGTGTACCTCAATGCAGGAAAATACGAAGCCGCGTACCAGTACCTTTTAATGGCGCAAAACATGCAGCAGGCGCATAAAGTGGCTTCCGGTAAGGAAATGTCCATTAGTTTAAATAATATAGGGGTGACCTATTTCAGGAGAGGTTTGTATGGACAGGCAGATTCCTTGTTCAAGGTGGTGGAGCAAATGTCAGACACCCTGAAAGAAGGGGCTTATCCCCGCTTGCTAAGCCGTGTCAATCAAATGGAGCTGGCGGTACGGCAGGAATACTGGAAGGAGGCATCCGTATTAGAGCAAAAAATATTATCGGATCTTCCCGGGTTTATGTCTCTTTTTCACTGGTATGCCCGCTGGGCTACCGATATCTACCTCCAACAGAAGGATTATAAGGGGGTGCAGGAGCTGATCAAACGCCTTGAGACGTACGAAGATCAGCAAGCGGAAAAACACTCGCTGAGCCTAATGCTCATGAAGATCAAGCATGCTCTTGCATTGAATAAGCCCAATGAAGCCTTGCGCTATATTCGACAGGCTGGAGTATTAGAAAACCTGAATACAGAAAACGAGATAGAACTGTCTCGTTACCGGCAGCAGGCTTTCCTTTTGCGGGGGCAAAACTTGTTAGCGTTGGAGGAGGCTGAGCACTTAAAGCAACTTGACTTTAGGCTACAGTCAGAGCGTCAGCAACTCCGCATGGAGGAGATGGCTGCCATTTACGAGCTGGAGACCTTCAAGTCGGCGCGGGACCGGGCAGAAGAACGTGCGGCATTGCTGGAGCGTAACCGCCTTTATCTTGCCATAGCACTACTGCTGGCCCTATCCGGTGTAATTATACTGGGATTCCTGTTCCGGAGCAATCGTCATAGGGCACGGGAAGAACGAGCCCGGGCAGAGGCCGCCAGGCAACATAGTTTGCAATTAGACAAACAACTACAGGTACAGCGCCACAATGCCTTGCATAGCGGGATCGGAGCAGCTCAGCTAAAGAATAACATTATGAGTTTGGTAGACCGGTATGAGTCGAATGTGAACATGTTGAGACGCAGGCTAAATATCCTCTTGAATGAATACAGTGCACAGGGCGACTTCGTAGAGCTTTTCCTGTTGTCCTATCCGGATTTTTTCAAAACACTTTCAAAAGAAATGCCGGATATTACACGGTCACAATTGCGTTACGCGATCCTGATCGCTCTTGGGGCTTCCACCACTGAAATTGCCAGCATACAAGGGGTAAGCCAGAGCGCGGTAAAAATGGCCCGCTATCGGCTCAAAAGTAAAATTGGGCTGGAGGAGGATAATGCTTTGGACCATTACCTGCGCCATTTATTGTTAAAGTGAAAACATGATTTTACCTGGATTTTTTGACCCACAGGCGGCAATAGAGGAAATGTCCGGCCAAATGTAAATGACTTTTGATCTACAAAACGCCTTAAAGCTCAATAAATGAGCGGTTTATCAATTTGAGCATTCAATAGGGATTTGTTGGATAGACGAGTAAAGGAGCCTATTATTGCGTATCATTTTGAATTAGAAGACAGGCGTCTATTGGCATTATTCATCAGGGAGTACTTAATAAGAAGCATTTCAATCAGTGCTTTTCTCCTTAGGTGTGCTGTTGCGATTTAGCATTGTTGGACTCCATAGATAGGTTTGATGCAAAAATGACGGATTCCCGACAGATTATTTGTGTACATCTTTTATTTTAGTTGCTGGCTGCCTTAAAGGAGCCAGCTTTTTTTTTGATGGCTCCACACGGAATGTGGAGTTGAATGAGTTTTAACCTAATGGTAACTAATTCTTGTTATCTTCCGTTTAGAAGATTGTTTTCTACAGATTAGTTTGAAAGGATAATACCATGAAACCAAAAATCTGGTATTGCCCGCCAAAAAACAGGTATGCACAAAACAAAGATGTACAGCAAACAGGGGGACTGTTTTCAACAACCAAACGCTTGTTGGTTTAAACTGAAAAGCTACAGGGTTATTCTGCATGTGTTCTTGCTATCCACAATAGGTAGCGTAACAGTTGCTGCCACTACTGGTAATCAGGACCCTTGCCCGCAACTGATACCGGATACACTAAAGCAGTTGGGGCCAGATGCTCTTCTTGGTGCTATAAAGCAGGAAATGGGCAATGATAATTTATTATTGGAATGCTATATAAAACGCTATCAGGACCTCTACTTCTCCTCAGATACCAACAAGTATAATTACTTTAATACCCGGCTTTCAATATACCTTTACACGGGGCGTTACGAAGAGGCGCGATCTTTTCTGAAAGCGTTCAAATCCTTTGCCGAAGGGGCCAAATCCAGAGCGTACCTTGGAAGGTACTGGTTTGCAGAAGCCAATTACCACCTGATGGCTAATCAGCTCGACAGTGCAGAAATCACCTACCGTAAAGCCGCTACCCTCTTTGAGGAGGAGGGAGATACACGTCGTCTTTACCTCGTATACGGCAATCTGAGCACGGTTTACCTAAATGGCAAGAAGTACGATGCCGCCTACCAATATTTGCAGTTGAGCCAAAAACTCATCCAGGCACATGAAGGGCTGATTTCTGAAGAGAAAGAGGCCATTGTTTTGAATAACATAGGGGTGACTTATCTGCGCAGAGGGTTATATGAGCAGGGAGATTCCATTTTTCAGGAAGCTGGAAAGCTGGCACTATCGGTGGATGCTGATTATCCTTTTCTGCTCAGCTTGCTCAATCGTATGGAAGTGGCAGCTAAAAAAGGGCAGTGGGAAGAGACGATCTCACTAAAAGCGGAAGCCGACGCCTATATTTTTAAATACAAATCTGTATACAGCTGGTATGCTGCCCCCATCGTAAAAGCTTACATGGGGCTAAATAATTACGCCCGGGCAAAAGACATGATAGACAGTTTAGGCTATCAGGAACAGCAGCAGGGCTTGCCTCATTCCATCACCTATTACACCCTTCAGGCCAGGTATCATCTTGAGCTTGAGGATGGGGGCGCTGTCTTATCATTCGCAGAGCAGGCTTTAGACCGGTCCGACCTGACCTTGGATGACCGAATCGACCTTTTTAGATACAAAATAAAAGCGCATCTTTTGCTTAAAGAGCCAACTCAGGCGCAAGTGGAGATGAAAACCCTGGAAGGGCTGTACGAAAGGCTGCAGAAAGAAAAGCAAAAACGCCGGCAGGAGGAGATGGCGGCCATTTATGAGTTGGAATCCCACAAAGCAGCCCGGGAACGGGCAGAGAAATTCGCTAAAGCTATGCGGGAGCGCGCAACTTTACTGGAACGTAACCGAATTTACCTGGCAACAGCTTTATTGTCTGCTATTGGGGGGCTTATCGTATTGTTTTTCCTGTTCCGTAGCAATAGGAAACGTGCCCTGCAGGCTAAAATCCAGGCAGAAGATGCCCTGAAACATAACGAACAGCTCGATAAACAGCTCAGAGCGCAACGTCAGAATGCTCTGCAGAGTGGTATAGGGGCAGCTCAGTTAAAAAACAATGCCCTGGAGGCTATAGAGCGTTACGAATCCAACCTGCCATTGCTAAAGCGAAAACTGAGCATTTTGATCCATGACTATTCTGAAAAGAGCGATTTTGTAGAGCTTTTCCTCTTATCCTACCCCGACTTTTTCAGGGCGTTATCCGAGTTGGCACCGGATTTGACAAAAACACAGCTTCGCTATGCCATTCTTATTGCCCTGGGGGCTTCCACCGTAGAAATCGCCTCCACCCAGGGCGTGAGCGAGAAGGCGGTGAATATGGCCCGGTACCGTTTGAAGACCAAACTGGGGCTTGATACGGACGCGAACCTGGAGCGTCGCCTGCGCCAGCTGCTTTTGCAATAAGCCGCTTTTGGTTACTTTCGTTCAAAAGACTGTACCATGCGAATTCTGATTGCCAGCGACACCTTCAAAGATGCACTGCCCGCCGAAGCGGTCTGCCAGGCTATTGAGCAAGGCCTGAAGACTGCCAATGAAAAGTTCCAGGTCATCACTATGCCATTGGCCGATGGGGGAGAGGGCACTGCGGCTATCCTGGCGCATCATACCGGTGGGCAAATGGTGGAAGACCGCGCCAGCAACCCGCTCTTTGAGCCCATGATGGCATCTTACGGTATGTCCGGGGATGGCAAAACTGCCTTTATAGAAATGGCATCGGCTTCCGGGCTTCAGTTGCTCAAGCCGGAAGAGCGAAACCCACTGAAGACGTCCACGATGGGCACGGGCGCATTGATCATCGCTGCGATAGGCCGGGGTGCCAAAAAGATCATCCTGGGGCTGGGAGGCAGCGCTACCAATGATGCCGGTATGGGCATGGCAGCAGCGTTGGGCTACCGGTTTCTGGACGGGCACGGGCATGAACTGGAGCCGGTGGGGGAGAACCTCGGAAAGGTACATCGTATTGACGACCGTATGTTATTCCTGGATCCCCGCCAAATTGAAATCACTACCCTTTGCGATGTGGATAACCCGCTATTTGGGGAGCAGGGCGCTGCCCGGGTTTTCGCACCTCAGAAAGGAGCCGGCCCGGAGGCAGTTGAGTTACTGGATGCCGGGCTTCGGCACATCGCTCCGCAAATGGAGGCCCTTGCCGGCAAAGCCATTGCCAACGTGCCGGGCAGTGGCGCTGCCGGGGGCATGGGCGCCGGCTGCCTCACCTACCTTGGCGCTTCCCTGAAACCTGGTATTGAAACCATCATGGAAGTGGCGGGTTTTGAAGCGGCCCTCGGTCAGGCGGACCTGGTGATCACCGGAGAGGGGCGGCTGGACGAGCAGACCCTGAGGGGAAAGCTCATCAAAGGCATCACACAGCGCGCCCGGCAGCAAAAGGTGCCGGTGATTGCCCTGTGCGGTGCCCTTCAGGCCAGCCCGGAAGCGGTCCGCTCGATTGGGCTACAGGCGGCATTTTCCATTCAAAACCGGCCGGTGGATCTGGAAACGGCGCTGCAGGAAACGGCTGCCCGGCTTGAGGAAACGGCCTTCCATGTCGGGCAGTTGTTATTAGCCGGATAATTTGGCAGGATAAGACCATTTGCATCAGGCTGTAGCCCGGTATAACCTCGCCCGGCGCCGGTAAGGTCATTGCACCATTAATGGCAACACATGCACGCGCTCACTACCCAGTACCCGGATGTAGTACGTTCCGCTGGCCAACGCCTTCAGCTCCATACAGCCTGGCATTTGCCGAAAGGCGCCTTCTGCCACCACCTGCCCGGTGGCATTAAAGCATTGCCAGGAGAGGGGGAGTGGCCATTGCGGAGCACTATACAGACAGGTTTGGCCGCTTGCCGGGTTTGGCGACAGCCATATCTGCATCTGCCCTGCCTGGCTTGCTGTGGAAGAGGGCTGCAGGAAGATGGTCTCCGTCACCGCCCGGGAGCAGTTGGGGTTGGAAGCATTGAGCGTGACCTCGAAGGTCCCGGAGCTGGGGAAAGTATGCACAGGGTTGGTTGCTGTGCTCGTTCCGCCATCTCCAAAATTCCAGGAGAAGAAATTGGCATCGGTTGATAAATTGGTGAAAGTGGCGGTCAGCCCATCGGTTTCGTAAGTGAAGGCAGCGGTGGGGCGGGTGTAAATCGTGACCTGATCTTGCACCGTAAACTGTTGGGGCGCGAAGGCACTGAACAGGGTCAGGCTGACATCGTAAGTGCCCGGCGTCTCATAGGTAATCGTGGGGTTGGGCTGCGTGGACGAGGCAGGCGTGCCCCCGGGAAATGCCCAAAGCAGGCTGTCAAAGGTGCCGGTGGACTGGTTGACAAAGCCGATGCTCCGGGGGGCACAGCCGCTGCTGCTGCCGCTCACGCCGAAGTCCGGCACGGGCGCGCTGCCCACGGTAATGGTTAGCTCGGAAGTAGCGGACCCGCAGTCGTTGGAGACCGTTAGGGTAACAGTGTAAATGCCGGAGGTGGTGTAAGTATGAGCGGGCGCAGAAAAGGCGGAGGCATTTCCGTCCCCAAAATCCCAGTTGTAGGATAGGGCATTGGTACTGGCCGGTGAAAAGGTAGCGGTTAGCCCGTTCACATCTACCGTAAAGTCTGACTGAGGCGGTACCCCGCTTGTCACTTCAATCACACTGCTGTACACGGGCGGGAAGCAGCTGGAGGTTGCCGAAAGGCGGAAGCTCAGGCCTGCGGCATCAGCCGGGTTGTTGATGAGGAGGCTGGGGGTGTTGACGCCATCGTAATCCGCATTATCCGGCACAGGTACAAACCCGTTGCCGGTATCGAATTCCCAGCTCAGGGTATTGAAACTGCCGCCGGGCAGTGCGCTTAGGGTCAGCGTTCCGGCACAAGCCGTCAGCGTATCCTGATCGGTCGCAATCACAGGGGGCTGTGGGATCGGCAGGGTGCTAAACGGGAAAGTCAGCGGCCCTTCCATCAGGCCATCCGCCCCCGGAGTAGCCCCGTTTGGTGATTCCGGGCAAGCGGAAGAATTGAGGGAAATGCCGGGCGCTCCACCGTGGAGCAGGATGTCTGTATCAAAACCTCCGGGGGCGCTGATGTAACCGCCACTGCCACCGCCACCCGGGCCGAAGCACTGATCCTGATTATTGTTGTTGGCGCTGCCGCCGTTCCCGCCCATAGCCGAAAAGGTAATTGGCCCGGCGATGTTGTTGGCATTCAGGAGGATCATACCACCTGCGCCTCCGCCTCCGGCACCGTCGCCCCCGGCGTTTTGTGCATGCATCCCATTTGCTGCAATGATCCCATTGTTGCTTATGATTTGGCCTGCTTCCAGCAAAATGATGCCGCCTCCGTTGCCACCATCTGTAGCTACGTTGTTGTTGCCATGGCCTGCCCCGCCGCCACCGCCCATGAAAAGCCGGTCATTATTGGGCAGAGGCCAGCCCGCAGCCCCTTCTCCAAACCCTTTGCAGCCAAGGAAGTTGGGATTGTCATTTTCACCGCCCCGGCCTCCGGCTGTGAGGAGGGCTCCACCGCCGCCACCGGCATTATGGTCGTTGCCGCCCCCGCCGCCATTGGCTGCCGCGCCTCTGCCCCGGGGCCAGGCCAATGGCACGCCGCCTATGCCTTCTCCCTTCAGTCCGCCGCGAATACTATTGGCATCAAATCGGTAATCTTCATAATTGATCAGCCAGGTACAGCTGCCGTCGTAGTCCAGGGCTCCACTTCCACCCCTGAACCCCTTTCCTGCTACCGTAAGCCTGCCATTTAGCGTAAGCGTACCTGCCCGGAAGGCCAGGATGCCGCCGGTTTGCCCGTCCCAGGCTTGTGCGGTGACCGAATCCGTGACGACAGCTTGTTCAAAATAGGGAATGCTTACGACCTGAACGCGGCCATTAATATTATAGGTGTGAAGCAAGGATTGGGCGAGCACCAGCTCATTGCCCTGAACTTCCTGAATGACAGCCTGCTCCCAGAGGCCAGCTGTGCCCGGCTCCGTCACGGACCCAAACTGGGAATTGTTGGCAACAGAGAGCGCCGCGCCCTGCATCTGAGCAATCAGGAGGGTGTCGCCCGGCTGAAAATTGGCGGCCTCGCCCACCGTCAGGCGGGCGGTGCAGGTGTCAATAGCCGCTACCGTACTGTAGTGGTTGATGACCCCGCTAAGGGTATCGGTCTGAGCAAATAAACCTGATAGGAGAAATAGGGAAAGCGCGATGCAGGGTAGCGTCTTCATAGTTTTGGAATTAAGTCTGTCAATTAAGACAAGATAGTTAATTCCCGGAACATAGTCTTCTGCTAAGCCTCTTCGTCTTCAGGAGCCAGTTGCACCTTCAGCCCGTTAAGCTCAGGCGTAATACGGAGCTGACACCCCAGGCGGGAGTTTTCTTCCACAAAGAAGGCCTGATCGAGCATGTCTTCTTCGTCTGAACCCATTTCAGGCAGCTCGTGGCCGCTTTCCACATAAACGTGGCAGGTAGAGCAGAGCGCCATGCCGCCGCAGGTGCCTTTCACCGGCAGCTCATACGCCTTGCAGACCTCCATGAGGTTCATATTCATATCAGTAGGTGCCTCCAGTTCGTGGGCTTCGCCCTGCCGGTCAACAACGGTGATTTTTACGTCCATAATCTTTGTAGCTGTTTTCGCAGCGCAAATATAGTGCATCCGGCGGGGTTGGCAACTGCCGGGCGTATTAATTCGGAACGGTTGTGTTTTGGCAACGTTCTGTTTGTGTTGATTTTTTTGTTTTGTTTTAGGTTTTTAAAAATTATTGGTTTACCTTTGCACGTCTAATTGAAAGACCCTGACAATACTCAAATATCAGTACGATGGACGCTATTAAGTTTGTAGAAGATCAGCTGTTGGCAAAGAAAAACTTTCCAACTTTCCGCCCCGGTGACAATATTGTGGTAAGCTACAAAATTGTAGAGGGCGATAAAGAACGTATTCAGGATTTCCGTGGTGACGTGATTAAGATCAAAGGCCATGGCAGCAACCTGATGTTTACCGTTCGGAAAACTTCCAGCGGTATCGGTGTAGAGCGTATCTTCCCGATCGTTTCACCAAATATTGTAGACATTAAAGTGCTGAAGCGCGGTAAAGTACGCCGTGCGAAGCTGTACTATCTGCGCGATCTTGTGGGCAAGAAAGCTCGTATCAAGGAGCGTGCACGCGTGAAGTAAAAATTTTCAGCGATTCGCTGATAGCATATTATCCGGTCAGTTTTCCTTTTGTAGAAAGCTGACCGGATTTTTTGTGCCTGCCTGTGAGGTGCTTCATCGAATTTTGGCGGGCGCTCTTCTATTAAATAGCCTTCCCTGCGTGGTTTACGGTTACTTTGGTGCCCTGAATCAAAGCTAAAACCATGCGTATCAGACAAGCATTTTTACTCCTGCTGGCTTTTATCGCCGGGCACAGTGTGTGGGGGCAACTGCCTGAGCAGCAAGCCCAACAGATCGATGCCTTTGCCAATCAGCTGCTCGAGGACTGGAAGGTGCCGGGCATTGGGCTCGGCATTGTCCAAAACAACAAAGTGGTCCATGTGAAGGGCTACGGGCAGCGTGACCTGGAAACCAAAGCCCCGGTGACGCCGAACACCCTTTTCGCCATTGGCTCTTCCTCAAAAGCATTCACAGCGATTTCAGTTTTGCAGCAGGCCGAAGAAGGTGTGATCGAGCTCGATGCACCGGTACTCGACTACCTTCCGGAATTCCGGATGTACGACGATTATGTGACGCAGCACCTTACAGTGCGGGACCTGCTTTGCCACCGCTCCGGGCTGCCCCGTCATGACCTGTCGTGGTATGGATCGGCAGCGAGCCGGGCCGAACTGCTGGAACGGCTGCAATACCTGGAACCCAGTGCAGGCTTTCGGGAAACCTTCCAATACCAAAACCTGATGTACATGACCGCCGGCTACCTGGTGGGGCAGGTGGCGAATTTGACCTGGGAGGCGGAAGTGCAGCAACGTATTTTCAAGCCACTGGGCATGGAACAGGCTAATTTTGATGTTAGCCAAATGGAAAAATCGAAAGATGCCGCCCGGCCTTACCAAAAGACAGAAGCGGGGGATATCAGGAAGATGCCTTACCGCAATATCAGCACGATTGGCCCGGCAGGGTCCATCAATGCATCTCCCAAAGAAATGACGGCCTGGCTGCTGGCCCTGCTCAACGAGGGCCGCTATATGGGGGAACAGGTCTTCGCCGGCAGTTCCGTACAGGAAGCCATGACCCCCGTGATGACCGTGCCGGGCGGATGGAGCAATGCCCTGCGTTATGATAACGGTGGGGCGCCGGTTTCCTATGGTTTAGGCTGGTTTATCAGCAACCACAAAGGGCGAAAACTCGTCACCCACGGTGGCAATATCGATGGCTTTTCTGCCGAGGTGGCTCTGCTGCCGGGCGATTCCATTGGGGTTGTCGTACTCACCAACCTGAATGGCAACCCGGTGCCGGGTATCCTGCGCAACTACGTCATGGACCTGCTGACCGGCAGCGAAATCCGGGACTGGAACGGAGAAGCTTTAAAAATGCGGGAGAAGCAGGAAGAAGCGGCAATGGCTGAAACCGAAGATGTGGTCCGTCAGGAGGGCACCACGCCTTCGCATGAGCTGGAAGCCTACACCGGCACCTTTACGCACCCGGGCTACGATGAGCTTGTCATCACCCAAAAAGGAGATAGCTTGTTCGCAAAATTAGTCGCGGCACCCGAGCCGCTGCCACTGGGGCATTACCATTATGATGTCTTTTACAATGACGATCCCGATTGGGGCGAAACGAAAGTGCAGTTCCTGACCAATTTCGAAGGAAATGTCGATCAGCTTAAAGTGCAGCTCGAGCCTTCACTGCCTGCGATGACCTTCGACCGGAAACCCGAGCCTAAAGCCTTCAGCGCCGAAGAACTAAATGCCTACACAGGTACCTACCTGATCATGGGTGTACAACCGGTAACCGTACAATTGGATGGGGAAGCCCTCAAAATGGAGGTGCCCGGGCAGCCAACCTATACACTGGTGCATGAGCAGGGGCACCGGTTTGCGCTCAAGGGGCTTGATGGCTACACGGCGCTATTTCAGCAAAATGCAGAAGGCCAGATTTACAAAGTCACCCTCATTCAGCCCAACGGGCAGTTTAGCGGGGATAAGCAAGACAAGGATTAATCCACCCGGAATTGTTTGATCATCACGGCTCCGCTTTCTTCCAGATTAGAGCTTACGATGATGACCTGTTCGCGCTCCCCGTCATCCACGGAGACGGCTACGGTATTCGGACGGATATCGCCCAGGTCGTCTGCGTGGAGGACGAGGAAGTTGTCCGTTTGCGAAAGCGTAACCGGGATACCGATGCGCCGTTTTGACACGCGGTGCTGATTGAGGATGCGCTCTCCATTGAGGAAAAGGGTGGCCACATCGCCGTCTACAGTGCCATTGTCCCAAATTTTGATCCGGATATTCGGGCTGCTTACTTCCAGTACCCGCTGAACTTTAATTTGCCGCTGGTTTTCCAGCTGGTAAGGTTCGGCAATGGCCTGCCGGGTCTGGATAATTTCCCTGGTCAGTACAGGCTTTTCCAGGTATAAGGCACCGCTGGCGCAGGGGCCGGATTCCATATCATAACCTTCGATATGCCCCTTCCAGGTCCCCTCCAGGACGAGGCGGCTGCCCTCGCGGCGATAGGCGAGGTCGCCCGACTTAATGCACCAGGGCCAGGCCTGGTCTTCCTTTTTTACAACGGAGCCTTCCTGAAAGTGCAGTTCGTTGCTGTTGGCGTCGTAGGTGTACTCGAGGTCCATATGAGCGCTGCCCCCATTGCCTTCGGATACGATGTAGGAACCGCCCAGCCCGCGCGGGCCCAGGTCGACTTCGAAGTAGAAGCCATAGTCTCGGTCGGATTGGGAAAGCGTGCCCGTCCATTTGCCGGCAATTGTGGGTTTTATTTCCTTTACAACGGTATCCTGTATGGTTTTGGACGGCCGCTGCAGGAAGAGTTGGCCGGGCGTACAGCCATCGGCGCGCCAGGGGCCGGACAGGGTAGGGATGCCCTTCTCCTTGCCTGCCCGGAGGGTCGCATATTTGATGCACCACTGAGGCGATGCAGGCTCGATCTGTTCAACCTCCTGAAGGATGAGCTGCTGCCCATCCCAGAAACCAGTGAGGAGAAACCGGGCGGCGTGCTGCCCGTCAGCGGTGGCAGAGTAGGCTTCGCCATTCAGAGAGGTGCCGGACTGCTGTAATTGGATACGGTAAACGAAGGTGTCGGTTTTGCCGTCCTGAGAAAGGTATCCTTCCCACTGGCCGCCCAGATTTTGTGCAAAAAGTGCTCCCGAGGCCAGGAGCCAACCGGTTATCAATTGCCATCTCATAGTTTTCCCATTCTTCGGAGCCTGATTATCAGACCGCTATAAAGGTAGTGATAAGGATCAACTACTGCAACTGATCTTTATCAACGCGCACCCATCTGTGAGGGCATACCTTGGAAGTATTAAATCATTAAAACGGAATCCACCAGAAACTTAAAAGGACGACACCGCAGCCCTGACCGCTGCCGAAATGAACCAAATCTAACCGAACTAGAAAATTGAACCTATGAAAGTACAAGTGAATTCCACCTTCGAGGTAAACGAATACCTAAATGGTGTTATTGAAGAGAAAGTCAGCAAATTAGCCAATTATTCAGACCGGATCACGGAAGCGGAGGTCTACCTCAAGATTGGGGAAAAGCGCCACCGCCAGCCGGAAGATCAGATTGTGGAACTGCGCCTGACGGTGCCCGGGCATACCTTTTTTGCCGAGGACCACAGCGATGCTTTCGAAAAGGCTGTAGCCGGTGCCGCCGATAAAGTGAAGCGGCAACTGTTGAAATACAAAGAGCAAGTTACGAATCATCATTGATCTAAAACGGGGAGCAAAGTGCTCTCCGAGTGTTTACGGACCGCTATTTTCCCTTCATCTTTTGGAAATAGCGCCTGGGCAGAGGCTTTTATGTACATCAGTTCCGTCCACGGAGCTTCTCATTTAATCCAGCCTTTGCCTCCTACGCCGGGCAGCAGCATTCTATTGTCACCTTACCTCCGCTGCCCGGCGATTTTTTTGCCCTGAAGGGAAGGGGGTGACAAACGTCACTGCCGGCCTGATTAAAGTCATCCTGTTATTTGATCTAGATCACAAACCCCGCCTCACAAACCCCTTTACTTTGTATTTGTAATCGGAAAACAACCTTTGATAATGATTTGCAAGCACCACAACCGCTGCCCCTGAGCAGATTCAAAAGGGCATTTTTTTGCCCTGAGTCATGAACGAATGATCATATTTTAAGACAATAATCTTTTACTTCAGTCCAAACCTTGTAAAAATTTTTTAACCAATGAAAGTAGAACAAATATATACCGGATGCCTGGCCGAAGCGGCTTACTACATTGAGAGTAATGGCGAAGCTGCAATTATCGACCCATTGCGCGAAACGGACCCCTACATTGAGCGCGCAGAAGCGGATGGTGCACGCATCAAGTACGTTTTGGAGACGCACTTCCATGCGGATTTTGTTTCCGGCCACCTGGACCTGGCGAATAAAACCGGTGCTACTATCGTATTCGGCCCTACTGCCAAGCCAAACTTTGAAGCGCACATCGCTACCGATGGCGAAGAACTGAAAGTGGGCAATGTCATCATCAAGGTGCTGCACACGCCCGGCCACACGATGGAGTCTTCCACCTTCCTGCTGTTTGATGAGGAAGGCAAAGAGCACGCGATCTTCACAGGCGATACCCTCTTCCTGGGCGATGTGGGCCGCCCTGACCTTGCCGTTAAAACAGACCTGACCCGCGAAGACCTCGCCGGCCACCTGTTTGACAGCCTCCGCAACAAAGTGATGACGCTGCCGGACGAGGTGATCGTATACCCTGGCCACGGTGCCGGTTCTGCATGCGGTAAGAAAATGAGTTCTGAGACCTGGGGCTACCTGGGCGATCAGAAAAAGACCAACTATGCCCTGCAACCCATGACCCGCGAGGAATTCGTGAAGGAAGTGACCGATGGCCTGGTTGCGCCTCCGCAGTACTTCCCTAAGAACGCGGTCATGAACAAGATGGGCTACGATTCCATCGACGACATCCTGGCCAAAGGCCTCAACCCCCTGAGCGTGCGCGCTTTCAAAGCCGCATGGGCAGAAGAAGAAGCACTGGTGATTGATACCCGTCATCAGGATGACTTTGCCAATGGCTTCATCCCGGGTTCTATCTTTATCGGTATTGATGACAACTTCGCGATGTGGGTAGGTGCGCTGATTACGGACCTGCAGATCCCTATTCTGATTGTTGCTGATGAAGGCCGTCAGAAAGAGGTGGTGACCCGTCTGGCCCGTGTAGGCTACGACAATCCAATCGGTTACCTGGATGGTGGTTTCGAAGCCTGGACAGAAGCCGGTGAAGAAGTAGACACCGTAGAGGAAGTGACCGCTACAGACCTGGCTGACCGCTTTGACAAAGAAGGCATGAACGTGCTGGACGTTCGCAAAGCCAGCGAGTACAATGCTCAGCATGTCGTCGGTGCCCAAAACTTCCCGCTCGACTTCATCAACAGCAATATGAGCGAAGTGAGCCGCGATAAGCGCTACTTCCTCCACTGCGCAGGGGGCTACCGCTCTATGATCACGGCTTCCATCCTGAAGTCCCGTGGCTACAACGATGTAGTTAACATCAAGGGCGGCTACAAGGCACTGGTGGAAACCAATCTGCCAATGACAGAGTTTGAAGAGCAAATCACAGAACTGTAAGACAAGCTTTTAAGATTGTTTTATTGTGAATTAGCTACGGCCCGGTGCAACACTTGTTGTGCCGGGCCTTTGACATTTTTATTGCCCATATAATTATCGGTTTTCTTAAATTTGGGGCAAATGAACACCGGTAAACTATGGAAAATTTTCTCACATTTTTTGAAACGATGCCCGCCTGGCAAAAGCTGGCCTGGGTTTTCGCCTGTTTGTCTGTCAGTTGGGTGCTGGAAGGCGCCGTACCGCTGGTAACCCTCAATTACAAAAAGTGGAAACACGCCGGGGTCAACCTGATCTTCCTCAGCACTTCCCTGGTGATCAATTTGTTGTTTACCATTGCCACGGCAGGGGTGTTTATCTGGGGCGCACAGTATGAGTTCGGGCTGCTGTACTGGCTGGATTTGCCGGTTTGGGCGGAGCTGCTCCTGGCGGTGATGCTGCTGGACCTGGTTGCGCAGTACGTGGCCCACTACCTGCTGCATAAGGTGAAGTGGATGTGGAAATTCCACCTGGTTCACCACAGCGATACCAAAGTGGACGCCACCACGGGGACCCGTCATCATCCGGGCGATTATGTTATCCGGGAGGTTTTTGCGCTGTTTGGTGTGGTCGTCTTTGGCATCCCCCTGGCATTCTATCTGTTCTACCGCATCGCTACCATCCTGTTTACTTATCTCACGCATGCCAATATCACCGTGCCGGCCTGGCTGGATAAGCCGTTGAGCCTCCTTTTCATCACGCCCAACATGCATAAGTTTCACCACCACTTCGAGCGCCCCTGGACCGACTCCAACTACGGCAATATCTTTTCGCTCTGGGACCGTATGTTCGGCACCTTTGTGTACGATGACCCCCGCAAGGTGCGCTACGGCGTGGACGTGCTCAGCGATGATTTGGATGAGAATGTGGGCTATCAGTTCAGGGTGCCCTTTGATAAAACGATCAAGACAGATTATTAAAGTCAAGTAAGGCGAAATAATCAGATCAAATGCCCGGAGTGTGTTGCCACACATTCACCGGGCATTTGCAGTTTGGGATGATATGAAGACACTAGTGGATTGAGCCGTAAATATTTGACAGTTAAAGACCAGGCACTATGAAAAGGCTTAAGCGTGAAAATACTATCAAATAATTCGGTCTGGTCGCACTAGACTTTTCCACCACGACGAAATGCCCATCATCGGATTGGGTACCTGGAAATCCAAGCCCGGAGCACCGCTTTGTGGACGGTAGTTTTTGGGCTATGGAAGGCAGTCCTTATACGTTATACGTTGTCAGATTTGTGGGGGTAGTCTGTGCACTATTTCAGGGTCATCCTGGCCTCTTGAAAAAGAACCCTTGCTGAATCCAGTTGGCTGGCCCATGTTTTAGCCTGTTGCTGGCCTTCCTGTTCGAGTTGTTGCAGTTCCTGAAGGTCGGATGGGGAAAGGGTCCCGTTTCCACTTTCCTTAATGGCATTGAGGCGGGCAGCCCCTTCCTGCCACCGGTTGACGAAAGCAAAAGAGGCTTCTGATGCTTTGCCAAGCGCTTGCAATTTCCGAGTAAGCCGCGCTTTGAGGCCCGTTTCGGCAGCATCTGGCAGGGTGTCGAGCGCACTGATCAATGCCTGGGCTTCTTCCTGAGCTTTCAAAATCCCCGTAACCTGTGTGGTGACAAGGGCGGTCGTGCTGTCCCAGTACGATGAAAACCGGTTCACATCATCCTCTTTCGGGGGCTTTTCTCCTGAGCAGGCACTCAAAATCAACAAACTCAGGCAAGCAATCAAAAAGCGCATAAGCAATTTTTAAGCGAAGATAGGGAATTGGTCCCCAATCCGGGAATGCTTTCTTTATTGTAGGTATTACACTAAGTTCTTACCTTCGTTGGGATCAACTCAAGCTATTAAGATGACCACAGCTAAAAGATACGTGTGTATTCACGGCCACTTCTACCAGCCACCCCGTGAAAACCCCTGGCTGGAAACGGTGGAAGTGCAGGATTCAGCAGCCCCCTTTCACGACTGGAACGAACGCATCAACTTTGAGTGCTACGCGCCGAATGCGGCAGCCCGCGTGCTCAACGGAGCGCAGCGCATCATTGATATTGTCAACAATTACGCGCGCATCAGTTTCAATTTTGGGCCCACCTTATTGTCGTGGATGGAAAAAGCCGACCCCAAGACCTACGCCCGTATCCTGATGGCCGACCGCGAAAGCCAGGCAGTCTTTGGCGGTCATGGTTCGGCTATGGCGCAGGCGCACAGCCACCTCATCCTGCCGTTGTGCAACCGCCGCGACAAGGAGACGCAGATCGCCTGGGGCATTGCGGATTTTAAGCATCGTTTCCAGCGCATGCCCGAGGGGATGTGGCTGGCCGAAACCGCTGTGGATACAGAGACTCTGGAGGTCCTGGCAGAACAAGGCATCCAATTCACCGTTCTGGCGCCCCGTCAGGCGAAGGCCATCCGAAAAATCGGTACAGCAGATTGGGAAGAGCAGGGGCATGCAGCGGTGGATACCCGCCGGCCCTACCTTTGTCAGCTGCCTTCCGGCAAAACGATCACTTTGTTTTTCTACCACGGCGGCATTGCGCAGGGCGTAGCGTTCGAAGGGCTGTTGAATAACGGTACTGCCTTTGCGAACCGCTTTCGGGAGGCCTTTACAGATACAGAAGAGCCACTGCTGGCCCATATCGCTACCGATGGCGAGAGCTATGGCCACCACCACCGCCACGGCGAAATGGCACTGGCTGCCTGCCTGCGTTCCATCGAGGAGCAGGGCATCGCCACCGTGACCAACTACGGCCAGTATATGGAGCTCCATCCGCCCACCTGCGAAGTGCAGATTCATGAGAACAGCTCCTGGAGTTGTGTGCATGGGGTAGAGCGCTGGCGGTCCAATTGCGGCTGCAATACCGGCGGGCGGCCTACCTGGACCCAAGACTGGCGGGCACCACTTCGGGAAACCCTCAACTGGCTGCGCGACCAGCTGATTCCCATCTACGAGGCAGAAGCTGGCAAACTGCTGAAAGACCCCTGGGCGGCCCGCAATGACTACATTCAGGTGCTCCTGGCCCGCAATGACAACTCCGTGGAGGCTTTTGTAAAGGCGCACGCTAAAAAGGGGCTGGATGAGGAAGCGTTGACGCAACTGCTACGGCTCATGGAGCTGCAGCGCCATGCCATGCTCATGTTTACCAGCTGCGGCTGGTTCTTCGATGAGGTATCGGGCATTGAAACCAATCAAATCCTGCAGTATGCCAATCGCGCCATCCACTACGCCATACAGGTGGCAGAGGTCGATTTGCATGATGAGTTTGTGTCCAGGCTGGAGCAAATACCGAGCAACGTTTATAAAAATGCAGCAGAGAGCTACCAAAAGTACGTCGCCCCTGCCCGGGTTGACCTCATGCGGGTGGGCATGCACTACGCTGCTTCCTCCATTTTTGAAGAGTACCCGGAGCACCTGGAATTCTTCAACTACATTGCGGATAGCGAAAGCTTTTACCGGCTTTCTGCAGGAAAATACCGGCTGGCGGTAGGCCGGACGATGGTGCAGTCCAAAACCACGCTGTCCCGCAAACACTTCAGCTTTGCCGTACTGTACCTGGGGCAGCAGAACATCATAGGCAATATCTCGCTGGATATGAGCCTCGAGGACTTTAACCAAATGGCCGAGGCGGCTAAGCAGGCTTTCCGGAGCACGAACCTGGGGGAGGTGATCGGTCAGATGCAGACCTACTTCGGGCAGGAGAAGTTTTCCATCTGGGAGCTCTTCACCGATGAAAAGCGGAAAATCCTCCGTCAAATTACCGAGGATAGCCAGGAGCAGGTGGAAAAAGCCCTGCGCGATATCTACGAAGACAACTACCAGCTGATGATGGGGATGGCCGTGAGCGATATCCCGGTGCCGGAATACTACCGGAGCGCGGTCACCTTTGTACTGAACCATGACCTCCTGGAGGTATTTGAGAACGGCAGCCTTAACCGTCGTGAGCTGCGCCGCATCCACGCAGAATTCCGCCGCTGGAATGTGCCGCTTGCCAATGAGCAGGCCTTCAAGCTAGTGGTGGAGGAACGGGTTTTCCGTGAGCTGCGGCAACTGCAAAGTGGAGCAACCGGGCTGGAGCAATTGCAGACCCTGGTGGCTGTTTTGCAAACCATCAGTCAGCTGGATATCTCCATGGAGTACTGGCAAAGCCAAAACCTGTACTTTTCCCTTTTGCAGGAATATCAATCGGGAAGGCGTACTTTTCAGGATGAGGAGTGGGAAGCGGCTTTCATGGCTTTGGGAGAACTATTGAGCGTGGAGGTTTAATTCAGCTGCGACGGTGCGTAATTCCGCCCACGCTGCTTCCACATGCCGTTCTTCAACGTAGGTCTGCCCGATAACCATGCGCAAAACGTACCGGTCTTCCACTTTGGTGTGCGTCAGGAATAGTTTGCCCCGCTGATTCACCTTGTCCACCAAGGCCTGGTTGAGGGCGTTGAGGGCTTCTTCCGGTCGGCCATCCGGCCGGTACCGGAAGCAGGTGAAGTTGAGAAAAGGCGGAAGGAGCAACTCGAATTCTTCGGATTGTTCGACCCATTTGGCAAACTGAGCGTTAAGCGCAATGTGGTGGCGGAGCCGCTCCTGCATGCCCTTCAGTCCGAAGCTGCGCATGACAAACCAAAGCTTCAGTGCCCGGAACCGCCGCCCGAGCGGGATGCCCCAGTCCCGATAGTCGTTGACCTGCCCACGGGTGCGGGTTTTGAGGTACTCCGGCAGAATATCAAAGGTGCGCACCAAAATATCCGCATCTTTCACATAGTAGGCCGTACAGTCGAAATTGGTGAACAGCCATTTGTGTGGGTTGAAGACAAAACTGTCCGCCTGCTCTATGCCCTTTGTCATCCATTGGTATTCGGGCAGGATGAGGGCGGAGCCAGCATAGGCTGCGTCAATGTGGTGCCATACCTCATGCCGGGCGCAGATAGCGCTGATTTCCGGGATGGGGTCTACGGCTAGGGTGCCGGTCGTGCCTACCGCAGAGACGACACAGCAGGGCAGGTAGCCCGCTTCCACATCTTGTTGAATTTGCTGCTCAAGCGCATCCGCCCGCATCCGCATTTGTTTGTCCACAGAGATTTTGATCAGGTTTTGGCGGCCAATACCGGCTATTTTTACGGCTTTTTCAATGGAGGAATGGGTTTGTGAGGAGCAATATACCCGTAGATTAGGCGGGACGCCGGTCTCGTTGGCCTCAAAGTTGGTGACCCGCTCCCGTGCCGTCAGAATTGCCACCAGCGTCGCCGAAGAAGCCGTATCCTGAATCACGCCCTCCCAGCTTTTGGGGATACTCATGGCTTGTTGCAGCCATTCCATCATGCGCTCTTCCAGTTCCGCAGCGGCCGGGGAGGTTTCCCAAATCATGCATTGCGCACCCATAGCAGCGGTCATCATTTCGGCGTAGACCGATTCCACCGAGCTGTTGGCGGGGAAATACGCGTGGAAGTTGGGGTGCTGCCAGTGCGTCATGCCGGGCAGGATGATGCGGTCCATATCCTGAAGGATGGCCTGCAGCGGCTCCCCGGATTCGGGCATCTGTTCCGGGATTTGCTGATAGATATCACCCGGTGCTACCTGCGATTTCACAGGCAGTTGTTCCAGTTGGTCGAAGTACTGCTGTATCCAGTTGGTGATATCGGAGGCGTGGCGGTGGAAGTCTTTGCGGTCGATCATGTTTTGTAGAAGCAGATTTTGGAAAGCACTATTATACGGAAAAGCACGCTGCGTGGCAGTGTTAATGATATGGTAATCGTGATTTTTTATCCGTCTGGCAGGGGGGAGTCGTCTATTTTTATCCTAAAATCACCCGATATGAAAAAGTACCTTGCCCTGGCCATTTTATCCGCCAGCCTTTTCGCCTGCAAAACGCCCCTGCAGGAGTACACCTTTGAAACCATCCTCTGGGCCGCTGCCTGGAGCCCGGACGGTCGATATGTAGCCTCGGGCGGAAATTCGGAATCGCTCACGATTTGGTCTGCTGATACCTGGCAAGTCGCTGAACAGCATTCCTTTCCGCAGACCATCACGAATACTGCCTGGCATCCCACCGTGCCTAAGCTTGCCGTTACGCTGCACCTTACTTCTGAAACCAGCGTGGTCATTGATATGGAAACCAGGAAAAAGACAGCGCTGCCGGGCTTGTCACCTGAAGGTGCACGGGCTGTTGCCTGGAGCCCGGACGGGCAGCTGCTGGCAGTAGGGGATAACGAAGGCTACCTGAGCTTCTATACCCCTGAGGGCGCTCTGGAACGTCAGGTCAAGTTAGACCCTAAAGCGATTATCGGGCTGAGCTGGCATCCGGAGGGGCTGCAAGTTGCTACCGTAGGGTCTAAGCTGGGCTTTTACAACCTGGAAACAGAAACTGTACAAACCATTGATCACCGTGATACACCCGTATTGATGCTGTCCGTAGCCTGGCACCCATCCGGCACTTTCCTGGCATTAGGCGACTACGGCGACTATGAACAAAAGCTGCCCCCATTGCTTCAGTTCCGCAAACCTGATGGGGCATTGATCAAATCCATCAAAAAAAGCCGTGCAGAATACCGGAACTTAAGCTGGTCCCCAGATGGCAAAACCCTGGCTACTGCGAGTGATGGGATAAGGCTTTGGTCTGTTGAAGGGAAAATGCTTGGTCATGCCCTTAAGGACCAATACCTCTGGGGCCTGGACTGGAGCCCGGACGGGCAGCAGCTGGTGGTGACTACTGCCGGAGGGGCGGTGAAGGTGCTGGACCGGGAGCTTGGGGTGGTGGTTAGCCGGCCTTAGATAATTGAGTTGGGAACACAGATTGGACTGGTTACGCAGATTTTCACTGATTCCCGGGAAGGCCCTCCAGCGGGGCGGGCCTTGTTGGGCAGATCAGAGTAACTTGCCAAAGCTACGCTTAATCATTCAACTGACAAGTCCAAATCGTAACAGCCCGCTCCCCCCGGTTAATCACCACCGGCAAATCCACCTGTGTGACCGGGTCAACCAGCACGCCCGTATTATCAAAGCCTTTGTACAGATGAAGCTCCAGGCGGTCCTCCCATTCCGGGTAGAAGTTCAGGTACTTCTCGGTTTCCTTTAAGACGCGCTCGAAGGAGAACCAGTTGTCGGCATCAAACTGATAAAACCAAAGCGCCAGGGCGTAGGCCCCAAAGTGCGAATCGGGAAAGTACTCATCGTAGCAGCGCTCCACGAGTTCACCCGCCAGCTCCGCTGCTTTGCTGTTGCTGTAGCGCTCCAGGGAAATTTGCTCCACTTGTTCGCCCACGAATTCTGCGAGGCTGGACTTGGAGTCGATCACCTCCTGAAAGGACGTATCGTCTTCAAAAATAGAAGTGAAGTATTCCAGTTCCCAATTGCTGAGGATCACACCATTGTACATGTTGCTGCGGAAAGCCTGTGCCGCAGGCTGTTTGAAAGCATGCATGAGGTCCAGTATTTTATCTTCGCCCAATCCGGGCACCGCTTCCACTTGCTGAAGGCTTTCAAAACGGCGGCCGGGCAGTTCGGTCCGGGCCTTCAGCAGGCGTTCGGCTACCTTTTCGCCAATCCCGCTCCCTCCGTTTTGGCGGCGGTCACGGATGGCATCTGACAGGGCAGCGGCATCGTCAATGTGGTTGAGGAAACCGAGCAGTCGGCGCTCCATCGCGGGCAGCAGTTCTTTCTTAAGGTCCATAGCTATACCTGATTTAGATGGAAAAGATAGCAGGTCTGACGTAAATGAACCGCTTTTTCGCAAAACTTTACATAAAATTAAAGTCGGGAGGTGCCAGCTTACAGCCCGTACTGCTTGATCTTGCGGTAGAGGGTCCGCTCCGAGATGCCCAAATCGGAAGCCGCTTCCTTGCGGCGGCCATTGTGCTTGCGCAGGGCTTTGTAGATCAGCTCTTTTTCGTTGTCTTCGAGTGAGAGGTTCTCTTCCAGCTCCTCCGTTTGCGCGTAGTGCTGCTGCTCAGGATCATCGTGGTTGAGAATGATGGGCTTAACGTTATCGGGCAAATCCCGGGTGGGGAATTCGTCATCGTGGTAGTCGTGGAGAAAGTCGGTGACATCGCGTTTGTCGGCAGCATTCGTCCCCGGGTAGTCTGAGGAAGGCGCCTGCAGGCTGCGGATATCGCTGGCATCAGGCACACGGAGGTCGTTGTTGCGGATGAGCTCAAAGACGAGCGTCTTCAGGTCATTCAGGTCGTTCTTCATATCAAGCATGAGCTTGTAGAAGATTTCCCGCTCCTGCATGCTGACGCCATCTCCATCGCCCCCTTTGCGTTCGGCAATCATCGGCAGATTGCGGCGGCTGAGTTGTGGGGCGTACTGTAGCAACTGCTCGGCATCCAGTAGTTTCTCCTCTGCCATCACGGAGGCCTGCTCCGCCACGTTTTTGAGTTCCCGGATATTGCCCGGCCAGCTGTAGTTTTCCAGCATCAGGCGGGCTTTGTCATCCAGCTGAATGGAGGCTGTACGGT
Organism: bacterium; assembly: GCA_024742755.1. Lineage (GTDB taxonomy): Bacteria > Bacteroidota > Bacteroidia > Chitinophagales > Saprospiraceae > Phaeodactylibacter. Next base: position 15,010 of record JANSXW010000013.1, on the reverse strand, counting down.
ACTTTTCAGCAAAGTCGGTGGCAAACTTGCGGAAGAGCATGTAAATGTCCTCCCGCCGTTCCCGCAGCGGCGGCACACTGATGGGCACCGTATTCAGGCGGTAGTAAAGGTCCTCCCGGAACTTGCCTTTCTTTACCGCTTCCAGAAGGGAGACATTGGTAGCCGCAATGATACGCACATCTGTTTTGTGCACCTTGGAGGCGCCCACACGGATGAATTCCCCGGTCTCCAGCACACGCAGCAGAAAAGATTGCGTATCCATGGGCATTTCGCCGATCTCATCCAGGAAAAGCGTGCCGCCATCGTAGGTCTCAAAGTACCCTTTGCGCTCGCTCGTCGCCCCGGTGAAGGCCCCTTTCTCATGCCCAAACAGCTCCGAGTTGATCGTGCCTTCCGGGATGGCCCCGCAGTTGATGGCGATGAAGTTGTTGTGCTTGCGGGCACTCAGCGCATGAATGATTTTGGAAAACACCTCCTTGCCCACACCGCTTTCCCCCGTAATCAGTACAGACAAGTCCGTACCCGATACGCGGACGGCAGTGCTCAGCGCGCGGTCGAGTAGGGGAGACCGCCCGATGATGCCAAAGCGTTGTTTGATGGATTGGAGGTTGGCGTCCATTTGGGGTAGTTGGTTTTCGGTATAAAAAATCTGGCTTATGCCTGTACCATCTCGCCAATCAGGGTGGCGCTTGTGGCTTCATTGACTTTCACATAGCAGTAGTCGCCGGGTTGGTAACCGGGCGCTTTGTCGAATACGAGCATCTTATTCTGAGAATTCCGGCCCTTGAACTGCTGATCAGACTTTTTGGAATCGCCTTCGATCAACACCTTAAAGGTCTTGCCAATGTCCTGCCTGTTGTGGGCAAAGGATACCTGCGTTTGCAAACGGATGATCTCCTGCAGGCGGCGTTTTTTTACCTCAAGCGGGATGTCGTCCTCGTACTTCCGGGCGGCCAGTGTGCCGGGGCGCTCCGAGTAGTAAAACATATAGGACATGCTGTAATTCGCAAATTCAATCATGCTCAGGGTCTCCTGATGCTCCTCTTCCGTCTCGCTGCAGAAGCCGGCGATGATGTCGGAGGAAATCGCACATTCGGGCATGATTTCGTAGATGCGGCGCACCTTATTCATGTACCATTCCCGGTCGTAGGTCCGGTTCATCAGGTCCAGCACCCGGCTGTTGCCAGACTGTACCGGCAGGTGGATATACTTGCAGATGTTATCGTACTTTTTCATGGTGTACAGCACCTCGTCCGTGATATCCTTAGGGTGAGAAGTGCTAAACCGGATGCGGAGGTCCGGGTGGATCAGCGCCACCATTTCCAGCAGTTTGGCGAACGTGACGGTCTGCTCCGTCTCCGGGTTCTCCCATTTGTAAGAGTCGACGTTTTGCCCCAGCAGGGTGACTTCCCGGTAGCCCCGTTCGTATAAATCAGTGGCTTCGGCTACGATGCTGAAGGCGTTGCGGCTCCGCTCCCGGCCACGGGTGAAAGGCACCACGCAGAAGGAGCACATATTGTCGCAGCCCCGCATGATGGAGATGAAAGCCGTGACCCCGTTGCTGTCGAGGCGCATGGGGTTGATGTCGGCGTAGGTCTCTTCGCGGGAAAGGAAGACGTTGATGCCTTTGTCCCCATCTTCAGCAGTGGCGATGAGTTTGGGCAGGTCGCGGTAGGCATCCGGGCCAATGACGAGGTCTACCAGCTTTTCTTCATCCAGCAGCTTGGTCTTCAGGCGCTCCGCCATACAGCCGAGCACGCCTACCAACGTGCCGGGGCGCTTTTCCTTTACTTTGTCGAAAACCCGCAGCCGCTTGCGAACGGTATCCTCCGCTTTCTCCCGGATAGAGCAGGTGTTGATGAGTATGAGGTCTGCGATTTCCATATTGCGGGTGGACTGATATCCTTCCTGCCCCAAAATGGAAGCTACGATTTCGCTGTCGCTAAAATTCATCTGGCAACCGTAGCTCTCAATATAGAAATGCCGAACCCCTTCCGCATTGGCATCTGCGGCCTGCTCCTGAAAGAAAGCTTCGCCCTGTCGCTGTTCGTCTATGGTCTTGGTCAAGCCGACCAAGGTTGGATTATCATCGTACATCGTCGTCCCGTTTTCAAAGTAGTCGGCAAAGATAAAACAAATTCACTGGCTGAGTGACAATTTGGCAGGCAGATTTTGTAATTTGTGTCTAAGGGCTACTCGAAAGTTGTGTATTTGATTTTTTGCCCCACTACTTATTTGTGAAACCCTTAACAATATTCGACACACCAGGTTCGCCTGCTACGGCATCCATTTAAAACTAAAACCAAACCTGAAAACCATGAAAAAGACACTTCGCACTCTGATCCCCTTATTGGTACTGGCTTTTTCAGCTATGGCCTGCGACGGGCGCTCCGGCTCCTCCGATTACGCTTATACCAGTGAGGAAGCTCAGGCTATTCCCGATCTAACCACCGAAGCCAGGTCAGGTGGCGGCTCCGGGGAGGCTGTCCCGGAAAAAAAAGTGATCCGCACGGCCCGGTTGCGGATGGAAGTGGCCGACTACGAGGAGGCAATCAGTAAGGCGAAGCGGATTATCACGGCATTTGAAGCAGAAATCACCTCCGAGGAAGAACGGCAGTACGGGCAGCAACTGGAAAATGAGCTGGTGATCCGGCTGGCACCCTCAAAGCTGGACTCCCTGCTCAATGCCCTGGAGGGCCTGGCGCTGCAAATCGACTCGCGCTCGGTTAATGCAGAGGACGTCACGCGTCGGTACGTTGATCTGGAAACCCGCCTGGCTTCCAAGCGCGCCGTCATCGCCCGTTACCAGGAGCTTTTGGCGGAAGCCCGAAACGTCAATGAAGTGTTGGCTGTGGAGAACAACCTGCGCCAGGTCATCGAGGAAGTAGAGTCCATGGAGGCTCAATTCCGTTACCTGAAGCAGCAGGTAGACCGGAGCACCGTTTTTCTGACCCTGTACGAGACCCGTTCAGAAGGCATCGCCCAGCGCAGCTTCGGCCGTAAAATGGTCATGGCTTTTGCAGATGGATGGGGGCTGCTGAAGAACCTGTTGCTCGGCGCGGTAACGGCCTGGCCCGTACTGATGCTGCTGGCACTGCTCATTTGGTGGTGGCGCCGGCGCCGGGCAAAGCGTTAGCCGTGCAGGGTCAGGCCCTTTACCGCCGATGGGTAAACCTCTGGCTTAGCCCAAGCGGTTTCGGCCCGAAAAGCCCATCATCATAGGCACCACAAACAGGATTATCGCAAATAGGATCATCAATGAAAAAGTTCCGCCTGTCATGATTGTCGATTTTGGTGATGAATTGTCTTCAAGGTAAGCGGAATAGCTGCCGGGAGCGTTGACAGGGGTCAGCGGCAGGGTTGATTTTTGATAAGGCGGGGTATTAAATTAAAGGAAAGTGAAGGGTGAAGGTGCTGCCCTGCCCTTCACCGGGGCTTTCTGCCTCTATGCGGCCTTCATGCCGCTCCATGATGCGCTTGACGATGGCCAGGCCAATGCCTGTGCCCGGGAACTGCCTGCGGTCATGGACCGACTTAAATAAGGCAAAAATCCTTTCCCTCTTTTGAAGGGGTATACCTATGCCGTTGTCTTTGAAACTGAGCTGTACTTCCCCGTTGGACAACTGCCCATAGACCTGAATTTCGGGGTGCGCTTCGTGCTGAACCGCCTTGATGGCGTTGCTAAGAAGATTGGTTATGACCTGCCGGAAAAGCAAAGGGTCAGAGTGGCAATCCGGGAGAGGGGACCTGATCAGGAAAGAATAGCGTTTCAGGTGATCCGGATACAGGTGTTTTTGCTGGTTGAAGATAGCGGTAATTAATTTTTCGCAATCAATTTTGGAAGGGCGCAGCTCCAGGGCATCCGCTTCAAGATAAGCCGATACGCCTTCAGCTATTTCCTCCATTTGGGTAAGCACTGTATCGAGGTTGGCAAATAACTGAGCGGTAGTGCTATTGAGCAAATCCCCGGCTTGCATTTTGATGAGCGTTAAGACATTAAAGGCAGAAGAAATAGGCGTCTTCAGGTCGTGGCTAACGGTATATTTGAAGGCATTCAGTTTGTCAACTTTATCCGCCAGCATCTTGTTGGCCAACTTCAGGTCCTCGGTTTTGATTTCCAGTTCTTTCCGGAGTATATTTGCGACTCTCTTTTTCCGGCTAAATTCAAGCCCAAGCAGGATGGCCACCGTACAGGCAAGCAGGCTGATAAGCAAGAAAATCAGACGTGCTGTCTTGTGCCTCAGCTTTTCGGCCTGTTGCTCGTATCTAAGCGCCTGTATTTCCTGCTGCTGCTGTTGGTTTTTAAATTTTGCTGCGTAAAACCCCATCAGACGGTTCTTCTCCTGACTGAAGCGTTCCGACTTCAAAATAGCGATACTGTCTGCGCAGGCCAAAGCCTCCCGGAACATGCCCGTCTCAGTGTAATATTGTTTTGACAACTCCAGGAGGCGCAGTTTTGTGGTTTGAGACTGCATAGGGGTGTTCTGGAGTTCCAGGACAAGCGCTCCGGTCTTTTTAAGATGGCCGGTAGAGAGGAAATATTTGCCAAGGGATAGCCTGACCTTGGTGTGGTAGAAGCCTTCGGTATAGTGAAGGGCGCTATCCAGCAACGGTCTGGCGAGATGTGGCTGTTGGAGTTGGTCAATGTAAAAATCAGCTACGGTAATATAAGCGAATGCCGCTGCTTTCATGTTCAGCTGCTTATCTATCTTGTTGAGGTTGTCTATACTTAATTCAGCATAGTACGTTGCCGAATCGGGCTGCCCCAGGTTGCTATATGCAATACACAGCTCTGCATAATCATAGACTAAATTGTAGGCCTTTTGCAGGGAATCCAGTGTCAGAGAGATTTGATTAACCTGATGGATATAGTGTATGGCCTGCTCATAATCCTGCTGGCTTCGGTAGAGCGTTGCAATATTGCCGAGTGGCAGCGTAATTTTTTCAGGGTATTTTTTTCGGGCGAGTTCAAGTGCTTCTTCGTAAAAGCCCAGGGCGGCTTCGTATCCCCCAGCTGACTTGTGCACCACACCCTGATAGGAGATAATATTGACTGTGAAAGGGTCAGATTCATCTGCTGCCTCCCGGGCAATATTGATATACGCCAGTGCCGTGCCCAGGGAATCCAGGGCAACTGCATCGGAAGCAGCCTTGTAGGCAAATTTTCGCACCCATTCCTTGTCCTGATGATGACGGGCAGCTTGTGTGCCAGCTTTAAAAAGACGCAGGCGCTCTTCAATAGGCAGCGTCTCAGCGTTTTGGTATTGCAGTTGGAGTGTTTGGAAGCTTTCTTTACTGTAAATATCGGCAGGTTGCCAGCCCTGGCTAAAGGCAGGCAGATATATTTGCAGGATTGTAATCAGGGCAGCAAATCCCTTTTTCCTATTCATCGTTTTAGGTTTCATTGAAGTTTCGGCTATGGCAATTCCAGGTCCGTTAATGGCTTGATTCTTGTCTGGCCGGGTCTTCAATATACATTTTCTTGCCACAAAGGTGTATGGAAATTCTTTAGTAACGTAAAGGTGGGAATGGTACAAAGCGTATCCGCTTCAGAAGGGTTGCCTGTCGTTGGTTACATCAAGGATTGGGAATGGGCCAACTGATAGCAACCGTAGTGCCCTTCCCTTTACCGGGGCTTTCTACCTCTATGCGGCCTTCATGCCGCTCCATGATGCGCTTGACGATGGCCAGGCCTGCACCCGTGCCGGGGAATTCCTGCCGGTTGTGCACAGACTTGAAAAGGGAGAACAGCCGCTGCTGATTGAGCAAGGCAATGCCCATACCGTTGTCGGATACCAGAAGCTTAAGAAAAGGCCCGTCGGGCTGTGCGCTGATCCGGATGACAGGCCTGGGTGTTCGGGCAGTAGCCTTGATGGCATTGGTGAGCAAGTTGGTAATCACGAGGCGGAAAAGAGGCGGGTCGGCATAAACCTCTGGCAAATGATCGGGCAGCTGCAATGTAGTATCCTCCGGCAAGTCTGGCACAGCGTGCTCAAGTTGTTTCCAGATGGCTCGTATAATGCCTGCAGGCTGTATGGGTTTGGGTTGAAGGGCCAGCCGGTCAGCCTGTGCATATTGAATGATGTCATCCAGCATTTTGGCCAATTGCTCAAGGCTGCTTTGGAGATAATGGAAATGTGGGCGGAGTTGTTCGGGGTCGGCGCCGGGGAGCTCCTCTTCCAGCAAAGCGATAATGTTGAGGGCAGCGCGTAGCGGAATTTTGAGATCGTGCCCAACGATATAGTTGAAAGACTTCAGGGTCTCTTCCTTCTCCTGGGCAAGATTGCGGATTTTGGTAAGCAGTTCCTGCTCCCGGTTAACGAAAGACTTGAGCTGTTGCAGTTTGCGCCCGGAGCTTTGTGGTGCTTCTTCCGGTTCCGGTGCGTTGTGCTCAGAACGGATAGGTAGCAGGACCGCGTCAGGGTGACCGGCAAGTTCCCGGGTAAGCAGGCTGGCATGGTTGCGCATAGCGGTCAGCAATTCATCAAGCTGCTGATTGGTCTGTTCGCTCAGGCTTCTGGCTGCCCGCAAAGACCTCCTGCGTTCCAGCAGCAGCCCAATCAGGAGGAGGACAAAAAGGAGGAACAATGCCAGCAAAATCCATGTCAGCTGCCGGCTTTTTTGCTCTGAGAGCAAGAGCTGATTCTCTTTTTGCAACAGCGCAGTTTGGTGCTCCTGGGTTTTAAGCCGTTGAGCCTGAAGCTGCAGGCTGACCTGCATGCTTTCTATCTCTTTGGATAACTCCTGCTGCCGCAAGCTGTCGGAAGCTTCATTGTAAAGCTGCAGTGCTTCAAAAGCCTTAGCCGTGGCACCGGTCTGATAGTACAGATCAGCTTCCTGCCTGAGCCGTTCTTTGAGAAAATAGAGGTCTGCGATGGTATCTGTGTAAGCCTTAGCCAGCCTGATCTCCGCCAGTGCTTCCTGCTCGCGCCCAAGCCCGCTGAGCGTTTTGGACTTCAAGAGATGAATATTGCCTATACGGATAGGCGCGTTTTCATTACTGAAGAATGCAAAGCACTTTTCCAGCTTTCCCAACGCCAGCTCGTAGTCCTTCCGGAGGATGTCAATTTCAGCCAGCCTGTAAAGGGAAGTGTAGCGGTCAAAGGGAAAGTCTCTTTGGATGGCCAGGTCATGGTGCAGTTGTGCATAAAGCAGGGCGGAGTCCAGTTGTCCCTCCTTCATGTAAATGTCAAATAGGTTGATAAAGAAATTGAACTTGAGCGTGGTGTAGTCCGTATCTTTGATGAATGCATATCCTTCCAAAAGGACCTGTTTGGCGCGTGCATAGTTGTTGAACTTGATCGCAGAAGCCCCGACCGTTATCGCGGCGGCAGCCATAGCCAGGGGCGATTCGGATGCTATCGCCAGTTTTTGGTAGGCTTTGATCGTTTCCAGGTGCAGGGAATACTGGCCGGTCCTGAAATAGGACTCTGAGAGCGGCGGGAAAACCTGGATTGCTATTCTGGTATAGAGGCTGTCGCCTAAAGCCTGCCGGTGCTCCCCGGCGTACTGCAGTGCTTCGGTATACAGCTCAATGGCGGGCTCGAAGGCCTGCAGGGAATAGTACCCGTATCCCGCATAAAGATTATAGAGTTTCAGGGCCAGGTAATGTTCACCCTCCTTCTTGGCGAGCACTATGGGGCGCTTCCCGATTTTTCTTACAGACTGGTACTGGCCTTGCTTTCCGTAAAGGGAGGCCAGCAAATAGCTGAACTCCGCCTCCCGGAGAGCATGGTTCGCCGCTTTAGCTTTGCTGATGCCTGCGTTGATAATGGGAAGGCGCTCCTCCGGCGATTTTGCTGCGTCAAGCCTTGCCTGTAACGCTTCAAATGAAAGGCTTTCCCAACTAATGGTGTCTGCAGGGGGCTGTGTATAAGCTACCGAACAGATCAGGCTAACGAAAGGAAGCAACAGGAACAACCGGGGGGTGTTCCGGAGGATACCATTTCCGTAGCCATTGGGGGCACTCATTATTCCTGCATTTTCTTAATCGCGTCAATTCGGTTATCTACATTCAGTTTGGTATATACTTTTTTGACATGGTATTTGACCCCATTCACTGTAATCCCCATCATGGCAGCGGTTTCTTCGTAGCTGTGGCCATCTGCAAAAAGCTGAAGCAACTGCTCTTCCCGGGGGGTAAGCGGGGATTCCGGTTTGGGGTCGGGCTGAAAGTAACCGATTAGCCATCTGGCCATTTTGGGGGAAATCAGCGCGCCTCCGTCCCGGATAACCTCAATTAAGCCGGGAAACTCCCGGATTGGAAAATCCTTTAAGAGATAGCCGTCGGCCCCGTTGGTAAAGGCCTGGAAAAGCGCCTGCCGGTCTTCGCACTGAGTGAGCATCACCAGCTTGGCCTCCGGAAACCGCTTTCGCAGGCCAGGCAACGCTTCTATGCCACTCATTTCGGGCATGTCTATATCAATGAAGATAACATCTATGGAAGCCAGGCGCGGCAGGGTTTCCCAAAAGGCTTTTACAGATGATGCCGTAATCAGGCACCGGATGTCGGGTTCAAGCTGTATCCTGCGCCTGAGGCTGTAGAGGTAAGCAGCATCATCTTCAATAAGTGCTATTTTGATCATAACTTTTGTAGTGCATTACTTTGCAGTGGATTTGAAAAAAGTGCCTGCAACAATTCTTAAGTTTCGCTTTGCAAGAAAACAGATTTTCTTAAAAAAAACGAACGCCAGGCCAGGCAGAAAGCTACAATTGGCAGGGAAAGCCGTCTTTCCCGGAAGTTTTTGCTCAACAATCGCCTATCCGGGCAACATTTAACTACACCACTCCTGTAAAGGCCATAGCCTTGTTTTAGGCAGACAGCGCTTCCCACAGCCCGGGAATGCCAGCGGCGGCAATGAAAAGCAGCTACCCTTTTGTGTAGCTGCTTCGGTTTAGTTTTAATGTCGGATTGATGAAGGGGATGCTTGCTGATGTCAGAAAATCAAAAGGTTACGTAACATTTAGCCCTCCTGCATCCTGCTTTCATGGAGCGGTTGAGTTGTTTTGAGCCGGAACTGTTTAGGGCGTTTCGGTGCAGAATCGTTACTTTTATAAGCCCAAACAATAGCCCAAAATACGCCGATTGATCGTAATCTGCTGCGTCCCCTGATTGGAGGCACGCAGATACTCCCCATACGCAAAATTTATTACCGCCATTTAATGCTGCCTTAACCGTTCAAGGTAAGGGTTAATGTGCAGACTCCCAACCACAAACTGCGGCCGTCGAAAAGTAAAACAGGTCAGACAAGTATGCGCTGCAGGAAAGGAACCTGCCTGTCATTGTTTAACTGAAAGGCCTTTCAGCAAAGTGCCCGGTTCCATTTAGGGCTGTTGACAAGCTTTCAGGTATGCAGGCAGTTGATTTTGATAGCAGCTATGCATTTGCGTAGCATGCCTAAGGTTTGGAATAATTGCACAAAATAACTCATGAAAGACCTCCTAGAAATTGCACAAATCGTGACGCCCAGGAAGCTAAGGGCCGTTGAACTCTTCAGCACATCAGGAGAGAAGGCGGACTCTATGATTCAGCAGCTGTACGATCTGTTGCAACAGGAATCAGTAGCAGATGATGACTCGGCAGCGGAACAACTCTACGGCAAGGACAAGAGCCATTCGGGCTACCAAAAGCTCAGGGGGACGCTTAAAAGCCGGCTGCTAAACTCCCTGTTCCTGATTGACCTCAAGCGCTCCGGTTACAAAGACCGTCAGAATGCCTACTTCGAAGCCTACAGAGAGTGGGCAGCGGCAAAGATACTCCTGGGCAAGCAGGCCCACACGGCTGCCCTTTCCATTATGTTGAAACTTCTGAAAATCAGCCGGAAATTTGAATTCACGGAACTGCTGATTGATTTGCTGCACACGTTGCGGGTCTATTATGGTACCATTGAAGGCGACCCCAAAAAGTATAAAGCCTACAACGAGGAATACAAAGCCACACAGCAGCGGTGGATTGAAGAAAGCCTGGCTGAGGAGCTGTATTTGTCGCTTTCCGTTGAGTTCGTCAACGAAAAAGCCACCAAACGGGAACTGCAAAAGCAAGCGGTTGAAAGCTACCTTTCGGTCAAACCTGCACTCGGAAAATACGACAGCTATCAGCTGCACCTTTGCGGAAGATTGCTGGAAGTCAGTCAGTTCACCGTGGTGAATGACTATGAGCAGGCACTAGAGGTTTGCGAGCGGGCGATTCAGTTTTTTGAAGCCAAGCCGTATAGCGCCACAGTTCCCCTTCAGGTTTTTTCCTATCAGAGGTTGGTCTGCTATCTGCAATTGCAGCAACCTGAACCTGCTTTCGAGGCTGCCGTACACTGCAAAAACTATGTTACCGAGGGCGATTTCAACTGGTTCAAGGTACAGGAAGTACTGACCCTGCTCAATATGCATAGCCAAAATTACGAAGCAGCAGCGGAAGTCATTACCAATGTAACAGCACACCGAAACCTCGGGCGGCAACCGCAGAATGTTCAGGAGTCATGGAGGATCGCTGAGGCTTACCTTTATTTCCTGCAGGAAGCCGGTGTGCTGTCCCGTGAATGGGTCCGGGATTTCCGCCCGGCTCGTTTCTTCAACGAAATTGAGGTGTTTTCCAAAGACAAAAAAGGCATGAATATCCCCATCCTGTTTTTGGAGATTTTGCTTAAAACAATCAGCAAAGACCGCATGGAGCTCGTAGACAGGGTAGAAGCGCTCGATAAATACCGGTCGAGGTATTTGAAAAATCAGGCAGAGCTCCGCCGGAGCGAGCTTTTCATGCGCCTGCTGCTGCTTTTGCCCAAGAATGCCTTTGACAAAGCGGTGGTCATGGAGAAAGCCGGGGAGGAGCTGCAACAGCTGAACAACCTCCCTTTGGAGCTCGCCAGGCAACCTTTTGAAATTGAGATTATACCCTACGAAGTACTTTGGGAAGTACTGCTTGCCCGGTTATAGCAACTGGTTTTAGCGCATCAATGATCAAGTTATCCGGCAAGATGAAAAAATAGGGGGTGGGTAAATGCCGGAAAGTGTCTGAGTGCTGTTAAGTAGTATTTTATACTTTTGATTTGGTCACATATGAATAAAATAATTTATGTGATTTCTTAGCATGGAAAAAGCCCCGTAACGGATAAATACCGTCCCCCTTATCACTCTGGAATCTGATCCCTTAAACTTACTTGTCTTTCGAAAACAAACGACTGAACATATGAAAGTTTCCAGATTTACAAACGGCCAACCATTTTTGCCTGTCCTCCTGGATGGAGTGATCAACGTCGATATCATTTCTCCAAAAGCCTGAGAATATAAGGCGCTGCCTGAGCAAGACAGGGCGCAAAAACAAATTTGATGACTTCAAAATACGGTATTGTCAGTCATGGCAATGGTGAAGCGTTGTACCCTGATTTCAGGTTAACAGCCCCCCGGCCGCTTTCTTTCGCAGCCATTAGCAAGGTGGTTTTCGGAGCCCCCGGTGCGCATTGTACAGGTCAGGGGATTTGCAGGTTTGAAGACCTGCACTACAACTCCGGCTTGTATAAGCCTTCAGGGTGCCAGTCAGGGACTGCTGTGTTGCACTACGGAGGCGGAGCGGTTTTGAAGCTTCACTTTTTATGCAGCAGCCTTTCTGAATGCGCCAAAAACAGATACTTCCGCGACGGATTTTTTCAGCTGCCTGAACCGGTTGGTTACCGGGTAGGAACGACAGGTGCCAGCCTTACATTGCAGGGTGGTACTTATCGGATTGTGCCCGAAGCTGCGGTTTACAGTATACAGGTCAATGTCCGGGTCAGGATGGATGGCCTGCACAGCAGACACCCTGCGGGCAATAGCATATAATCTCCCGGTTGCCTTGAATCCACTGCCCTCCGGGTTTGGGGGTGGGTAAACAGCCAAAAGTGTCTTCTCCTGTACCAGGAATATAGAGGACTTTTGTCATATGTGTGAATTGGGTATGCTATGCCCGTTCACTATTGAAGTTTTGCTCAAAGCAGGAATCAGTTTTTGCCTAAAGCCTTCAGTTCGTACCACAAATCATAAGCGATAACAACACTCCAACTTGGAACTCATGAAAGAAACAACCTCCAATTCGACCTGCAACGGATATCCTGCTCTTTTCAAAAGGCAGGGATTCCGGGTGCTCACCTTAGTTGTTTTATTATCTGGACTTGTTTTCCCGGGATCATCCATGCTGCAGGCACAATCCTGCGACTGCACCGATTACCTCTACCTCAACGACACCGACCTGGAGTTCATCCACAAATTCGCCGTGGATGAGAACAACAACGGTGCGGTTACCGAAATTGGTGCGCCGTGGTTTGCCGGACTTACACAGAGTCCTCAGTTTACGGACCCGCACGGTATTGCCCAGGATTTGAACGGCAATTTGTATATCGCCGAGTCCTCTTCTGGTGATATTTATCAGTTCGACCCCTTTGGCAACATAACCCTGAGCCCCTGGCTGAATAATTCTTCCGGGTCCGGCTTCGATGCCGGTACGGCTTTGCGGACGGTCAATTATGGTTTCAAAGATAATGTGTTGTATATCCATAATAATCAGCATCGCTATGTATATGCTATTGACCTTTGCACCGGGAACAGCCTGGGCCGAATGGAACTTTATCCCGGCGCAGACGCAGTGATCGGAAGCGGGCCGGTCGTCTGGGGCTTTTACGTTGATAACAACAACTGGTACGCCGTACAGCGGAGCAATCCGGGCAGTGTCTATACCGGTCCCCTGGATTTGAGCTTTTATACGACAGGTTTTGGCACACCGGCTAATAGCGGTACGCTTTTGTTCAATCTTTCGGAACCGGCTACCGGTACAGCAGATGGGGATGAAAACGGCATGGGCATCACCCGTGACGCCGCCGGCAACTTCTATATTATCGAGCGGCAGACGATTTCCGGTACCCATAATCAGCCGGTTTTGGTAAAATACAGCCCGACCGGGACTCCATTGGCTTCTGTAACGGCCCCGGCTGACCCGTTGGTCGGGAATGTCATGAACGGGGTGCCTGGTTTTAGTGGTGCCCGGGGTGTTACCTACAGCAGCGCTTCCGACCGGGTGTATGTGAGCAGTAAGGTAAACTGTATTTCTGTTTTCCAGACCGATCTCACCGAGCTATCGGCACTCAATTACGGTAATCCGATGAACGGCCGCCCCAAGGCCATCGGGGTGGTCACGGAGTGTTGTGCTACCCCCTCCACCCAAAATATCAATAATACCGTCTGTTACGATGGAGTAAATGATGAAACGATATTCCTGCAGGAAGTACTCGACTGTGAGGGCATCATCGCCGAAGGCACCTGGGCGGAAACGGCGGATGCCAATGGCGTTTTTGATTATGAAAGTTGTGACAACTCCATTACGGTTACGGGCACAGGTTGTGCTACCTATACCCTGACTGCGGATGGCACCGGTACCAATAATCAATGTGGCGCTTTCAGTGTGACAGTTGAAATCTGTACAACAGACCCGCCGACCAATGCGGCTCCGGTGACGGCCCAGGGCACTTGTTCTGGCTCGACGGCCAATAATGACGCCTCCGTTACCATTGGCAGTATCACCAATGCTGATGTAGCGGGTATCACCCTCCCGGGTAATTCCAGTTATAACGGGCCGATTTATAATAGCGACCCCTCTACCAATCCCAACCTTTTTGATGTTTCTTCCGGAACCTTAACGCTCAGCAACCTGGAGCACGGGCAAACCTATGTGGTCCGCCTCTTCAATATGGGCAACGGTTGTTCGCGGGATGTGGTGTTTACGACGCCGACGATTGACTGCGGGCCTTCCTGCCCCTTCACCTGCGAGACTGGCGAGTCACTTATCGCCTGGAATGATATGGGTTGGAATGGCGGTACCGGCTGGGTAGATGGAGATGACGGTGCGGGTGCAGATCCCAATAATGCGCTCCTCACGCCTCAAACCTATACCAATTTTGACGGTATGGGCAATAATATTACCGCTACTTTCTCTGGCAATACACCGAGCGGAGGAGATCCCGGCCCGAATGTCTACGCGCCTGGCGGGAATACTTTTGGCTGCGATGGAAGCCTGCGTCTGACCGGTTCAACATCGGCCAATAGCATTGCCACTATGCCTACGGAGACCATCACCTTCGATAATGCCATCGAGATGAATCAGTTCTACGTTGGTGGTATGGACCAGCGTTTTGCCGACCCCAATAATACGGCAGAAGTATCTGTACTATTATTTAGCAATAATGGTACACCGATTGATCCATCTACTTTTATCTTTACTCCTTTTGATGCTACTCATGTAGACTATCAGATCGACCCGGCAACCAGCCAGATTTTTGTATATGGCTTAACGGACAATACCGATGGAGCGATGGCAATTGACTTAGGCGGAGCTCTCGTTGATGAAATTGTCTGGTCAGTAGGCAATATCACCGGAACGGGAAATGAAGGAACACCGGCAGACTGGGGTTACGGTGGTTCCGCGTCATCTCAATGGATCACCGGGTTTTGCTATGCCCCGGTCTCTTGTGTGAGTCCTACTGCTGTAGCTACACCCGCTGCAGGTACTTGCGTGGCAGGCGCTGTAACCAACAACGCCACCATCGACCTAACTATGGTCATGAACGGCGATGAAGCCGGTATTAGTGCCGGCAGTACCTATACAGGCCCTGACTATGGTGATGCAGCCAATATTGATGTGAGCGGCGGAACCGGTTCTTTTACGGGGCTCATGCACAATACACAGTACACCATCCGGGTCTTCAATATGGATAATGGGTGTAATGTGGACTATACAGTCACCACACCTGACCTCACCCTGCCCACCGTCACCCTGAACGATCCTGCCGATGTCTGCATAGACGGCAGCGACATGAATTTCACGGCGACTCCTCCGGGCGGCAGCTTTAGCACCACGGCAGCAGCCGGCTTTACGCCAAATAACGCAGCGGGGACCGCTGTTTTGGACGTCAGTGCAGCGGGTGCAGGCACGTACGATGTGACCTACACCTTCACAGACGGCAACGGCTGCGAAGCCAGCCAAACGGTGAGCGTG
>JANSXW010000047.1 GCA_024742755.1 bacterium | reverse complement strand
CCTGGGCAATCCGAGGATGAGGTTGTCCGTGGGCGGTCCTGGAGCAGGATAAGGTTGCCGACTCTGCAAAAGGCTACGTTGGCCGGAGAAGCGCCAGGAAGTGGCTTCCTGGGCCGACCGTTGACGGTCTCCTGCGGGGGAGACGAGCGTTGCCGGTCGGTGTGGCATGCTCGCCTGGGGCGCGACAATTAATTGTCGTCTCCGGGAAGACCGCGCGGCGTTCTCAACCTTAACCTCGGTTAGGCTTTGCCCGGGGCCAACCTCAACCTCGGCTGGGCCTTGCTGTGGGCCAACCTCAACCTCGGCTGGGCCTTGCTGTGGGCCAACCTCAACCTCGGCGGGACCTTGCTGTGGACCAACCTCAACCTCGGCGGGACTTTGCTGTGGACCAACCTCAACCTCGGCTGGGCCTTGCTGTGGACCAACCTACTCTGGCTGACGTAGCCTATACCGATAGACAAAGCATGACGTAGTCAGCAACCTTCCCGGAGCCGCCCGTTTTTTACCAAATTAAGAAAACTTTGAGTGCGCCCATGAACTTTAACCACCACTGCTGCCGTTCCTAAAATGTGACTGCCCCGGCTTTTGGGCGTCAAAACATCTAAACTAAAAAACAAACATGATGAAGCGCATTCAGATGACCCTGCTTGCTTTTGTATTGCTAATTAGTGCGGTGGGTTTCACCGGCTGTGGCGGTGATGATGACCGCGGGGGCGGTATTAATTTATTCTCTATCGAGGACGACAAAATGCTGGGCAGAGAACTGCGGGATGAAATCCTGGCGAACCCTCAGGAATACCCTATCCTGGATCAGGGGCAGTACCCGCAGGCTTATGCTTTTTTGCAGGATATTGTGGATGACATCCTGGCGAGCGGCGAGGTGAAGTATGCACAGGATTTTGCCTGGGAGGTCTACATTATTGATGACCCGGAGACGCTGAATGCTTTTGCTGCACCGGGCGGTTATATTTTTGTGTACACCGGCCTGATTAAGTTTTTGGATGAAAAAGATGACTTTGTGGGGGTTATGGGGCATGAGATTGCTCACGCTGACCTGCGCCATTCTACCCAACAGCTTACGCAGCAGTACGGGGTGGCGACCTTGCTGGGCCTGCTGCTCGGGCAGGATCAGGAATTGCTGACCAATGTCCTGGGCAGTCTGTTGGGGCTGAAGTTTAGCCGGGATGATGAGTCGCAGGCGGACCAGTTTTCAGTCATCTATCTTTGCGAAACGGAGTACGCTGCGAACGGTGCGGCGAGCTTTTTCCAGAAGCTGATTGATCAGGGCAGTGCAAACCCACCGCAGTTTCTGAGCACGCACCCCAACCCGGACAACCGGGTGGAGGCCATCAATATGGAGGCAGAAGAGCGCATGTGCGATACGGCTTTTGACTCGGATGCGCAGGCTTGGATGGCTTTTCAGAATAGTTTGCCTTAGGGGTTTCACGCGAAGGGCGCAGCGGTTTTTAGGCAGCGTGCACAGCGTTTTCACGCGAGGGGCAGCATCGGTTGAAGCGGTTTGGCCAGGGAGATTGCGTTTACACACTTTGCGCCCTTAGCGTGCAATTCCCATTGCGCCCTTAGCGTGAAATTTACCTCGCATGAACTCCCCACCCTAAAGCAGCCCCTTTTCTGCGGTCTTCGCGTGCACTTACCCTCCAAATTCCCTAAATTGCGGGCAAAAATAATGAGCCTTACCATTAACCACACCGTACTGGACCGTTTCCTGCGGTACGTACAGATCGATACACAGTCTGACCCGGCATCGACGACCTTCCCATCTACAGAAAAGCAGAAGAACCTCAGCCGCCTGCTGGTGGAAGAGCTGAAAGCGATGGGCATTGCGGATGCCCACCTTGATGAGCACGGGTACGTCTACGCCACCCTGCCTGCCAATACAGACAAACAGGTGCCTACCATTTGCTTTTGCTCGCACGTGGATACCTCGCCCGATTGCAGCGGGGAAGGCGTGAAGCCGCTGGTGCATAAGGATTACGACGGGGGCGTGCTGACGCTGCCCGATGACCCTGCCGTACAGCTCAACCCGGAAGACCACCCGGAACTGAAGCATAAAGTCGGGCACGATATCGTCACGGCAAGCGGGACCACCCTGCTGGGGGCCGACAACAAAGCCGGGGTGGCGGAGATTATGGACGCGGTGCACTTCTTCACCCAAAACCCGGAGGTGAAGCACGGGGCAGTCCGCATCCTGTTTACGCCGGATGAGGAAATCGGCCGGGGCGTGGACCACGTGGACATGGAAAAGCTGAATGCCGATTTTGGCTATACTGTTGATGGGGAGCGCCTGGGCAGCCTGGAAGATGAGACCTTCTCTGCGGATGCCGTTACCATTAATATAACGGGCGTGAGCATTCACCCGGGTTTTGCCAAAGGCAAGCTGGAAAGTGCCCTGAAGATTGCGGCTGACCTGGTGGCTGCCCTGCCCAAAGACCGCCTGTCTCCGGAGACAACGGACGGAAAAGAAGGCTTTGTCCACCCGGTGAGCATCAGCGGTGGGGCAGAGTCGGCACAGTTGCAGTTCATCATCCGTGATTTTGAGGATGAAAAGCTGGCGGCCCACGAAGCCGAACTGAAAGGCTATCTGGATCAGGTCATGCAGCAATACCCGCACTCCAAAGCAGAATTTGTGGTAAAGGAGCAGTACCGCAATATGAAGCAGATGATTCAACAGCGCCCGGAGATTGTGGATTATGCTGAAGAAGCCATGCGCCGGGTGGGGCTGGAGCCTCAAAAGCGCAGCATCCGGGGCGGGACGGATGGTTCCCGTTTGTCCTTCATGGGGCTGCCCTGCCCGAATATCTTTGCCGGCGAGTACGCTTTCCACTCTAAGGAGGAATGGTCTTCGGTGCAGGATATGGAGGCCGCCGTGCGGACCATTGTAGAGATTGTGCGCCTGTGGGAAGAGCGGTCTTAAAAGTATTTAAGAGCTGATATTGCCTGCTTAAGATTTTTTAACAGAATCTTCACGCGGCTTAACGCCAATTTAGGAACATCGGGTAGGCAGGGGTGATACCTTGGGGACAAGAAAAACCCACACACTATGCGTACCCGGTATTCCTATTCCCTGATTGTTATACTTATCGTAAGCCTGAGCTCCTGCGTGTCTCCGGAGAAACTGGTGGAGCGGGGCAACTACGAAGCCGCCATTGAGGTAGCTGCCCGCCGTCTGGCCGGCAAAAAGAACAAGAAGACCAAGTTTGTGCTGGCGCTGGAGGAAGCTTTTCAGAAAGCCAATCAGCGGGACCTGTCCGCTGCGGACCGCCTCAAGCGGCAGAACCGGCCGGAAAACTGGGCGCGTATTCACGAGCATTACCTGAGTATCCGCAAGCGTCAGGAGGCGGTGGCGCCTCTGTTGCCCCTGGTCTCTAAGGAAGGCATTAAGGCCAATTTCCGTTTTGTGAAGGTAGACGAGCTGGAAATGGAGAGCCGGGAAAAGGCGGCCGCATTCCACTATGCGGAAGCCGAACGCCTGCTCCGGGATGCCCGGCAGGGAGAAGACCGGCTGGCAGCCCGCCGGGCGTATGCTGAGCTGGACCGCATCCGGCAATACTTTAGCCGTTACCGGGATGTGGAACAGCTGCAGGAGGAGGCACTGTACCTGGGCACAACGCACATCCTGGTCAGCATGCGGCAGGAGGCACCGGTGGCGATCCCCAACGCTTTTGAGCGGGAGCTTACCGCAATAGCCGTTCAGGACATGAACAGTCAGTGGAAGGTCTATCATACCCGTCCGGTAGAAGGGCTGCGTTATGACTATGAGGTGGTGATGCGCATCAACCGCATTGAAATCAGCCCCGGGCTGGTCCGCGAGCGGGAGTACGAGGAGACGGCTGTGGTGGAAGATGGCTGGGAGTATGTCCTTGATGCCAACGGCAATGTGGCGAAGGATTCCCTGGGCAACGACATTACACAGCCCCGGGAGGTGACGGTGCGGGCGTTGATCCTGGAAAATTATCAGAACAAGACAGCGAGGGTCAGCGGCCGGTTGGAGTTTGTGGACCGGTCTACGGATAATTTGATCCATACGGAGCCCCTGTTTGCGGAGGCGGTTTTTGAAAATTACGCGGCGACGTTCCGTGGAGACAAGCGGGCGCTGAGCAGGCAGTCCCGGCAGCGGATAGGCAATCAGCCGGTGCCTTTCCCAAGTGAGGAGGTGCTGCTGTTGCAGGCGGTGGAGCGGTTGAAGCCTTTTGTGAAGCGGGAGATTGCTGGGGCGCGGCGGATGATTTGAGGGTTTCACGCGAAGGGCGCAGCGGTTCTGTGCAGAGCTCGCGGAGGGGGATGGGAACACAGATTGGACTGATTTACGCAGATTTGCACTGATTCCCGGGAGGGCCTTCCAGCGGGGCGGGCCCAGTACAGCAGATCAGCGTCATCAGTCAGATCAGCGGCATCAGTGTACGATTGCCGTGCGTGGGAGGAGAACACAGATTGGACTGATTACACAGATTCACACTGATTCCCGGGAGGGCCTTTCAGCGGGGCGGGTCTCGTTGGGCAGATCAGTGTCATCAGTCAGATCAGCGTCCTCAGTGTACTATTGTTGTGCCTAGGGAGTTGGAACACGGATTGGACTGATTTACGCAGATTTGCACTGATTCCTGGAAAGGCCCTCAAGCGGGGCGGGTCCCGTTGGGCAGATCAGTGTCATCAGTCAGATCAGCGGCATCAGTGTGCTATTGCCGTGCGTGGGGAGGCTGGAACACAGATTAGACTGATTTACGCAGATTTGCACAGATTTCCGGGAGGGCCTTCCAGCGGGGCGGGTCCCGTTGGGCAGATCAGGGGCATCAGCGTACCATCGTCGTGTAGGAAGAGCAAGCGCCGCAAAGAAGGAGGGGCTATTTAAGCAGCAGCACAGGGATGATCTGAATCCGAATATTTGAAAATCACCGCAGAGTGCCTATTTTGGAAGCATGAATGCATTATTCCAAAACGCACAATTGTCATTAGAAGAGCTGCCCAGTGTAGCGGAGGTGGAATGGCAGGGGCTCGACAAGGCTTATCTCCGGGTGGACCTGATCGGGCTTTGGCTGTTCCGGCTTGGGGTGTTGGGCGTATTCCTGGCCTATACTTTTTTTGCGGAAGGTTTTCCGCCGGTGGTTCGGTGGAGCATTGCCGGACTGTGGGTGTTTTTGTTGTTGATGACCACGGTGCTGCGCTATCTGGGGTTCCGGATCAAAGGGTATGCGGTACGGCAGCACGATTTGATGTACCGCCGAGGCTTGCTGTTCCGGTCGGTGACGGTCGTACCCTTCACGAGGATTCAGCACAGCGAGGTAGAGCAAGGGGTGATTGAGCGGCAGTTTGGGCTGTCGAGCCTTTCGGTTTTTACCGCCGGTGGCAGTCAGAGCGACCTGGTCATCCCTGGCCTGAAAAGAGAAGACGCTGAGCGCATCCGCAATTTCCTATCCCAAAAAGTAGCGGCGGATGAAGAGGAGTGAGCTGAATTTCCTGGAGCCCCGCCGGCAGGCGCAAGCGGCGATCGCGATTTTTATTTACAAATTCGTGGTGCGTATTCTGCGGGCGGCCTGGCCGATTTTGCTGGTCTTTCTTTTCCGCAGCAACAAGGAGCAGAGCAACACAGAGCTGTTGATGAATGCCACCGTTGTGATCGGTGGCTTGTTTTCGCTGGGCGTTTCGGTGGTGGCCTACTTCCGTTACTTTTTTCACCTGGAGGCAGATCAGCTGGTGATTCAGAAAGGGGTGTTCAACCGCAGCCTGACGAAGCTCCCCTTTGAGCGCATTCAGAATCTGTACATTGAGCAGAACGTGCTGCACCGCCTGCTGGGTGTGGTGAGCCTGCGGGTCGACTCTGCCGGCAGCAGCGGGCATGAGGTGACGATTGATGCCCTGGAGCGCAAAGATGCCGAAGCCATGCGGGCTTATGTGCTGGAGCAAAAGCGGGAGGAAGCCCAGGAACGGGCGGGGCTGGATCCGGAAGCTCCTGAGCGAAATGCTCCGGTTGCGCAGTCCTTAGTCCTTCGCCTGTCGTTTGAAGATTTACTGCGGATTGGGGTGACCCAAAACCACCTCGCGACGGCCGGGGTGATTGTGGGGACGGTATTCGGCTTTCTGTTCACCGTGGCCGGTGCCTTTGAGCAGGACCTGGTCAAAACCCTGATTGAGCGCTGGCCGATGCTGCAGCCGGGATTCTGGGGCTTCCTGATTTTGGCAGCTATATTGTTTGTGGTGGCCTTCTTTCTGACCCTGGTCCGGACGGTCACGCAGCATTACGATTTGCAGTTTTTTGAAAGCCGGGAGGGTTTTCAGCTGAAAGCCGGGCTGTTTAACCGCCGGGAAGCTTCCATGCAGAAGCGCAAGATTCAGCTTATCCGCTGGACGGACAATCCATTGCGGCGGTTGCTGGGGCTGTTCCGGGTGTCCATTCATCAGGCGATTTCGGGCTCGGAGCGGGCGGCGGAGCAAATTTCCATACCCGGTTGCAAATCCGTGCAGGTAGATGATGTGGTGCATTCGAGTTTTGCGGGCAGTGCGGAGGCGGCGTTCCGGGGGCATTCTATTTCCAAAGCGTATTTTATCTGGTACATCCGGTTTATGCTGTTGCCTGCGGTTATTTTCGGCGCGTTGGGGTACTTTTTGCAGGAGCCCCGCTTTGCCCTTCCGGCGATTGGTTTTCCGGTGCTGGGGGGCTTGTACCTTTGGGCGTATCAGCAGCGTTTCCGGTTGTGGCTGTCGCCGGAATACCTGAAGACTTCCGAGGGGGTGCTGGGGCGGACGATTACGTTATTGCCGGTGTATAAGGTGCAGTCTATCCGTATCCGGCAGTCGTTTTTTCAGCGGCGCCGGGACCTGGCTTCTGTGGAGTTGTATACGGCGGGGGGCTCGGTGCGGGTGCCTTTTCTGCCGCTGGGCCTGGCGCGGGCGCTGCAGGACTACGTGCTGTACCGGGTGGAGAGCCGGGGGGAGGATTGGATGTGAGGCAGTAGCACTTCAAAATTCCTACAAAATCGCTTTTTACCTTTGTTGTTATGAAATTGCTCATTGTAGAAGACCAGCAGGAATTGGTAGACAATATTCAGGCGTACCTCAGCCGGGGCGATGTGGTCTGTGAGGCGGCGCGCAACTTTGCGGAAGCCCAGGACCGTCTCCTGTCGTTCACCTACGATATTGTGCTGCTCGACCTGATGCTGCCCGATGGGAGCGGCCTCAACCTGCTGCGCCTGCTCAAGCGGATGAACCCGGAAACGGGCGTGCTCATCATCTCCGCCAAAAATGCGCTGGACGATAAGATCAAGGGGCTGGAACTCGGAGCCGACGACTACCTGACCAAGCCTTTCCACCTGTCCGAGCTCAATGCCCGCCTCAATGCCATCTTCCGCCGCCGCCGTCAGCAGGGGCATAAGGTGCTGGAGCATGGCTGCATCCGTATTGATACCGATACCCGGGAAGTGACGGTCTCCGATCAGCCCATCACCCTGACCGTCAAAGAGTACGAGCTGCTGCTGTTTTTTATCACCAATAAAAGCCGGGTGCTGACCAAGCAGGTGATCGCCGAGCACCTCTGGGGCGATGATGTGGACCTGCTCGATTCTTTCGATTTCGTGTACCAGCACATCAAGAATCTCCGCAAAAAGATCGCCATCGGAGGCTGCGAGGAGCACATCAAAACCATCTACGGGCTGGGCTATAAATTTACCAACCGATGAACCTGATCGCCAAAACAACGGTCTTTTACCTCCTGGTGTCCGTGCTGGTCTTTGGCATCGGCGGCTACGTGACCTACCATGTGGTGGAAACGGAGGTGATCAAAGAGACGGATTACGCGCTCTACGATGAGGTGCAGGATATGGCCAATGACATCCGGGACGGCATCCCACTGGAAATCCTGCGCCGCCGCAAAGCCAATATTGAACACCTGGGCGACCACCTGCAGATTGATACGTTTTACCGGTTTACAGATACCATCGCCCCCCATCCCTACCGCGAAGGAGCAACCGAGCCCTACCGGAAGCTGGAAGCCGTGAAGGAAGTAGACGGCAGCTTTTTCCATATCACGATCACTGATGTTTTCATTGAATCGGATGATATTTACGATGTGGTGGTGGAAATCATCTGGCGGCTCTTTCTCATTCTCGGTGTGGGCATGCTGATTGCCAGTTTTCTGGTGACCCGCTGGCTGCTGACTCCCTTTCAGCGTATCCTGAGCAGTATCCGGGGTTTCAATATCAAGCAGTCTGAACCCCTGGAGTTGCCTAAGACCACTACCCGGGAGTTCCGGCAGCTCAATGCCTTTGTATCGGCTATGACGGAGCGGGCAAGGCGGGATTTCCGCACCGTGCGGGAGTTTTCTGAGAATGCTTCCCACGAGATGCAAACGCCCCTGTCCATCGCCCGCGGCAAGCTGGAGCTCCTGCAGGAAACGCAGCCGCTGGACCAGGAACAGCTCCGGCTGATCGACGATGCGCAGACCGCCCTCCGGCGCTTGTCCAAACTGGGCAGTGCGCTCCTGTTGCTCACCAAAATTGAGAACCATGAGTTCCGGGCTCAGCATAAGATTGATTTTTCGGCCATTGTAAACGCCTGTATCGATAATTTTGAGGAGCTGGCGATGCTGCGTGGCCTGCCGGTGAAGCGGGAAATCGCGCCTAACATCAAAATGGCGCTGGACCCCACCCTGGCGGACGTGCTGGTCTCCAATTTGGTGCGCAATGCCATCCGCCACAATCAGGAAGATGGTGCCATTGAGGTTTTTCTGGATCAGGAGCGCCTGCTCATCCGCAACACCGGTGCGCCCCCTGCCATTCCTACGCGGGACCTCTTCAAGCGCTTTCGCAAAAACCAGCAATCGGAGAAGTCGATGGGGCTGGGGCTGGCCATCGTAAAGAAGATTTGCGATACCAACCGGCTGTCTGTTAACTACGATTTTCGGGATGGCTGGCACGAAATAAGTGTGATTTTTCCGACAAATGTTTAAACTTCAGAATTGCTTCAACATTACTACAAGTGAGCGATAGAATCGCCCCTTACCTTTGTAGTAAATAAAATTCAAGCATGAAGTTTCACCTGACCTTACTCACATTTTTGCTCAGCCTTCCCTTTTTGCATGCCGCAAATGCACCCGCTTCGGACCCGGGCGATGACATGAAGGGGCTGGTCAAAGGGCAAATCATAGATGCCTCTACCGGCGCGCCACTGGAATACACTACCGTATCGGTTTATGCATTGCCGGACAGCAATCTGGTGACGGGTGGCATCACCGATGGGGAGGGCATCTTCTCCATAGAGCTGAACACGGGCCGCTACTACCTGGAAGTGGCTTATATTTCTTACCAAAGGCTGGAAACGAAGCCTTTCGAGATTGCCCGTGGCCGGATGAGCGCCGATTTGGGCAAAATTGCAATGCAGCCGGATGCGACAACCCTGGAGCAGGTAGAGGTGCGGGCAGAAAAGAGCCGTATGCAGATGTCGCTGGACAAGCGCGTGTTTAATGTGGGGAAAGATTTGGCCAATCTGGGCGGTTCGGCTACAGATGTGCTGGACAACGTCCCTTCTGTTACTGTGGATGTGGAAGGCAACGTCAGCCTGCGCGGCAGTGGCGGCGTGCGCATTCTGATCAATGGCCGGCCTTCAAGCCTGGTCGGGGTAGGGGATACCGATGGCCTGCGCAATATCCCTGCCAACCTGATCGAGCGCGTGGAAGTCATTACCAATCCCAGTGCCCGTTACGAAGCCGAGGGCATGGCGGGTATCATCAATATTATTCTCAAAAAAGAAAAACGGAAAGGCTGGAATGGCTCGGTGGACATCACCGGGGGCTACCCGGAACAAGCGGGCCTGGCCATCAATACCAACTACCGCGTCAAAAAGTGGAATTTCTTTGCCAACTATGGCCTGACCTACCGGCAGAGCCCCGGCAGTGGCAGCCGCTACCAGGAAGTCTATGACACCAACGAATTCGGTCCGGATACAACGTTCATCCAGGATTTGACCCGGGAGCGCACCCGTGGTGGATGGGACAATAACATCCGCGTGGGCACGGACTACAGCTTTAGCGAAACCAGTACCCTGACCGCCAATTTCACCTACAGCGTGGAAGATGGCGACAACATCTCGGAGATTACCTACCGTGATTTTATCAACAGCCTCGACAACCCCATCGGCATCAGCACCCGTACCGATAACGAGCGGGAGGAAGAAGCCGACCTGGAATATGTCATGACTTACCGTAAGGAATTCAAAGGCAAGGGGCATCAGTTCACCACGGACATCCGCTATCAGGACAGCGAGGAGCTGGAGACGTCCACCATCGCGGAAGCTTACTTTACGCCAGAGTTTGAAGAAACGGGAGCCAGCGAACTCCAACAGCGTTCCAGCAACCTGGAGCTTCAAAGGCAGCTGATCTGGCAAGCCGATTACGTGCGCCCCTTTGCTGAAGAAGGCAAGTTTGAGGTGGGCCTGCGGGCTGGTTTGCGCGATATTGAGACCAATTTCCGGGTTGATGAATTTGGCCTGAGCGGGTGGGAAAACCTGCCTGAGTTCACCAACAACTTCCTGTTCGACGAGGATGTCTATGCGGCTTACACGAGCATCGGGAATAAATACGGCGACTTCTCCTTCCAGGCGGGCCTGAGAGCAGAATACACCGAAATGATTACCGAACTGGTGGCTACGGAACAGATCAATCCAAGGGAATACTTCAACCTGTTCCCCAGTGTGTTCCTGGGCTACGACCTGGGCGAGTCCGGCAATTCCATGCAGGTGAGCTACAGCCGCCGCATCAACCGGCCCAACTTCTGGAGCCTGAACCCGTTCTTCAGCTTCAGTGATGCGCGGAACATCTTCACCGGTAATCCTAACCTGGACCCCGAATTTACAGACTCCTACGAGATCAACTACCTGAAATACTGGGATAATGCCTCTATGACAGCGGGCGTTTTCTACCGCTTTACCACAGGCAAGACCGAGCGCATTCAGCGGGTCAACTCAGAAGGCATCACTTTCACACAGCCGGAAAACCTGGCTACTGAGGATGCCTATGGCGTGGACGTCACCTTCTCCGTTTCCCCTACCAAATGGTGGGATTTGGATGGCAACGTCAATTTCTTCCGGTCGATCATTTCCGGTACTACTGAGTCAGGCGAAGATCTGGGGGCAGACGCCATTACCTCCTTCGGCCGGCTGACCTCGCAGATCACGCTTTGGGACGAGCTCAATACGCAGGTCCGCTTCAACTACCGTGCGCCACGGAATGACCCACAGGGCCGCGATAAATCCATGTACCATATGGACCTGACCCTGAGCAAAGACATTTTGGAAAAGAAGGGCACGCTGACGTTCTCGGTTAGCGACGTCTTCAACTCCCGCCGCTGGCGCTACGTCAACGAAGGCACTGGCTTCTACAGCGAGGGCGATTTTCAGTGGCGCGCCCGTCAGGCCCGTCTGACTTTCTCCTACCGCATCAATCAGCAGAAAAAGCGCCGTGGCAATTACGGCGGCGGCTATGATGGCGGCGGCGGTGGCGACTTCTAAAGAAGTATTTATACACTACTTTGTGAAAATTGGTTGGCAGCGGGTGATTGGCATCCGTTGCTTTTTTTGTGTTGGGTAGTCGGAGATCAGCGTCATCAGTGTACTATTGCCGTGCGTGGGAGTTGGAACACTGATTGGACTGATTGCGCAGATTTGCACTGATTCCCGGGAGGGTCCTCCTGCGGGGCGGGCCCAGCGAAGCAGATCAGTAGCATCAGTCAGATCAGCGTCATCAGTGTACGATTGCTGTGCGTGGGGAGGTTGGAACACTGATTGGACTGATTACACAGATTTGCACTGATTTCCGGGAGGACCCTCCAGCGGGGCTGGGGGCGGGCCCGGTTGAGCAGATCAGCGGCGTCAGCGTGCTTCTAACCCTTACTGTCCCCGCACCGACACCCACCCCACCAATTTTTTCCCTACTTTAGCACCCGATGAGCACCCAACTGCAAAGCACAGCCCTTTTGCTTTTCCTCCGCAACGAGCAGGACGAAGCACGATGCAAGCCACTGGCAGGCAGCCAAAAGGCAAGTGCTGCGCTTTTCCGCCGGTTCAACCGCTATGCCATTCAGCAGGCGCGGCGTACCGGGCTTCCGCTCTTTGTTATTCAGGGCGATCAGCAGGTAGGCGCCAACTTCGGCGAACGCCTGGCGAATGCTTATCAATCTGTATTTGAGCTGGGGTACGAGCGGGTCATCGCTATCGGCAACGATTGCCCGGAACTCAATGCTGGTATGCTGCTTCAGGCCGCAGGTAAACTGGAGCAACATGGTCTGGTCCTGGGGCCGACACAGGACGGTGGTGCCTACCTGATTGGGCTGCAGCGGTCCGCTTTCGACCGTGCTGCTTTCGCAAATCTGCCCTGGCAAACAGATACGGTTTATGAAGCCCTTGAGGCATTGGCCGATGACGCGGTCGCCGTACTGAGCACTTCCTTCGATGTGGACCGCCCCGAAACCTTACGACGGCAGCTTTGGCGCTTGCCCGTTGCCCTGCGCCGGGTGCTGAGCTGTTTGATAGGGCAGGGGCGCGGTGCCGTTTTTCAATCACATTGGCGACCCTTCCACCTGGTTTTCTTGCGCTCCCTTGGGCTGCGTGCCCCTCCCTCCCCACCTTGCCTGTAGTATTTCTACCTGTAATGGAATGATAATGAGGGCGTAGCCCCGCTAACTGATGCAGAACTGTCGCCGGTTATGATCTGATCCGGTGGGCTTTTCCGTACATCTTTTCAAAATCTCACTATTTCAAATACTCACTTTTATGAAAATCCAATTGACGCTCCTGCTGAGCCTCATCACGACTGCTGGTTTGCTGGCACAGGCCGACCTAAACGTCAACCTCATCAATTACCTGACCGATGCGCCAGTTGCGGGCATGGAAGTCCGCCTGCTCAATGAAAGCCGCGGCCTGGAGCGCTCGGCTGCCACCAATGATCAGGGCGTAGCGACCTTTAAAGGCTTGCCTGAAGTCACGGGTTATAAGGTGTTTACGGACGAAACGGAGGCTTTCCTTTCCGGGGAGTCGGACCTGTTCAGCATTCGCTCCAACCAAAACCCAACCATCACGCTGGCACTTTTTGAAAACCGGCAGATTGCCCTCGATGCGGTGGAGGTCTCTGCGGCTTCCACCACCCAAATCAACAGCACCGATGCGGAAGTTTCCTTTGAACTGAAACAACGGGAAATCGAAGCACTGCCCATCGAAGGGCGGGACATCACCCGGGTGCTCTTCCGCCTGCCCAACGTCTCTCAGGCTACGGGCTTCTATCCGGAAGCGCCGAATGTAGCAATTAATGGGGCTAACCCGCTTTTCACCAGCTACCTCATCGATGGCATGGACAACAACGAGCGCTTTCTGGGCGGCCAAAAGTTTGCCATCCCGGTGGGCTTCGCGCGAAATATCACCGTACTGACCAACAACTACAGCGCAGAGTACGGCCTTACGGCAAATGGCATCGTCAACATCACCACGCGCAGCGGCAGCAATGAGTTTGGAGGGGAGGCTTTCTTCATCACCCGCCCCGGCCCGGCCATCGACGGGCAGTCGGACTTTGCGCAGCGCGACCTCTCCGGCAACCCCGTCAAGGATGGCTTTCAGCGCTATCAGGCAGGCGTAGGCTTCGGTGGGGCGATTGTGCAGGATCAGACCTTCTACTACCTCAACGTAGAGCACACCACTGACCTGAAGGACAACCTTCTCAACTCCGATGCCCTGGGCGTAAACGAAACGGTGCGCGGCGAAAATAACTTTACTTACATTTCCGGTAAGCTCGACCACAACTGGAGCCCCAATTTCACCTCCAGCCTGCGGGCGAATGTCGGTTTGGTGAATATCGAACGGCAGGGCGGCGGGCTCGACGGCGGCGTGACGTTCCCTTCTGCGGGTAGTGTGCAGGACCGCAACTCGGTGCTGGTGGCTTTGAAAAACAACTACATCGGGAACAACTTCAGCGCACAGACCAACCTACAGTACAGCCGCTTCCGCTGGAACTACGGCCGGGCGTTAAATGGCCCCGGCCCGCAGGTGACGATTTTTAATCCCAATGACATCACCGTGGGCGTAATTGGCCACCCCGGCTTCATTTTCGACGAAACGGAAAATACGGTGCAGTTCCAGCAGAAATTCAACTACTACGCTGGCAACCACACCCTGAAAGCAGGCCTGGCGGTCATCTCTGCCGACCATCAGCTCTTCGGCGGCGGCAATGTGGATGGCAACTACACCGTCCGCCTCACCCAGGATCAACTCGATCAGGTGCGCGGGCTCGGCCGGGGCAGTGCCCTGAATATCAATGACATCCCGGGCGATGTGGAAGTGCTGGGCTATGCCGTGGAGCTGCGGCCTGCTTCCTTCGGGGCGCGGCAGACCATCTACTCCGCCTACCTGGAAGACGAGTGGCGGGCGACTTCCCGCCTGACGGCCACCCTCGGCCTGCGCTACGATTACGATAACCTTTCCGCCGGTGGCGCTGAGGAAGGCGACTACAACAACATCGCGCCCCGCCTCAACCTCAATTACAAACTCGGGCGGCGCAGCAGCCTGCGCGGGGGCTACGGCATTTTTTACGAAAAAATCCCCTACGCCATCTACAGCGATGCCCTGCAGCAAAACACCACGAGCGCCGATTACCGCAAGCAGATTCAGTACTTTGTGGACCAGGGTATATTGCCTGCCGATACAGACGTTAATGCCGTCACCTTCGAAGGCAACCTCAGCGGCTTTGCCTCCAACGTAGGCTACCTGCAAGGCCCCTCCGCGGAGAGCCTGCAGGAACAGCGCGAGGGCGTCTTCAGCAACGAGCGCCGCATCCTCAACCCCAACGGTTACGACAACCCCTACACGCACCAAATGGCATTGGGTTATCAGCTGCAGATGAACCGCAACAGCCTGTTCTTCGTGGACCTGGTGCACAACCGCTCCTTCAATTTGCTGCGCCTGCGCAATCTGAACGCCGCCGCTCCCTACAAGGTGGATCCTGACAACCCACAGGTGCGCACCATAGCCGAAGCCGATGCTTCCCGCCCGCTGCCGATCATAGACGGCAACAGCGCGGTGATCAACGGGGAAACGCTGACTGGCGTGGCCCGCAATGTGGTGATGAGCGAAACGGCCGGCGAGTCGCGCTACTACGCGGCAAGCTTCAACTTCCAGAAGGGCAGGGGGGAGGACGACTACAGCTTCCGCCTCAACTACACCCTTTCTTACCTGGAGAACAACACCGAAGACATCAACTTCCGGGCAATGGATGCCAATGACTTTGAAGCCGAGTGGGGCCCGAGCATCAACGACCGCCGCCACATCATCAATACCATCTTCACTTACCATCCGGTAGAAAACCTCTCGCTGACTGTGGCTGGCCTGATCCAAAGCGGGCAGCCCATCAACCGCACGCCCCTGCCCGTCAGCTACATGGTGGTGGATGAGAATGGCAATCCCGTGCAGCAGCAGCTCACCGGGCCGGACGGTACCCCTGCCTTCGACCAAAACGGGGACCCCATCCTGGTCGATGTCACGGCTTCCACCACCGACCTGAATGGCGATGGCGCCTCCTTCGGCGATGCCTATGTGGGCAACAGCGACCGCTTCCCGGGCGAAGGCCGCAACAGCGACCGCCTGCCGTGGTCCAATACTTTTGATGTGGGCCTGCAGTACGATTTTGAGATCGGCGGCAGCGAATTGCAGCTGCGGGCGGACGTTTTCAACGTCTTCAACGCCCAAAACCTCAGCGGCTACAGCAACAACGCCACACAATCGAATCAGATTCAGCCGGGCTCTGCAGCGAGCGGCAGGCTGATCCGCCGGAATGCAAGTGCGCCGCGGCAGTTTCAATTCACGCTGCGGTACGCGTTTTAATTCATTTATTTTTATAGTTCACCATGATCAAAGCAGCCGTCATCGACAACGGCATCGTCGGCTTGCGCGAGAGCTACCTCGATCATTACGTCGATAAGCTCACCGAGTGGCTGTGCGGGGTGAAGCCGGAAGGGCGGTTTGAAATGCGGGCGGCGGATTATGGCGTGGCCTGGGAGAATTATTGAAAAACGAAGTAAAAACAATGACTAGACTTAATTTTTTCAGCCTTTTGCTGGCGCTTTTACTGTCGGCCTGTGGGGATCGTACCGCACCGGAAACCACGCAAGCTGACCTTTCCCAAATGAGCTGGCCCGAGATCGAAGCCGAAGCCCGGGGCGCCATCCTCACCCACATGATGTGGACAGGCGACCCCCTCATCAATGACTACATGCAGAACTACGTGAAGCCCGAGGTGAAGGAGCGCTACGGCATCGAGCTCAATATCGTGAGCGGGCAGGGCGCTGCCATCGTGCAAACGATGATGGCGGAACTGCAGGCGGGCAAGACGGAGAGCGAGGTGGACATGATGTGGATCAATGGGGAGACTTTCTATCAGCTGCGGCAGATCGGAGGCTTGCACGGCCCGTGGACGGAGCAGTTGCCCAATGCGCAGTACATCGACCTGGATAACTCCTTCATCGGCACCGACTTCCAACAGCCGGTGGACGGGTACGAGTGCCCCTGGGGGAATGTGCAGATGGCGATCATTTACGATACCCTGCGCACGCCCAATCCGCCACAGGACCGGGCTGAGTTGCTGGCTTACGCCAAAGCCCATCCCGGCACCTTTACGATTGACACCCGCTTCACCGGGCTCACCTTCCTCAAGGCCCTGCTGATCGATATCGCCGGCGGGCAGGAAGCACTGGCGGGAAGCTTTGACGAAGCCAAGTACGGGCAGTACGCTCCGCAGCTGTGGGCCTACCTGCGCGAGCTCAAGCCTTATATGTGGAAGGAAGGGCAATCCTTTCCGGAAGGCGTAGCGCCCATGCATCAGATGTTTGCCAACGGCGAGCTGCACTTCACCATGAGCAATAACGACTGCGAAGTGGACAACAAAGTGCTGCAGGGCGTTTTCCCGGAAAGCGCCCGCGGCTACGTCTGGGAGCCGGGCACCATTCAGAATTCCCACTACCTGGGCATCGCCAAACACGCTACCAACAAAGCTGCTGCCATGGTGGTCGCCAATTTTATGATCTCCCCGGAGGCGCAGTACCGCAAAATGGACCCGGCTATCTGGGGCGACGGTACCGTGCTCAGCCTGGATAAACTGCCGGAGGACTGGGCGGCTAAGTTCCGCAACCTGCCCAACCGGCAGTACGCCCCTGACCGGGAGGCCATTCAGGACAGGGCGCTGATGGAGCTGGCACCGGAGTATATGATCCGTTTGGCGGAAGACTTTCGTAAGGAAATCATCGAAGGCTGATGCAGCAGCGGTGGGCAGCATACGGGGGCAGAAGCCTGTTCGTCCTGCTTTCGGCCGTTCCGATTGTGGCGGGGGTGAGCTATGCCTTGCTCTACAGCCTGGGGCTGACCGGCGTGCTGTCGGAAGGCTTTACCCTGGCGCACTGGCAGGAAGTGCTGGGCGATGCGGCATTCTGGCGTACCCTGGGCTTCAGCCTGTACGTGGCGGCAGTGAGTATTGGGGTCGCGCTGGGGCTGTCCCTGGCGCTGGTGCTTCGCTCGCCTCAGGCTTTCACGAAGGGAGCGCTGTCGTTTTTCATCTACCTGCCGCTGAGCATTCCGGCGATTGTAATGGCTTTTTTTATTTTCCAGTGGTTGGGCAAGGGCGGCTGGCTGTCAAGGTTGTCGCATCAGCTGGGGCTCATCGGGGCGCTGGAGCAGTTTCCGGACTGGGTGAATGACAACTACGGCATCGGCATCATCGTGGCGCATGTGATCATGGCGACGCCCTTTTTCACCATCTTCTTCGCCAATTTGTACCAAAACGAACGGCTGGGCGAGTACCTCCACCTGGCAGCCACGCTTGGCGCAAAAAGGCGGCAGCGCATCTTCCGGGTGGCGGTGCCGGTG
This sequence comes from bacterium, assembly GCA_024742755.1. Taxonomy (GTDB): domain Bacteria; phylum Bacteroidota; class Bacteroidia; order Chitinophagales; family Saprospiraceae; genus Phaeodactylibacter. The sequence continues at coordinate 23,125 of JANSXW010000047.1, read as the reverse complement.
CTGCTGCGGCGGGGTTTAGCGACGGTGTTTTTGTACTTCATGTTCGTCATGGGCAGTTACGAAATCCCCCTGCTGGTAGGCAGCCAATCGGTGCAGATGGTATCCATACGCACCATACAGCGGCTGCAACGCTACAACCTGGGCGACATCCCGGAAGCCTATGCCATCAGCGTGGCCTACACGGTCATGGTAGTGGTCCTGCTGGTCGGGCTGCTTTGGTACAACCGCAAACAAATGGGCCGCGCATGAGCAGATTCACCAAAATAGCGCTGATCGGGCTGATCCTGTTCCCCTTCGCCTTCCTGCTGATGCTGTCGCTGGGCAAGCAGTGGCCCTATCCGGCCATTTTCCCGGAGCAGTGGTCGCTGAGCAACTGGCAGTTGGTGCTGGGCGGCAGCGAGGGGCTGGGCAACAGTGTGCTGGTTTCTGTGTTGTTATCGCTAAGCGTGGCTACCTTGTCCACGAGCCTGAGTTTCTGGGTGAGCCGGCACATCGCCTATCACCCGAAGCGGGAAGCCTGGCTGAGCCTGGCGTATTTTCCGTACGTCTTTGCGCCGGTCATTCTGGCGGCCTGCCTGCAGTTCTTTTTCATTGTGGCGGGATTGTACGGCACCTTCGGCGGTGTGCTCGTGGCACAGTTGTTTATTACCTTCCCCTACGGCGTCATTTTCTTCAGCAGCTTCTGGAATGAGCGGCTGCGCAGTATGGAGGAACTGGTTAAAACGCTGGGGGGCAGTACCGCTCAGGCTTATGCCAAAGTGCTGGTGCCGGTAGCCAAGGGCGCGCTGATGACCTGCTTTTTTCAGCTCTTCCTCATCTCCTGGTTCGAGTACGGGCTCACCAACCTGATCGGAGTAGGAAAGGTGCCAACGCTGACGCTGCGGGTCTTTCAGTACGTCAGTGAAGCTAATATCTTCCTGGCGGCCCTGGCCAGCTGCCTGCTGATTTTGCCACCGGTGGCCCTGCTTTGGCTGAACCGGGCGGTGGTGTTTCGGGAGGGGTGAGATGGGAAGGGATGAGTGGGAGAGTGGGAGATCTGCCTTCGCCCTCAGCAGCACAATGAAATGCAGCCGGGTCGCGCCTTTAGGTGCGAAACAGGGGTAGAAAAAAACAAAATGCAGCCCAGATCGTGCCGTAGGTACGAAACGTAGGTAACCACAAACACAGCAAATGCTGACCATAAAAAACATCAACAAACAATACAAAGGAGAAGCCGTCCTGCAAGGCCTAAGCTTCACCCTAAGGGCGCACGAAATGCTCAGCATCCTCGGGCGTTCCGGCAGCGGCAAGACGACCCTGCTCAAGGTCCTGGCAGGCCTGGAAACCGCCGACAGCGGCCAATTGCTGCTCGATGGGCAGGACCTGTCGCCCGTGCCCGCCAATCAGCGGGGGGTGGTGTATCTCTATCAGGAAGCCCTGCTGTTCCCGCATCTGAATGTGTTTGAGAACATCGCCTTCGGGCTCCGGCTGCGGCGGCGGCCGGAAACGGAGATTAAGGAAAAAGTAAACGGCCTGCTGCAGCGGCTCGAACTGCCCGGACAAGCCCGGAAGATGCCAGAACAGCTATCCGGCGGACAGCGGCAGCGCGTCGCTTTCGGGCGGGCGCTGATCATTGAGCCGCGGGTGCTGCTGCTGGACGAGCCCTTCGGCGCCCTCGATGCCGAGACGCGCCGCAGCATGCAGCAATTGCTCAAGCGGGTGGCTAAGGATTTTGGCCTGACCGCCATCTTCGTCACCCACGACCTCAAAGAAGCCATGCTGATGGGCGACCGCCTCGGCATGATGCAAAACGGACAATTAAAAATCTACGGCAACCGCGCCGAATTTATTGCGGATGAATCCACCGGTGCCCTGGATGAGGCCCGGTTTTGGACAGACCTCCAAGGTTTAAAACTTACAAAATGAAAGTAGATTTCAACCACTGCGAATCTTTATACTGGGTATTCACCCAATTGTGCAACGACGAGTGCGACCACTGCTACAACGACTCCGGCCCCTACGGTGCCCGCATCAGCGAGGAGGAGTGCATGATGATCATCGATAACCTGCCGGAGCGCATCGACCGCATTATTCTTTCCGGTGGGGAGCCCATCGCGGACCGCAAGAAGCTGTACAATATCCTGGACGCCCTGCGGGAACGCTACACCGATCAGGGCACCCAAATCATGCTGCAAACCAACGGCGACCTGCTGACGGAAGAAATCCTGGACACCCTCATCGAAAAGGGCGTGACCCGTTTCGACATCGCAAGTATCGACCGCTTCCACAAAAAGGCCGGTGCCCGGCTGATGGAACTGGCAGAGCTGTTCGAGTCCCGGGGCGTCAACGGTGAGGACAAAGATCCGCTGGTGGACAAGCAAAACTACCTGCATGGCCATCCACTGAGCTGGGGTGCCTGGGGCGCTACCGAAGACATGTGGCTGGGCGGCAACTGGGCCCGCGGGCGTGCCATGGAAAAAGATATCTGGAAGCGCGACCCGGAGCACAACTTCTGCACCATCCTCTCCGGTGCCCGCAACTTCCTGGGCGGCTACGAGGACATTCCGCAGGAAATCAGCATTCAGCTGTGGCGGATCAACCCCTGCTGCCCGGGCACCAAATTCCCGATGGGCGATGCCCGAACAGAAAAAGTGGCCGACGTGCTGGCGCGCATGGCCGAGCACCCCGTCTTCCAAAAACTCAACGAAGGCGACCCCTGGCGCATGGGCGAGCACCTGGGCGTCACCGAGGCAGCAGCCAAAGCCCGCACCCGGGAGCTGGAAAACATCTGCCTGTACTGCGATGTCTTTTTCAATGAGCACCTGCAGGATATGAACCCGGATACCTTCGTAGAGCTGCCGGTAGTGAAAGCGTAAACGAACATCTGCCGCCGTCAGCCCTTCACCAGTAAAGGCAATTATGAAAGTACTGATTATTGGAGCGAACGGGCAAATCGGCACACAGCTGGTAGACAAGCTGAAAGACAGCCAACACGAGCCGGTGCCTATGGTGCGCAAGGAAGAAGATGTGAATACCTTTAAGGAAAAAGGGACCAAGCCCGTGCTGGCCGATCTGGAAGAAGACATCAGCCACGCCTTTGAGGGAGTGGATGCGGTGGTATTTACTGCGGGCTCCGGCGCGGATACTGGTAAGGACAAAACAGAAGCAGTCGATAAAGAGGGCGCAGTCAAAGCCATTAACGAAGCCAAATCCAAAGGGGTGGACCGCTTTGTCATGGTCAGCGCCTTCGGTGCCGATTTTGAGCCCAAAGAATGGCCCGACTCCATGAAGCATTACTACGAAGCCAAATCTGCCGCCGACAACCACCTGATGTCCTCCGGCCTGAATTATACCATCCTTAAGCCGGGCCGCCTCACCAACGACAACGGAAATGGCAAGGTAGACATCGGCGAGCGCACACAGGAGCGTATGGGCGAAATCCCCCGCGAAGACGTGGCCACCACCATCCGGGAAATCCTGGACCGGCCGAATACCTACCGGGCTTCCTATGAGATGCTGCAGGGAGATCAGCCAATAGCGCAGGCGGTGGAGCGGATTTAAAAAAAAAACGCCAACTCGCCTATTACTGCCAAAGCCTTGGCCTCACCACCGGGCTATACCTCGTCTTTTGCCCCAACAATATTTCATACCCGGACATCGTGCGGGAGGGGCATGAGGACTTCGAGGGCACAAAAATCCAGGCTTGCATTATCCCGTACGATGAAGAGCGCTGGGATTGAGGCCGTGTTGGGATTGCTCTTCAAAAGTGATTTTCCGACAGCATAAAAAAAAACGGACCGCATATTGCTACACGGTCCGGGGGGTCAGTTGATGAGCAGGGGGAATGATTTCTTATTGCCCGTTGACCTTGATCAGCCGCATCGTCCGGTCCTTTTCGCCATCTTTCAGGTGAAGGAAGTAATAGCCGTTGGGCAGGTGGCTGAGGTCTAGGGTCTCTTGTAATACAGGGCTATTGGTTTGGGGGTGAATCCGGGTCAACCGGACTTTGCCATTTGCGTCCACTACAGTCAGGGTGCACGGGGCACCGCTTGCAATGCTGGCATTGACTGTTACCACGTCATAAACAGGATTCGGGAAAGCCCGGAACTGGTCCTCCGAAACTACAGGCGCTTCCTGGGTTGGGCTGACCGTCGCGATCTGACTTGCCGGTTCCGGCACGTCAGGGGTAGTCAGGGCCAGGTTCGGAATAGTCGCATGGGTGTTGTTGAAAGCAATGAAAGCAATGGATTCGTCCATATGCCAGCGCTCGCTATCTGAAATCTGATCTTCATCTACAGATAGCTCGAAAGTCTGATTGCCGAAAGGCTCCGTGCCGTAAAGTACAGGCCAATGCCCATCGCCTCCCTTGATGCCCGCTACGCTGAGGACAGCACCGTTGGGGGCGGGGACGACGGTATTGTAGGTGTCACCCGCGTTTTGCCCGCCAATGATATCGGGGCCAACTCCAGCCTCAAGCATAACACCACTAAGGTTATACTGCCCGGCTTCCATCAGGATGTAGCCAATGGTCTCTGCTGCCCGGTCCGTGAGGGTGTCTCCGGCAACGTGCTTGCCCATCGCGTAGCTGCCAGGTGCGGCCGGTGTGCCGGAATGGTTGCCTTTGGATGCCCAGAATACCGACCAGCGGGCATCGTTTTCGCTCATGACCTGCCCCAGCAAAACCGGTTGGGTATATTGCTGCTCCATTTCGCGCTCCTCTTTGGCAGACCACCAATGGCCGGCATGGGCGGTTTCCATTGCGCTCACGAATCCGGCCTCCATCGTTATGCCATCGTGCGCGGCCTGGTACTTTCCGGCTTGTACCGCCACAAAGTGGACGTCGTAGAGGCTGTCGGTAGCGCCGCTGGGGTTCTGTACCTTCAGTTCAAAAGTGTTTCCGCCGGCGTTGCGTATCCGGGGGACCACAGGCGCATAATCATAACTGGGTAGTTGCACCGTGGCCACTACGACCAAGTCTGCAAAATTCCGGTTGAGGGTCACCGTTTGCCAGGTATCCGAAACGCCGGTGATTAGGCCGGTCTCTATGGGCATGGTCGTCGCATCGCCTACATTCGGGTCGCAGGCATCGGGTATACCGTCGTTATCGGTATCGATGTTGTCGTCGCCGTTTTCGCAAATGTCAGCCCAGTTGCAGACACCGTCCCCATCGCTGTCCATAGGGATGCCTGCACAGCCGCAGTCTTCCGTGTAAACATCCAGGATGGTGCAGGCAATGCCATCGTCACAGGGGCGGCCGATCAGGTTGTCGTTACAGTCATCACAGGCATTGGGGATGCCATCCTCATCTTCATCGGCAAGATCGTCAAAGCCGGGGCACACGTCTTCCGCATCGCAAACGCCATCCATATCGGCGTCGTACCGGCAAATGCGGTCTTCGAAGGCCAGGTAGGCAACCTGCTCGGTGGTATGCCCGCGTTCGGAATCATGAATTTGATCTTCATCCGCTACCATTCTGATCAGGCCAGGCTCCACCGGCTGCTCCCCAAAGAGGACCGGCCAATAGCCGTTGCCGCCGTCCATGCCGGCCGCGCTTAGCACCGCCCCCCGGATTTCAGGATTATGGAGGTCATAGGTATAGCCATTATTGTTGGGGCCACGGACGATGTCACTGCCCAGCCCGGCTTCCAGTATCCGGTTGCGGACCTGATAAGAACCGGCTTCAATGATGAGGAAGCCGATCATTTCATCCGTTCGGGTGGTGTGGTAATCTTCTCCTTTGTGTTTGCCGGCGGCCAGGCTGTTCATTTCCGGGGGATGAGCGGAATGATTGCCCCGGGAGGCCCAAAATACCGACCAGGCCTCATTGTCATGGGTCATGACCTGCCCCAGCACGACCGGATTTTCATAGTACTGCCGAAAGGCTCTTTGTTCCCGGTTGCCCCACCAGTTGGAAGCGTCTGCGGTTTTGGTAGCGGGTTCCAGGCGGGCTTCCATTTTGATGCCGTCATGCTCAGCGGCGTAAGTGCCAGCTTCTGCCACTGCGTAGTAAACGGCGTAGGTGGCGGGTGTCGTCCCTCCCGGGTTCTGAACCCTCAGCTCAAAGCTGTTGCCTTGTGCATTCCGGATACGGGTTACCACCGGCAAGTCGGTTTTATGAATTAGGTGGGGGGTGGCAATGACCACCATGGAGTCGTAAGTTTCTGTCAGGGTGATCGTCTGCCAGTTCTCCGTTACGGATGGAGCGATCCCGGTTTCGAGGGGGAAATCGGCAGCAGCGCCTACGTGCGGGTCACAAATATCCGGAACCTGATCTCCATCCTCATCAATCACCCGCCCACCACAATTGCAGTCCCGGTCCAGCACGTCATCAAGGGTACAGGGGTCGCCATCGTCGCAGGGGCTGCCACTGTCGGCACAGCCCTCACAAATGGAAACTACCATTCGGTCTACGTTCGGGCCCCACCCGTCTACCGGGCGCAGGGTGACTTCATGTGTGCCAGCGGTTAAAGTTTGTGAAAGGGTGATTTCCTGCCAGTCTTCCCAGCCGGCGGTTTCGGGGAAGGAAAGGGCGGGCACCACCACTGATCCGTCTATGGCTAGTTGCAAAAACCGGTCGCGGTTGTTGGACGTATACCGGAAAGTGAATTGGTATTCCCCATCAATACCTGCTTCTATTGGCAGGAGAATAAACTCCGAAGTATCGTTGGTGTAATCGACAAACCCATCTCCGTAGAAATGCGGAATATGATTTTGCACATTTATGTTCCCCTCCAGAAAACTTTCTGCTTCGTAGGCCAGGTTCTGACAGGGGTCTACGCCATCGGGGATGCCATCCCCATCCGAATCGAGCGCAACGCCCCGGCAGTTGCAGTTGTTGTCGTATTGGTCGTTGACCGTGTACACGTTTTGATCATCGCATGCTGCTCCGGCTCCGGGGCAGTCACAGGCCAGGCTCCCTGCCTCCGGCAAAGTGGGCCAGGCGGATATAGGCAAGGCTGCAGTTCCGTTATTGGCTTGCAGGCTGTTGAGGGAGGTATGGGCGGGGTCAAAGCTGATCCCGGGAGCGCTTCCCTGCTGTTTGACATCAAAGCAAACGGTGCCTATGGTGACGGTGGGCGCTTCGTCCATTTCCAGACAGGGCGGCATGGCATCGTTGAGCAGCAAAGTCAGGCTGAACTTACCAGGGTGAGAATAGGCATCAAATTCATGGGCTGACCAGGGGCTCATCGTGCCATCGAGGCAGTCCTGCCCACCGTTGTAAGCCAAAGGCTCATAGCTGTGGAAAGCCAGCGCTTCAGCATCGTAAGTCAGCAGCAGGGAGGAGGTGCCCATCCGGACGGGTTCTCCGCTATCAGATGCGAGGATGATATCCGTGCAATACCGGTATAGGTTGCAGTCTTTGGAGGCTTCGAGCTGCAAGGCCACACTTTGGGCCAGTAGCTGACCGCTGCTGAAAAGACAGAATACCAGCGGCAGAATATGGGTGATCGTTCTTTTCATCGTTCGGTTATTTTAATTGGCCCAGTTTGCTGCGGTTACCGCGCCAGAGCTGGAAATCGTTGGCATCAATCTGACCATCGGCATTCAGGTCGTAAGTGTCGTAATGAACGGATTGCCCCTGCTGGGTTTTCCAGAGGTTGTAGTCCTGATTGTTGACGATGTGGTTGTGGTCCGCATCTCCACTGCGCATGGCCCAAATCTGCCCGGCCATTTTCAGCTGATGGTCACCGAGTGCCTGATGCCCGCCTGCCGTGAAGTCATACTGGAAGTTCGGGCTGTCTGTAGGAATAGGCGCTGCCGAAACCACGGCCAGATGGTTGCGGTGGAAAACAGCGAGGTGATAGGTCCCGTCGGGGACTTCATCGAAGGAAATGCCTGGCGTGCCGTTGGTGCCCATCAACTGTCCGTCGGCGCGCAGCAGGAAAGCCCTGCGGGCTACAGTATGGGCCAGGTTATTGGCGGCGCGCAACTCGACCAGCACCCAGTCTACCGTATCTTCCGGCCAGGTGGTTACCGTTTCGGTGCCCTCATAGTGGAAGGGGGCAGCGCTGTAGGGCTGATTGGAGGGCAGAGCATTTTGGTCCAGCAGTTGGGTATGCATTTGCTGCAGTTGCGGAAGGTAGAAACCTTCGAGGAACAGGCGCACCCGTATACAGGCGCAGGTCACCGGTGGCTGAGGGGTATAGTAGCAGGAGTCGGGCACCAGGTTGCTTTCGTTGATGAAAGTGGGCCGGTTGGTGAGGTATTCCTGCCGTTTGAAGGTGCTGCTGAGCGAATCATCATTGGCTCCCAGCCAGTCCTGAAGCACGGTAGAGAACACCTGCCGGTAATCGTACTGAATCTGTTCAGGGTTGGGCGCGCCAGGGTTATCCTGATCACTGAGATTGATGTTGTTGCCAATCACGCCACCGTCTACGCCCCGGCCGATGAGGAACATGGAGCTGAGGGTGCCATGATCGGTGCCACGGCTGCCGTTTTGTATGATTTTTCGGCCAAATTCTGAGAAAATCACAGTCAGTACTTTGTTGTCCAGGCCCATATTTTGGAGGTCTTCCTGGAAAGCCGCCACCGATTCGCTCAGGTCGCCCAGCAGGTTGGCATGGGTGCCTTCCGTAGTGCTGTTGTACTGCACCATGTTGTTGTGGTTGTCCCAGCCACCTTTGCTGGCCATGTAAATTTTGGTGCGGCTGCCCCCTGCCATCATCCGGGCAATGGTTTTGAGCTGATTGCCGAGTGAGCTGTCGGGGTAGTCTGCCGAATTCGTGCCGTTGTTAAAGGTGTCTGAAATCCGGGAGGCATAAACATTCACGCTATTGCTGATGGTCTGTATGTGGTTGAGCATATCGCCGTGATCCGTAGCCGGGATGTCCATTATCGGCGCACCGCCCAGGGAGGAAATCATAGTGTAAAAACCAGAGGGGTCCTGCCCGGAGAGGTTGATCTCCAGCCGGTGCTCGGCCGCAGAGTGGAAGCCGGTAGAGATGGTATTGCCAAAGAGGAGGGCGAGGGGGTCCGGCTCTCCGTCAAAAGGGGTACCGTTGTAGCCCGGGTAGCGGTCTTCGAGGAAGCGTGCCATCCAGCCGCTTTTCTCGTTTTGGAGCGCGCCACCGCTGCCGGTCAGCCAATTCTCTGTTGATTTGAAGTGCGACCGGTTGGGCTGATCATAGCCGACGCCCTGCACCATGGCCAGCAGCCCGTCATCGTACAGGTTTTTAAAGGCTGAAAGCCGGGGGTGCAGCCCCAGCGCCTGATCGTCGGGGAGGCTGTCGTCCAGCGTGATCAGGCTTTGTTCAGGCAGGTGTATGGAGGGGCGGAACTGTGTGTAAGCTGAAAATTGGGACAAAGGCACGGCTGTGTTGAAAATATCATTGGCACCGTTAAGGAATATAATGACGACACTCCGGTCGGTCACTTCGCAGGGGTTCGGCAGAAAGGGCGTGGTCGAGGCAATCCCTCTCAGGGGCATCGCGCCGGCCAGGAGGGGATACATCCCTAATGCTGCCGATTGTTGAAGGAAGTTTCTTCTGTTCATGATTTCGGTTGTTGGTCGGTTTTAGAAAGTTTGGAATTCCGGTGAGCCCACAACGGCTTCAAAAAGGTCGGTCAGGGCTACTTTGACGGATTCGTCGTTGCCAGACTGCAGATAGCCCTGCCATTCAAACATCCAGTTGATGGGGCTGAGGTCGCCGAGCAGTTTCTGAAGGAAATAGTCAAACCGTTCGCCTTGTGGCATTTCGGGCAGCGTGAGCTCTAAAAACTGCCGGACCAGTTCCTCTGCGTACTCCTGATTGGCGAAGTTGTCCCGGAAGAAAGGGACGACCTCGGCCTGAAACGGAATGTCCCGGTTGTTCTGCACGGTTTTGCCTTCCAGCAGCGCATAGGGCAAACGGAACCGGTAGGCGATCGTGGACTGATCGAACCAAAATTTGCTGTAGTTGGGCGCTTTGAAGAAACCCGGGTACCCTTCTACCGAGAGCGGGTAGAAGGTGAAACCGATGTGCTCCAGGTGGTCGTACAAAAAACGCTGAGCCGTAGTGTCGTAGTGCTCCGCATTATCATTGAGCATCCCCATTTTATTGGCATCAAACAGGTTGATGGCGCCGAGGACATAGTCCAATGGGCTTTTCAGTTTTCCGCCTATGACTTCATCTTTGGCATTGCCATCATCTTCATCGTAGAAATGACGGCTGCACAGCAAGGTTTTAAGCGTGTTTTCGATTTGGTACCCGTCATTATAGAGTTGGTTGGCAAGCGGCTCTATGATGTCCTGCCCGGCTTCCTCACTGATGTCATCCTTCACGAAAAAGTGGTAGAGGCGGCGTACGTAAGCTCTTGCGGTCTCCCGTTGGTTGAAAACCATGTCCACAAAGTCCTGCAGCTCCCGGTACATATCCGCCTCATCGGTGGCGCCGGTGATGGTTTGGTTCCCGAAAGCGGCGGAGAAGGTTTTGAAGCCAGGGTGGTGCCGGTTGTAGATGGCCCGCCCGGTGGCCAGCCCTGTTTCCGGGTCTTTATTTTCGAAGCCTTCGTCGTCGAATCCAGTGAGGACACGCGCCGCCTGTTTGATATCTTCTTCGGTATAGTTGGTGTAATCGCCGGTACCCTGTACAGGCCCTTTGAGGATGGTGAAGAGTTCCAGGAACTCCCGGGCGTAATTCTCGTTGGGGCTGTCGCGCCGGTTGTTGTTGTTATTGAGGTAGCGGAGCATTTTATTGTCGAGCGTGACCTTGTACGCCAGTGTCTTTACATTGCCGGTAGCAAACATTTGGAACAGCCTGAACAGGTCAAATTCAGACCAGTCGCGGTCTTGCTCTGTTACAAAAATGCTGTGCCAGAACAGCGCCATTTTATGCCGCACGGAGGGGTCATGAAGCATCTCATTCACTACCCAAAGCCATACGGCGCGCCGCTTTCTGCCCATAAAGGTATCGGGTCCGTTACTGTAGAGCCCTGTGGTTAGCCAGGGCGTTGTGCCGTCCATCCAGTTGATGGGCCCTTCGGGATGCAGCAGGGGAGGCATGGCCAGGAGGGTTTCTACTGCTTCTGTTGCGGTCATGCCGGCAAAGGTGTTGATCCGCGCTTTGGAAATCGCAAAGGACGCCCGCCGGAGCAAATGGGCGGCAAGCCTGTTGCCAAGAAGCCCCGGCCGGGGACTCAGATTCGCCATAGTTCAATAGGTTGTATAAGTAGATAAATGTGCTATCGCATTCAAGACCCCAATACGGAAGATGCACGGGGAGGATGAATCTTGATTAACCACCTTCGTGGCCAGAGGGTAAAACTTGGAAATAATCTTTGTAACAGGATTGCGAAGTGTTTGCTTAACGCAAAACGCTGGGCTTATTGCAGGACGAGCTGAAGGGGAATAAAAGTCCATCATCCCTTTCAATGTCAATATTAACGATATTTGAGTTTTTATTCAATTATCCCCGGAGGTTTTTCAGAAATAATTAATGCTTAGCTTTGTGAAAAAAAGGGTGTTATGTTCAGAAAGTCTGTTCTTTTGCTATTGGCAATAGCTGCTTTTTTGGGGTGTGATACGGGTGAGCAAGCCGGTTCTGCCTATCAGCTCGGGGAGGTGGACATGAAGGTGACGGGGGCTCCTGAGGCACTGCCGCACTTCGAAAAGGGGCTGCTATTGCTCCACAGTTTTGAGTACGAAGATGCGCGGGCGGCCTTCCGGCAGGCACAGGAAGCAGATGAGGACTTTGCCATGGCGTACTGGGGCGAAGCAATGACCTATAATCAGCCCATCTGGCACCGGCAGCAGGCGGAAAAAGGCCGGGCGACTATGGAGCGGCTGGGCAAAAACCTGGATAAGCAGCTGGCTAAAGCAGGGACCGATCTGGAAAAGGACCTGATCCGCTCCCTGAATGTGCTGTACGGAGAAGGGGAGAAGGCAGACCGCGATCAGGCTTACGCTGAATTCATGAGCGAACTGTATGAAAAGTATCCGGGGCAACAGGAAGTGGCGGCTTTCTATGCCTTGTCCCTGCTGGGCAGCGTGCAGGCTGGCCGGGATAAAGCTGTATTTGAGAAAGGCGCTGGCATTGCGCAGAGCATTATCCGGGAAAATCCGGCTCACCCGGGGGCGCTGCACTACCTTATTCATTCCTACGACGACCCGGCTCACGCCCGTCTGGCGCTCGATGCCGCCAATAGCTATGCCAAGGTGGCCCCGGATGCCGCGCACGCCTTGCATATGCCTTCTCACATTTATGTGGCGATGGGGATGTGGGACGAAGTTGTGGCCTCGAATATTGCTTCCTACGACGCCAGTGTGGAACGTATGAAAGCTAAGGAGCTGGACAACGATGCCCGGAGTTACCACGCTTTCCATTGGCTGCAGTATGGCTATTTGCAAAAGGGGAACTTTGAAAAAGCAGAAGAAATCCTGACAGAAATGGTAGGCTACACAACAGAGTTGCCTTCGGTTACAGCCCGTTCGTACCTGGTCCGAATGCTGGGCAATTTTTTGGTGGAGACCGGCAACTGGGACCACCCGCTGGCAGCTACGGAAGTGAACCTGGATGACCTGAATATCAGCCATCAGGCGGTCGGGTATTTCCTGAAAGGGTATCAGGCTTACCGGCAGAAGGATGAAACCCTGCTGGCTGGCTTCATTGATACCCTGGCGGACAAGCGGCAGCAGGCAACCATTATTATGGCGACCGGTGGAGCGCCCATGTGCAGCACGAGCAGTGCCTGGGGCAGTGCCAATAAAGTGGAGGTCAAGCAGGCCGAGGTCATGGAACTGGAACTTAAGGCCCTGCTCTGGCGCCTGAGGGGGGACGAGCAAAAAGCCGAGAAGTACATGGTCAGAGCTGTCAATACGCAACACAAAATCGACTACAGCTACGGGCCACCGGAGATTGTATACCCTGCCTACGAATTCTATGCCGATTACCTGATGGAGCAGGAAACTTATGCCAAAGCCCTGAAAATGTACGAAATGGCGCAGGAAAGAGGGCCTGGCCGCACGCTGGCGGTCAATGGCGCACAAAAAGCTAAGGCCGCCCTTTAAAAAAACAGCCGCCCACATCACGAATGATGCAGACGACCGGTTGGGGGGAATCAGTTCTTTGTTCTTACAGGTAGATACCCTGAGTTTAGGATTCGTTGCCTGACTTGTAAATTGCATTAACCGGGGTGCTGGAATTAGGAAGGTCATCCTGATTCACCAAAAAAATGCCTGCGCCCCTGAGGAAAGCGTAAATTGCGGTCAGGTTGATCAGGTCCTCGCTGTCTTTTTGGCGGCTCTTGTGCAATTCGACTTTACCGCTTTTAGGATTGAAGGTGCCCCACCGCTTTTGTCCTTCCGCTACAAAGAGGGTTTCTACCTCGCCTTTGCAGGCCCGGGGCAGGATTTCAAATACAGAAGAGGAGGCGAGCTCTTTATCGTCATAATCGCTAAAACCCTCTATTTTCCGGTCTTTCTGGTTGTGGTGGAAGTCCTGAATAATTTCCAGCGCCTGTTTGTGCATTTGCTGATGGGACAATTGCTCCGGCGTACCGCTGATGTGGACTGGTGCGATGTCCGTGTAGTCACTGGTCTCTTTGTAGATCGGCGCTATTTGGTCGGTCGTTGCCAGAACCACCGGTGCGTTGGCATCTTCCAGAATGGCCTGCACGCCCTGATCTACCTGATAGCAGTACCTTTTGTATTGCTTCAGGCGATGGTCGTGCCCCATTTCATCCCCTTCAAAAATGGCGGTATCAAAGGCGGCAGCGCCCCGGTTCATCTGTACGTTGCGCATTTCGGTATCCATTTGCAAAGCGGCTTTCATATTTTCCGGGAACTGCTCATCGGCAGGTACGGGTTGGATGGAGTTGGCATCGCCGCGGTACAGGCCGGCTTCTGATTCGCCCAGCGCGAGGACGTAGAACTCGTTGGCCGTACTCATCTCGCTGATCAATGGCAGCAGGTAAAACCGCTGGTCCACAATCAATCGGGGCGATACCTGACGGTTGAGCTCCAGCGCTTCGAAGATTTCCGGGCCGATGAACAGGGCATAGCTGGATTCAAGCTGTTGCCAGCGCTCCGCCTCGTTGAGCAATTCGTAGCCATTGAACAGATACGCGCGGGCATCCTTATCTGACATCCCGCTTTGCATCAGCCGGTCGGCGGCATCATTAAGCATTTTTTTCAGGAAAGAACGGCTTTCCATGCCCCGCTCGGATGGATACCCAGGCACGTATATGCTTACGCAGTTGGGGTGATTGACCTGAGCAAGGGTATGGAAGATTTGTCGGTTTAGCATATCAAGATTTTTTTACTGATTTCACTGTTAGAACATGGGGTTTGATTTCCATGTTCAATAAGTGACAATTCAAAATTATTGGAAATCAATTGATTAACACGTCAATCGCTACATGCAGCCTAAAACACTTCTTCAGTCCATTACCGCGCCTTTCCGACAGTTTATCCGTAATGAGTCTTCAAGTGGGATATTGCTAATCCTGTCCACGGTGGTCGCTTTGGTATGGGCGAACTCCCCTTTGGCTCTTGCCTATTTTGACTTATGGGACACGCCGGTAAGCATTTCCATTGGGGAAGACAGCTTTTCAAAACCCTTGCTGCTGTGGGTCAATGACGGGTTGATGGCGATTTTCTTCTTTACGATAGGGTTGGAAATAAAAAAGGAAGTGATTGACGGGGAATTGTCCACGCCGCGTAAAGCCGCATTGCCCCTGCTGGCTGCTGTGGGCGGCATGGTCGTCCCGGTGGGGTTGTTCTTTTTGCTTCAGGACGCTGGCGCGGGCATGAAAGGCTGGGGCATACCTATGGCGACGGACATTGCCTTTTCTATCGGTATACTTTCCTTGCTGGGCAGCCGGGTGCCGCTTGGGATGAAGGTCTTTCTGACCGCCTTTGCCATTGTAGATGACCTGGGGGCTATTTTCGTCATCACCGTATTTTATTCTCACGAAGTCCACTGGGGTGCCCTTGCGATGTCGGGAGGGATTCTGGCATTTTTGTTTCTGTGCAACCATATGTTCAGCATCAAACGCAACTGGGTATACCTTTTGGGAGGGCTGGGCGTATGGTATTATATGTTTAAATCGGGCATTCATCCAACGATTGCCGGGGTGTTGGTAGCCATGGCCGTGCCAGCAACCAATAAGCTCCGCGCCCGCCGGTTTGCCGACCGTATTGAGAACTTCCTGGATGAATTCAGGATGGAAAAGGCGGACGGGGGCGGGCCATTCATCCCCGATCCTGAGCTGCATCAGTTGCAGGACCTGAGAAACCGCGCCCGCTCCGTGCTTCCACCGCTGCAGCGGCTGGAATATCAGCTGAATGAGTTTGTCGCATTCTTTGTGATGCCGCTTTTTGCCCTGGCCAATGCCGGAATCAAAATCAGTGGTAGTGGTGAGGTGTTTAGTCAGCCCCTGTTTATGAATATTGCAGTATCACTGCTTTTTGGAAAGGTGATCGGGATTGTTCTTTTTTCATGGCTTGCTGTAAAGCTGAGGATTGCCGACCTGCCCCTGCGAACGGGCTGGGTGCAGATGGCCGGGCTGGGCCTGTTGGGCGGCATCGGTTTCACCATGGCGCTTTTTATTTCCAACCTTGCTCTTGAAGCATCAGCTTTGCTGACCCAGGCTAAACTAGGCATACTGATTGGCTCTATTGTGGCAGCTTCATCAGGATATCTGCTCCTGCACTATTCTCTCCGGGAAGCGCTCGAAGAGGAACTGGAGTCCGTTGCAGCATCAGGCCAGGACGAAACGGCCTGATCTGTTCCCGTTTTTTCCTTACATTTGGCGCGTTAACCAACCCGCCAAATACTAAGCCTATGCAAGCTGTACAAGACTATATTCAGCAAAACAAGGACCGCTTTCTGGACGAGCTTCTGGATCTGTTGCGCATCCCTTCCGTCAGTGCAGACCCTGCCTACAGGGAGGATGTACTGAAGACGGCCGATTTCGTAGCCGAAAGCCTTCGCAAAGCCGGCGCCGACAGCGTGGAGGTTTGCCCTACCGCTGGTTATCCCATCGTTTATGCGGAGAAAATGATCGATCCCGCAAAGCCCACCGTACTCATTTACGGTCACTACGATGTGCAACCGCCCGATCCGGTTGACCTTTGGGAATCCCCGCCCTTCGAGCCCGTTATCAAAAAAACGGAAGCGCACCCGGATGGCGCGATTTACGCCCGGGGTGCCTGTGATGACAAGGGGCAGTTTTTCATGCATGTCAAAGCCTTTGAGGCGATGATGGCACAGGATGCACTGCCTTGCAACATCAAGTTTATGATCGAGGGTGAAGAGGAAGTGGGCTCTGCCAATCTCGGTATCTTCTGCCGGGAGAATAAAGAAAAACTGAAGTGTGATACGATTCTGATTTCAGATACCTCCATCATCGCCAATGATGTACCCTCCATAACCGTTGGGCTCCGTGGCCTGAGCTACCTCGAAGTGGAGGTGGTGGGCCCCAACCGCGACCTGCACTCAGGCGTGTACGGTGGCGGCGTAGCCAATCCGATCAATGTACTCTGCGATATGGTCAGCGCTTTGATGGACGACCGTAAGCACATTGCGATTCCCGGATTTTACGATGACGTGGTGGAATTGTCTGAGGCAGAGCGCAGGAAGCTGAACGAAGCCCCATTTGATTTGGAAAAGTACAAAAAAGACCTCGCCATCGGGGAGGTACAGGGCGAAGCGGGCTATACGCCTTTGGAGCGCGTGTCCATCCGGCCAACGCTGGATGTCAACGGCATATGGGGCGGTTACATTGGAGAAGGGGCGAAGACGGTGCTGCCTTCCAAAGCCAATGCGAAGATCAGCATGCGCCTGGTGCCCAATCAGGACCCGGAGAAAATCACGCAGTTGTTTAAGCAGCACTTTGAAAGCATAGCCCCGGCTTCTGTGAAAGTTACCGTTACGCCCCACCACGGCGGCGAGCCGGCCGTCACGCCAACCGATACACCGGAGTACAAGGCAGCTTCCAAAGCGATGGAACAGGCATTCGGCAAGACGCCCATTCCCACCCGGGAAGGGGGCAGCATTCCTATCGTGGCCTTGTTTGAGCAGGTGTTGGATGCAAAGAGTGTCCTGATGGGCTTTGGGCTCAACAGCGACGCCATCCACTCGCCCAATGAGCACTACGGGCTGTTCAATTTTTACAAAGGCATTGAGACGATCCCCTACTTTTTCGCGCACTACGCGGATTTGAAGTAGGGCGCGAACGACAAAAACAAATGGTGGAGTAACCCTTTTGGGATTACTCCACTTTTGTGACTTTAGCTTCTTTATCCTGCTCTTTCTTATAGCCCTCAAGCTCTTTGAGGTCGGTCTTTTCCCAGAACCCTACCTCCGTGATGACCGCCGCCCGGGATACAATATGGGCCGCGAGGGGCGCAATCAGGAAAATGAAAAGGAGGATGGCAAAAATCTCAACAAAGATCATCGTATCGTTGTAGTGGATGCCAACGCCCAGCAGAATCAGCAAAACGCCCAAAACTACGGCTTTCGTACTGGCAGAATTGCGGATGTAGAAGTCCGGGAACTTAACCATGCCCATACTGGCAATGAGCATAAAGAGTGAGCCGGCAAGCATAAACGCGGCACTGAACAGATCATTGATCATAATTCTTAGATTTTTCCCGTTTTTGAACCAGGTAGTAAGCAAAAGTCATCGTGCCCACAAAGGCAATCAGCGACATGATAAGGGCCACATTCAGATAGGCTTTCTCCTCAGACAGCACAGAGTAAATTGCGAGCACGGCAAGAAGATTCGCCGAAAATACATCGAGTGAAATGACCCGGTCGGGCAGGCTCGGCCCCTTAAAAAATCGCACCAGCGTCAGTATCGTACTGACACTGATGATGGCAATGGAGATGTAAGCTGCGGTGGTGAAAAGGCTCATATCTGATTCGGATTTCTGGTGATTTTCAGGATTTTTTTCTCAAACCCTTCCTTGATCTGACGCTTTACTTTTTCTGTATCTCCTGCCTTTACGTAGACCTCATGTACGTAAAGGATCTTCCGGTCTTTGGAGACATCAATGCTCAGCGTGCCTGGTGTCAGGGTGATGAAGTTGGCCAGCAGGGTGATTTCGAAATCGGTCTTGGCCTCCAGGGGGATGGCGATCACCGCAGGCTGCATATGGTCCTGCGGGGTGAGCACCTCGTAAGCGACGCGCAGGGAAGCGGTAAGGAGTTCTTTCAGGTAAAAGAGGACGAGGGAGCCAATCTGCCGCGACCGGTGGAAAGAATGCTCACTTAGAAAATAGGTGAGCAGCCACAGCAGGGCATTCCAGCCGGCAAACAGCAGCAGGGTGGCAAATCCACTATTGGGAATGCCGGGATAGATGGTCTGGGTAAACCAGGTCATTAGCACAGCGACGAACAGGTTGATCAGTATGACCATATTTTATTGGTTTAGTACAGCATTAATGTAGGAATCCGGGTTGAGCAATTGCCCGGCGGCCTGCTCCGAAAAGGAGATCAAAAAGTCAGGGTAAAAGCTAATGCCCAGCGTGCAAAGGGTCAGGAAAACTGAAGCAAGCAGCAGGCAGTAATAACGTCGGAATAGCGTTCGACCATCAAGTTGAGGTAGATTGCTATCGGATTCAGGTGTTGCAGACCAAAATACGGATACCCAGATTTTGCTCATGGAAAAGAGCGTCAACAGCCCAACCAGCAGGGAGACCGCAACGATAACGTACGCCTCGGACTCCAGGCCCGCCTTCGCCAGTATGAACTTGCCCCAGAAACCCGAAAGGGGCGGAATGCCCGCCAGCGAAAAGGCAGAAACGGCAAACAGGACTGTGACGAAAGGGTAGCGGTCATATACTCCTCCCAGTTTGCTCAAAGCGTAATGCCCGTTGGTGATTTTGACAATCCCGCTGATCAGGAACAAGTTGGTTTTGACCAGAATATGGTGGATGATGTAAAAGATGGAACCGGCAATAGCCAGCGGAGTAAACAGTGCCAGCCCCATGATCATATAACCGATTTGGCTGACAATATGAAAAGAGAGGATTTTTTTGAAGTTGCGCTGAGCAATAGCCCCTAACACCCCAAAAAACATCGTGAGGCCGGCAAGCACCAGCAGCACGGAATGCGTGACAGGCAGATCGTGCGTATAGAGCAGGGTGAAAAACCGGATCAGGGCATACACCCCGACTTTGGTCAGCAACCCCGCCATCAGCCCAACCACCGATATGGGCGGAGTGGGGTAGGAGGCAGGCAGCCAGGAAAAAAACGGGAACAGGGCGGCCTTGATGCCGAACCCGGTAAGAAAAAACACGGCAGAGACCGTAATCAGCTCCTGATTGGGGTGCTGAGCAATCGCCACAGACAGATCAGCCATGTTCAGGGTGCCGGTTAATTTATACAGGATAGCTGACCCGGTAAGCAGAAAGCCCGAAGAGATAAAGCTCAGGGTGACATACTTGACGGCGCCCTCCAGCTGTTTTTTGCTGTTGCCCAAAACGATGAGCACGAAAGAAGCCACCAGCATGACTTCAAACCAAACGTAGAGGTTGAAAATATCGCCCGTCAGAAAAGAGCCGCAAACGCCAAACATCATCACGAGCAGGACCGGGTAAAAGCCCTTCTTTTTGCGCTCTGCTGATAGGTCCTGCAGGGAATACAGAATGATGGCAAAGGCAACCACGGCAGAAATGAGCACCATACCCGCTGCCAGTAAGTCCGCAACCAGGGTGATGCCAAACGGAGCAGGCCAGTTGCCAATCTGTATGACCTGAATGCCGTTTTGGTACACTTCCATAAACAAGCCTGCCGCTGTTGCCAGGTACAGGAACCCTGCGACTATCGCAATAGCGGACTGAACCTTTGCCCGCTGCCAGGAGAGAACGCAAAAGATGAAAGCCGTGAGCAACACCCACAGCGGAAAGAGCAGTAATGTGGGAATGGTATCGGTCACTTTATTCTGTCGGTTGTATTGAGTTCATCCAAATCTTCAGTTCCTACTTCCTCGTATACTTTTTTCAGCAGCACAATCACGAACAATTGCACGCCAATGCTGATCACGATGGCCGTCAGGGTCAGTGCCTGCGGCAAAGGGTCGGCAAGTTGGTCTACAGCTATTGCTGCCTCGTTGAGCAGTGGGGGCGCATTTTTGGTCACCCCTCCAACGGTGAAGAGGAAAAAGGTCGTGGCATAGCCAAACAGGATGACCCCGATGATCAGCTTGAAGAAGCTTTTCTGGAACATCAGAAACAGGCTCGCCGAAAACAAAACGCCAATAATAAGGGATATAATCAGGTTCATAAGTTGTTATTCCTCAGTGAGTAAAAAAGTGATTTGCAACACCACGCCAAAGACCACCAGCAAAACGCCAAAGTCAAAAAAGATGGGCGTGCCGATTTTGCCCACCAAAGGCAATTCCTGGGTTACCCAGGCCGAAGTGAGGTACGGCTCGCCCTTCAGCACCGCAAAAAAGCCGCTGAGAAGCGCCATAAGCAAACCAAGCGCTGCCAGTACAGTAGGCTTTACCCTGAATACCTGCCTTGTCCGCTCGTACCCAAAGACCATAGCGTGCAGCATGAAGGGAATGGAAGCGATCAGCCCGGCTATGAACCCGCCGCCCGGTTTATCGTGCCCCCTGAAAAACATGTAGAGGGCAAAACTGATAAACAAAGGAGTCAGTGCGCGCAGCAGGGTCGCCAGAATCAGGGTTTTCATGCTTTTTTATTGTTGGGTTTGAACTTGAGGAGGGCAATGATTCCAATCATCGTGACCGTAAGCACAGTGATCTCTCCAAGGGTGTCGAGGGCACGAAAGTCCACCAGGATCACATTCACCGCATTCTGTCCTTTGCCTTTGGGGATGCTTTGTTCGAGAAAATAGGCTTTGGAGCCTGTATCTTTTTCCTGCAGCAGCATCACGTAGGCCGTCACCGCCATCATCGCCCCAAACAAAATCGCTACGGGGAGATATTTCAACCGGGCAATCGGTGTTTTGAGGGTATAGGAAGGCAGGCGGTGAATAATCAGGATCAGCAATATCAGCGTCAGGGTTTCCGCCAGGAACTGAGTGATGGCCACATCCGGTGCGCTGAAAAGGGTATACGCCAACGCAATGCTGTATCCAATAATGCCAAATGTCGCCGTGACAATCAGCCTGGACCTGACCCGGAAAAGAAACCCTGTGGCAAGAGCGATCAGCGCTAAAATCACAAGCTCGTAAATCTGCAAGCCCTTCAGCAGCGGTGCAGTTGATAAAGACTGGAAAACCTGCCCGTGAGCCATTGCTGCCAAAAGCAGGATGGAGAAGGTGACGATAACGGTCGCAATATACCTTCTCAGGTAGCCATTTTGAATTTCGCCCGTTGTGAACTGCGCAACCGACTCGCTGCCGGCAATGGCCTGATCGTACCAGAAATCGGCTGAAGCCCAGGACGGTTTTTGGAACTGCCGCAGCCAGTTGCGCAGGAAGTACAAACCCACACCGCTGAGCAAAGTGGCTAAGCTCAGGAGGAATACGAGGTTGAACCCGTGCCACAGTTTCAGTTGCATAGAGGGGGCAAAATCGTGAATGTTGGCGGCCGACCATTTCAACAGAGGCGCTACCGTCCATCCCGGGGCAATGCCCGTCAGCAGGCTTACTGCAGCCAGTAACAGCGGCGGAAGGATAAGCATCAGATGCCCCTCCCGTATGGGCTGATCCCTGAGCTTGCCGGTTTTGATAAATGCGTTGTACAGAATATCCACGCTCACTGCCATAAAGAGGGCCCCGGCCAGAAACAGCAGCGCCAGGTAAACCATTGCCATGGGATCGGCGGCATGGTAGAGCGCATCGTACAAGAGTTCTTTCCCCACAAACCCCAGCAAAGGCAGCACGCCAGCCATTGAGGCCAGCGCCAGCGCTACCGTCGTTGCCGTTACCGGCATTTTCCGGCCCAGGTCTGATAACTGCGAAATCCGTCTCGTGCCCGTTTGGTGGTCGATATTGCCGGCGGTCATGAACAGGGCGCATTTGTAAAGGGCGTGGGCCAGGACATACACCATCGCTGCATTCACCGCTGCTTCCCCACCCAGCCCAATCATCATAAACAGGATGCCCAGGGCACTGAGGGTCGTGTAGGCGAGGATGCGCTTGAGGTCATCCTCCTGAAAGGCTTTCAGTGCGCCCCAGGTCATGGTCAGCGCCCCGGCACCTCCAAGCAGATGGTGCCAGAGCATGGCTTCCTGAAACAGGGGGTTGAGCCGGAAAATCAGGTAGACACCGGCTTTGACCATGGTTGCGGAATGCAGGTATGCACTTACCGGGGTAGGCGCGGCCATGGCATTGGGCAACCAGAAATGGAAAGGGAACTGAGCGGATTTCGTGATGGCGCCCAGTGCGATAAGGATAATGGCAGCAGATTGCAATCCACTGTTGGCTACCACTTCAGGCTGTGCTAATATCTCCGTCAGATTGTACCCGCTGCCGGTAGCGATTTCCAAAAGAATCAAACCCGCCATCAGCGCGAGCCCTCCGCCGGCCGTGATCAACAGGGCCTGCCTTGCGGACCTCCTTGAGTCTTCGTTTGTATGGTTGAAGCCAATGAGCAGAAAGGAGCTGAGGCTGGTGAGTTCCCAAAACACAAACAGCCCAATCAGGTTTGCGGAGAGGACCAGGCCGAGCATAGCGCCTGAGAATAACAGCAGGTAAGCAGCAAACCGGTTGATTTGAGGGCTGTCTTTCATATACCGGTGGGCGTACAAAAAGATCAGCAACCCAAAAACCGTGACAAGGAGGGCAAAAAACAGACTTAGCCCGTCCACCAGAAAGGTAAGTTGAATGTTGAGGCTGTCCACCCAGATGACTTCCTGCACGAGGGTCGCCCCTTCCAGTACCGGCCCTGCCAGGGAGCCAAAGTAGGCAATGATCCCCAGAAAAAGCAAAGAGACGACAGACAGCACTATATTCCGGTACCTGTCATAAAAAAAAGCAGACAGGAAGCCAGCAAGGATTACCGCCAGGATGCAAGATAGAATGGTCATATAGTTTGGTATACATAACTATAGCGCATGCCATGGGGCAGATGTTCTAATTGAAGCGGTTTTAATGGACGGGGCTGCCTTTTTTAGACTATGTTTGGAGCGGGTTCGTCATGAAAATCAAGGAATTGTGGTTCTGGCTAAATCTTTTTTAGCGCGTTTGGCGGGTCAAATAAGCTAAAAAAGATGACGCCAGAGCCTGCCCCGCATTTCAGCGGGGTTCAT
>JANSXW010000291.1 GCA_024742755.1 bacterium | reverse complement strand
CGCTCTCCGATCAACCGGTTGTATAGCGTCGATTTGCCTACGTTGGGCCGGCCGACAACCGCTACAATATTATTACTCATTGCTTTGTATTCAAATTTTTACAGCCCACAAAGATACGGGTTAATCTGAGAACTTGGCTGCCTGGCTTGTACATCTGTACAGAACTTATGGCTTCCGCATGCCCGAAATGTTAAAATTCAACTTTTTTCGCCGGCTCTTTGTGGAATTTGCCGGTTCGCGCGACATATAAGTAGAAAACAACCCTAAAAAACCATGTACACCCTAACAATTGTGAAGGCAATCGGTATTGCCTTGCTTTCGGCATGCCCTGTGGCACAGCCCGGATTAAGCGCAACGTCTACGGACTTATTTGGCACGCACCAGTTGAATACCGCCTATGGGCTGATGAACATTCAGGTTGGTGCAGCGCTGGAGCAACAGGCTTCAGCCATAGTCATCGGGCCTCAAACGATCTTCGTGAAGAATGCCCCTTTGATCCGGGTCCTCGAACTGATGGACCTGCCGCTCACCGCCTGCCCGCTCACCGCCTACGACTTTGGGCCCACTCCTTCAGCGGATGATTTCCCCGGGCAGGAAGGCATCACTGCCCAAAGGCTGCTGGCAGAGCGCATCCATTTTAAAATCTCCTGCAGCGATTGCCAGCTGGAAGCGTTACAGGAAGTAGCTTTTGAGTTTTTGCAATCCAAGCTGCCGGAAGAACCTGAAACACAAGGCCATCCGCAGCTGCTCAGCCAAAACGGGGCAGATCAGACCAATCGCTGAACCTGCGTAGAGGCTTCCAGTTTCAGGCTTTCATCCATGCTCAGCAAATTGAGCCCGGGTGCCTTGCCCGGCTCAATGCTGCCCAGCTCTGCTTCGTACCCCAATGCTTCTGCACCATTGAGCGTTGCCCACTGCAGCAGGGTCTCGAAGGGCACATAGGATTGATATTTGGCAATGGTCTTCATTTCCTCCAGGACCGAAAGCTGCCAGTTGGAGGTCAGGCTATCAGTGCCGATGGTCATGCGCGCACCGTTGTCCAGGAATGCTTTATAATCGGGCAGGCGGTTCTCAATGTAGAGATTGGCGTTGGCGCAGGTCGCCCAGTAGACCTTGTCGCTCCAGGTCTGCGCTGCCTGAATATCCTCTGCAGTAGTCATCGTATTGTGCACAAACAAAGTACGGCAGGCGGGGTTCATGTGCTGCATCGCATAGAAGATGGATGGCTGCCCGGTAGGCTTTAGCTGCTCGACCGAAAAGCCGAAAGCATTGTAAAAATCCACAAAGCCGCCTTCCTTGGTCAGGAAAAACTGGTTTTCGTGCACTGTTTCCTGATTGTGAATGCTAACGGTGCAGTCTGTACCCGGATTAAGCGCATTGATTTTTTCGAAAAGCGTCGGGGAGACCGTGTAAGGCGCATGAGGCACGGCTGTTTTCTTATTGCCATTGCCTGCTGCCTGAGCATCGTAGACTTCCTTATAGTTGTCAAAGGTCTGCCCGGCCATGGTATCTTGCAGAAAGTCAAACATCTCTACAAAAGTGTAATACCGGATGGGGCTTTCGGTTTTGCGGGCCGCAGTATCCGTCTTATTGGAGATGTCGCCTACGGCTACGATGCCTTCCTCGTACATTTCCTTATCGGCCCGGTCGATGGCGTCGAGTATCTCCTCCATGGGGATATCCCGAAACTTGACCACCTGCTGCAGAAAGGGCAACAGCCCTGTCCCGGTATCTACCCTGCCTTTCATATGAGAAAGCTCAAGGTGGCAGTGGGTATTGACAAAGCCCGGTACGATCACGCCCTTATGGACTTCAAGCGTAGCCGGGTCATGTTCCTCACGGGCATCGACAGACAGCACGCTGCCTGCTTCATCAACAACGACCACCCCTTGCCTGACGGGCGCACCCATTACGGGAAAAATATAGTCTGCAGTAAGCTTTCGCATCTTTTGATTTTTTTGCGCTGAATTACCCCTTGAGCTCTGCACCTACCCGTTCCCCAATGCGCTTCACGAGCAACCCGTTTTTCATACGTGGCTCAAACCAGGTGGACTTGGGTGGCAGGACCTGGCCGATATCAGCAACTTTTATAACTTCTTCCATTTGTACCGGGTAGAGGCAAAACGCGACACTATCCGGTTCTTTTTCTGCTTGTTTCAGCACGCCGGATATTCCCTTGGGCCCCTCGATATACCTGACCCGCTGATCGTTGCGCACATCCTCAATGCCCAGCAGCTTGCTCATCACCTTGTGGTTGAGCAGCATGGCATCAAGCACTACCGGCTGGCTCGCGTACTCCAACATGATACGCTCTTTCCAACGCAACCGGTACCACTCCCCGCGCAGGTACATCGTCAGTTCGAACTTCCGGCTGGGCTTGGCGGCCTGCTCAATCGGCTCGATCTCAAATGTCTGAGAAAGGCGTGCCATAAACTGGGCCGGAGAATGCCCGTTGAGGCTGTTGATCACCCGGTTGAAGTCCTGTATCTGAATGTCATGAATAGGAAAGAAAGCCGCAAAAAGGCTGGCATAGTCTTCCTTGCCGCCCCCGGTCTGATCAAACAGCCTGAGTGCAGTGGAAGTACGGTGGTGCCCATCGGCGATGTAGGTAATCGGGACATGCTCCCGAAAGAGTGCCTGCAGGCTGGCAACCTGATCCGGAGCAGCAACCCTCCATATTTTATGGTATTCTTTGTCGCCGCTGAGCTGAAACTGCATGAGGGGCACCTGCTCCTGTTTGTACTGTTCCAGCCAGTTTTTGATGGCTGGCACCGGATGGTGAGCCAGCAAGACCGGCTTCACTGCCGCTTTCCGGCGCAGCAGCAACTGTAGCTGCTTCTCTTCTTTTTCGGCCAGGGTCTCCTCATGTTTCCGGATCCGGTCGTTCAGGCAGTCTGCCATGTGTACCCCGGAGATTACCCCGGTAAAGCTGCGGCTCCCCTTTGTAATCTGGTACACAAACATAGAAGGCTCTTCTATTTCGTGGAAGAAGCCCTCCTCGAAGTATTTATCATACTCCTGTTTGACCGTCCCGAAGAATTGTTCGGGCGTCTGTATTTTTTCAAGCTTAGGGAAAGTTGCCCTGAATGGTAGCAGCTGCATAAATGGTTTTATATGGCTGTAATTCGGGCGGGAAATTACAAAAAAAAGAAAGTGTAGCAGCATTACGCCGCTACACTCCTAAAAAACT
>JANSXW010000267.1 GCA_024742755.1 bacterium | reverse complement strand
CGAAATTTTGCCCAGGTTATGTCGTTCCTGTGCGATTTCGAACAGCTCCTGATTGCTTTCCTGATTGGCAATAGCGATGTCGAGTTCCGTACGGGCATAAAGGAAATTAAAAAACAGTCGGGTGGCTGCGGTACGGATGGTGGCCCGGTCGGCGCGGTATTGCTTCTGCGCTTCGGTCAGGCGTACGGGCGCCAGTTGTTGCGCCCACTTCTGCTCGTTGAAGCCAAACAGGGGTTGTGCCAGCCCTATGCGGACGGGTATGCCGTTGTAGAGGGAGTTGTTCCCTTCAAAGTCATCAAAGCGCTGCAGGTTGCTCTGCACAAACAGGGTGCCACCGGTAGCCGGGATGGCCTGTGTGAGGCGGAGCCCCAGGGCGCTGTTGTTGTTGCGGATGGGCTGGAAAAGTACGGTGCCATTTGGCTGTACAATTTCACTTACGGTACGCTGGTAATTGGGGAGATTGGCGCTCGCCAGAAGCTGCGGGCGTTGGCTGGCGCGGAACAACCGGAAGTCCAGCTCTGCCAGTTCCAGGTCCGTTTCGGCTTGCTGCCGGTCCAGGCTGCGCGCTTCGGCCAGTTGCAGGAAGGCTTCCAGCTGCAGGCTGTCGGGCAGCACCTGCGCTATAAGGGCGATGGGCAGCAGGCTGAGGTATAAGGTGATGATTCGTTTCATGGCTCAGGTTTTGATCGCTTGTGAATAAAAGGCAGCAGGCGCTTATTCTTCCAGCTTGATCTGCTCCAGGTGTTCGTAGGCTTCCATATCGGAAATGATGACTTGCTGGCCGGGCTGTAGGTCGGTTTCCAGCAGCTCCACGTAGTCGACACTAGTGAGGCCAATGCGGGCTTCCGTGCGACGGGCTTCCTTGCCGTCCACGACAAACAGCGGCTGTATGGTTTTGCCCCGGAAGGCCGGCCCGTTTTTCAGGCGCAGGGCTTGCTCGCGGGCATTGGCAATCAGGTAGACCTCCACGCGGCGGTTGGGGCGCAGCTTGGGATGGTCGGGCTCGTCCAGTTCGACGATGAAGGCGACGGTATTGTTTTCCACTGCCGGCAGTATGGTGGAGATGCGCCCGGCAAGGTCCGTCTGATTGATGCGTACCCGCACCGGCAGCCCTATTTTGACCTGAGCGGCATAGCGGTCGGAGCAGGTCGCTTCGATGCGGTAGCGCTTCAGGTCGGCCAGGCGTACCAGCAGCTCGCCCTCATTGACCTGCTTGCCAAGGTCTTCATTGATCCAGGTGATGACGCCGGAGCGGGGCGCAACGACGCTGGTTTCGCGCAGCTTGCGGGCCAGTTCGCTGCTTTTCTTTTCCTCCATGCGGACCTCCAGTTCCAGATTGCGGCGGTCGCCGGGCAGGACCTGTTCGCGGAAGCGCAGTTCGTTGTCCAGTTTTTGCTTTTCCAGGCGGGCGATGTCCAGCTGCAGTTGAGCCTGATCGACTTCCTCCGGGGTAGCGGAGCCAATTTCGCGCAGGCGGCGGGTGTCTGCCAGTTGAGCCTCCAGGCTGGAGATTTGCAGGGCTTTGATTTCGCTTTCGTAAGCGAGGTCCTGAATGTTTTTGTCGTACTCATGCCGCAGCCGGGTGATTTTGTTCTTTTTCAGTTCCAGTTGGTCAGCCAGCGATTCGAACTGCAGGCGGATGTACTCTTTATCCAGTTGGAGAATGGTGTCTCCCCGCTCCACCTGATCGCCCGATTGGCGGTGCACCTCCTGAATAGCAGCCGAGATGGGGGCGGTGAGTTGCTGCTCAAAAGCCGGTACCACCAGCCCGGAAGCAGTGATGGCCTCTTCCACTTTGCCCACTTCAACGGTAGCCGTTTGAAAATCTTTGTAGTCCAGCTCTTTGGTGAGCAGGCTGCGCAGCACAAACAGGGCGCCAACTAATACAGCAATCAGCCCGGTAATGCGGAGGGCATTTTTGCCCCGGCGGCGCTTTTTCTTGGTGTCAGATATTGGTCGGTCCATCTCTCAGGTATTGTTTTGCTGAGCCGGGTGCAGGAGTCGTGCCAAAAATGCAGGGTTTGATTATCAGTGTTTTACACTTTTAGGTTTTTGCTACCTGTTCGATATCGGACGGTTGGTGTTTGGAAGTGGGCGTGGGGGGAGGTTCAAACAACGTGGAATGGAAGCCTTAGTTTGGTTTGCATAGCCGTTCTGTATCATAAAGATGGACGGCGATTGCTGGCAATAGCTCACTTACCGTTGCCCGCATGCTGAATAGGAAACTAAAATTTGTGAATGAGTGTTTAAAAAAGTTGAACAGGTAATAGCTGTAAAAACGTAAGAATAGGATGAATATCGAAAAAGTGGATAAAGAGGTGCTAAAGTCAGTAATAACGGAGGTCTTGATAGAGAACCCAAATTATTTCAAGGAGATACTGACAGAGATTTTGTCCGAAAATAGCATCATTGACTCAAACGTCAAGAATGAGAGGTCATCAAGATTGAAAGAGATGATTCAGGAAGATTTTGATAAGTATGGAGCGGTGTTTAAATCTCTGGCATAAAGGATGGAGTATCTGGAAAGAGAAGACATTATCCTGATAAACAGAATGACCATTGATCAGCATGGCGGGAATTTTGTACTACCGGATAATCTGCTAAATGAAAATGGTCTTGAATATGTTTTAGAGGCAGTAAAAGGAGAGGTATTTGGTCAGGAAGTATATCCAAAAATATACGATAAGGCAGCCGTTTACATGTTTACGATAATATCGAATCATGTATTTCAAGACGGTAATAAACGGACCGGATTGGAAAGTGGACTGTTGTTTATGAAATTGAATGGATACCAGCTAAAAGAAAACCTTTCCAAGGTAGCGTTAGAAAATAGACAAATCCCGGAATCAGGATCAGATATCAAAGAAATCTTGTTCCATTTTACAATGGAAATGGCATCAGGTGAAATAAATTTGGATGAATCCAGGAAATGGTTTGAAGAAAATATCGAAACGATATCGAAAGAAGGGCGAGTTGTCTAAAGAAAAACCGCCTACACAGGCTATTTGTTCTTTGATAGTAAAACAGAACTCATTGAACTTTATCAAAAAAAGTACGGAGCAATTTTGGCAGCCGGGCAAAAGATATATTTAAGCCCGGAAACGGGAAAGACCTTAATAAAGGAACACTTGAACATTCAGCTTTGAAGATGAGTAAGCAAAAGAAAATAAACCTGGGAGGCCTGCAAGGAACCGGAAAAGGTAATATTGACCGAAAATCGTCCGCATTTCAGCAACTGAAGGAAGCGATTCTGCAGCATTCGGGCCAGCAAGAAGAGTCAGAAAAGGTGTCTAACCAACTGCTTTCCCTGAGGTTCCAAATGATGCAATACCTGGAATCAGATGCTCCTTCTGAGGTAAAGCCCGCAGGTTATTTCCTTGAAAAATATCTGGAAGTACTGGCTATCAAGAAAAAAACATTAGCCCGTTACCTTGGCTATAAGGAAAGCAACTTGAGTGCTATTCTTAAAGGCAAGCGCAGTATCAATAAGGACTTGGCGATCAAGTTAAGGGGAATCTTCCAGTTGGACCCTGAATTGTGGCTAAACAAACAAAGCAAGAATACATTAATTGAAGTCGCCAGGAAAAACAAAGCACAATACCAGCACTACAGTCTACAGGGACTTCTGAATGAAGGTTAGCAGGCCCGTGCTATTTGCGCTGTCGACTCACCCACGCACTTGGTGTCAGACCTTCCATCTTTTTGAAGCATGCATTGAAGCGCTTAACCATATACTCATTGAGGGCCTTCGGTGAGCTCTGTTATGAATTACCTGCCTGTTATCACCAACTTCTTCACGCCCGTCACTCCATCAGCCCCTGTCACCCTGCAGAAATAAGTCCCACCGGGCAGAGCCGCTGTTTCCAGCAACACGTGCTGTACGCCTTCTCCTGCCGTTTGTTGCAGTACCGGCTGCCCCTGAAGGCTGTAGAGGGTGACGCTTGCCCTGCCGGAAAGCGGGGTGCTGAACTCCACCGTCGTAAGCCCGGAGGCAGGGTTGGGGTAGAGGCTAAAGCCCGACCCGGCCTGTAGCGGCACAGCAGGCGTACTCACCACCGTCTCGCAGGGCGGAGGCGGTGCCTCGCCGGGGATGAGGGGGCCGAGGCGGTAGTTGGGGAAGTGGGGCAGCATGCTATAGTTCCTATAGGGCAATATTACGCCCCTTTGCTCCACTTGACAGGCGGTGCCTCTTTCATTAGGCTGATGTATG
>JANSXW010000017.1 GCA_024742755.1 bacterium | reverse complement strand
CGCCAAGGAAGCCGAAGAAATTGAAGTCATTCAGCGCTACCTGCCCGAGCAAATGTCAGACGAGGAGCTGGAAAAAGAAGTCAAAGCCATTGTGGAGGAAGTAGGCGCCACGTCTATGAAGGACATGGGCAAAGTCATGGGGCTGGCTTCTCAGCGCTTTGCAGGCCGGGCAGAAGGCAAGGCTATTTCTGCTAAGGTGAAAGCTATTTTGGGGTGATCTCCGGGAGATGCT
This sequence comes from bacterium, assembly GCA_024742755.1. GTDB lineage: Bacteria > Bacteroidota > Bacteroidia > Chitinophagales > Saprospiraceae > Phaeodactylibacter. Next base: position 67,591 of record JANSXW010000017.1, on the reverse strand, counting down.
TTGCCAACGTCCTTATTTAAGACTAACAAAAGACAATTTCAACCAAACAAGTTGTCAATTTAAGACAATACTTATATCTTATGAGTAAATCAACTCTTCAATGTATTTGCTCGACTTAAAAACCAATTCTCTGGTTGAGGCCGAAATAGTTGAGGCCGAATTTAAGGATCTTCCCTTAAAAAAAGATGGTTGGAATTTCAATTGGAGAACAGTTTTCAAAGAGAAGAATACGAGCACTTATCTACTGAGATTGAAATCAAATCCTGACACTATCCAAGGTGCTATTCAGTTGAAAATTGAAGGTGGATTGTTGATAATGAATTTGGTTGAAATTGCACCTCATAATATTGGAGGTGTTAACAAGAGGTACGGTTATACCGCTGGCTGTCTAATTGCATTTGCCTGCAGGGAATCCTTTAAATTGGAAAACAGTTATAAAGGATTTCTGGTATTTGAATCCAAAACAGTATTGATTGACTGGTACATTGAAAAATATCGCGCAAAGATTGCAATGGGCCAAAAGATGTTCATCGAACCAATTGATGGGCAGGTTTTGATCAGGGAATATTTGAACAGGAAAAGATAATGCGATGGGTAAAGGTAGGAATATGGAATTGGAGAACGGAGTTTTAACAACTCCTATGAATATTGATAGTAAGGAATTCATGGAACTGCAGCTGTTCCTGAGGAACAGAGCGGATGAATTGGATGAAAAGCAACGACTGCAACTTGAACTATTCGCATTACAAATAAAGATTGAAGATTATTTGGACGGACATGAAGATGAAAGCCACATAATAAGAGTAGGTGAGTTCCTGAGATTGTATATCGACAAATTGGGGTTGAAACAGAATGAGCTTGCAAGGTACATTGGATTAGACCCCACTAATTTTAATAAAATATTATCGGGCAAGCGCAAAGTCAATTTTGAGCTATCGTTTATGTTGAGTCAGATTTTTAACCTGGACCCAAAGACATGGATACTGATTCAAGTCAAGAATGAATACTTAGAATTAAAAAGAGATAAGTTTAAACACTTTAAAAAATACAAGTTGGAGGATTTGATTAAAACGTAAATGGTAGAGCTGGGACTAAGACTATGTTTGGAGCTTACTCCTATTGCAAATCAAGGACTTATGAACCTGGCGTCATCTTTTTTAGCCAGAACCACAATTCCTTGATTTTCATGACGAACCCGCTCCAAACATAGTCTAAGCATGCCTACATGCGCTGCCGCTTCCAAAATGCAAAATCCCCCGTTCAGACAAGTCTGCTGAACGGGGGATTTCTAGTGGAAAAAAGAGTCTGAAATCAGGCATCCACTTTTCCACAAACTTTTCCACATTTGTTAGTTGCTGGTTTTCAGCACTTGATAATCGACAAATAAAACGATGCTTAAAAATAATAATGCGCCGGCCTGATGGTACACGCCAAGGCCGACCGGAACGGTGCCCACGCAGTTGATCAAAGTAAAGATGCCGAGGCTAACTTGTATTATCAACATACTTACCAACAGGTATAAACCGGTGCGGAAATGCGCCGTGGTTTGTGCTTTCAGCCCACGGTAGGCAAACCATAAAACCAGCGCCGTCAGTACATAAGCCGTTGTCCGGTGCAAAATTTGTACTAAAGCAGGCATAAAAAGCGTAGCATCGTAATCCACAAAGTTTTCAACAGTCCAGTTCGAAGCGGCAAGCAAAACTTCCGGCACCGCCACGCCATTCATATCCGGCCAGGTCGGGAAATAAAGCCCGGCTTTCATGCCAGACATGATGCCGCCCAGGATGATCTGCACAGCAGCAAGGGCCGTGATGGCGATTGCCCCCTTTTTCAACAATTTATTGTGGATTACTTCCGGATTGGGCTGCATGACCTTCAACGTCGTCCAGAATAAATAGCTGAACAGGATGAGGGCCAGCGACAAATGCATGGTCAGTTTGTACGCATTCACCCAGGGGCGGTCTATAAGCCCGCTGGCGACCATGATCCAGCCAAAAGAGGCCACAAGCGCTGCCAGCAGAAAGACGACGCCCAGGCGTTTTAAAAGCGGCTTGTCGACCATGCCCCGCGCCACGAATATCCCCAAAGGAATGATGAAGACGAAGCCCATAAGCCGCGCCCACAGCCGGTGGATGTACTCCCAGAAGTAAATGAACTTGAAGTCGCTCATCGACATCCCTTCATTGATTTTCTGGTACTGCGGGGTAGCGCGGTATTCCGCAAACTCGGCTTCCCAGGCTGCTTCATTCATGGGCGGGAGGGTGCCGGTGACAATTTCCCACTTGGTGATGGACAGGCCCGAGCCGGTCAGGCGGGTGATGCCGCCTACGACCACCTGCACAAAAATCATGAACAGCCCGATGCACAGCCAGGCCTTTACCGCCGTAGGGTAACCTTTTGCGGTGCCGGGGGACGTGCGCCGGGATGAAGGCGGTGTTGTTACTGCTTCCATTTCTATTGCTTTATAAAGTAGAGCACTGCGCTCCAAATCGTATTTTCAAATGGGGAACAAATATACATCCAATTGTTTGGCCATGCAGAAGTAAACTAAATGGAAGCTGATCCCCTTTAATAGTTTTTATTATCAATTTTTTTAATCTCCCTTATTATCATCAGTAGTGTGGAAAGGTGGATAAAAATCAATGTAAATTCTAGGTTAATCCATTGTTAACATCAGGCCGGCGAAGTTTGCACTTATTTTGCACATCGCTTACTGCTGAGCTTTCAGGATTTTAGGCCACTTGTCCACAGCCTGTTCAAAAACACAGGCCTCAGTAACTTTTATTTCCACAACCTCCTTAACGGCCTTATTGGAATGTCGAAAACGGATGTGGATATCCCCAACGCAGCCTTGATATAACGCAAATTCACATATGGCAAATGACCATTCTTGGCCAGTGTGGGCCATTGGGGCAGTTACCAAGGCCACGGCCCACAATTGATGTGGAAAAGCGTTTTTGTGAACCCCTGGTTTTCTTACCTTTAGGCAGGGGCTGAAATGTGGGTGTGGAAAACCCTGAAAACAAGGCGGCCCAACGCTGTGTTCCAATAATGATGCCCTGTCCAACGATCTGAAATAGCATAACCATGTGGATAATCGTGGATAAAGCCGGAATGCCTTGATAAAGTGTTTTTTACAGCTCCGGGCTCCAACCCCATAGCCAACAAAAAGATGCAAACATGTGCGGACGTTTCTCATTTGTGACCTCTCCCGAGAAGCTCAGGCAGCAGCTGGGCGATATTGAGACCGGGGAAAACCTGAAACTGAGTTTTAACATCGCCCCCACGCAGCATGCCTATGTGCTGACGAACGAAGAGCCCCGCAGTCTCGGCTATTTCCGCTGGGGCCTGATTCCGCATTGGGCAAAGGACAGCAGTAATGCTTCCAAGCTTATCAACGCCCGTATGGAGGGCATTGGCGCTAAGCCTTCCTTCCGGGTGCCCATCCGCAAACGGCGCTGCCTGGTCATTGCTGACAGTTTTTACGAATGGCGCACGGAGGGCAAGCAGAAAACGCCCTTCCGGATACTGCCCCAGGATGATAGCCTGCTTGTGATGGCGGGCATTTGGGATGTCTGGTACGATGGCGACTATGCGGTGAAGACTTTTTCCATCATTACGGCGCCCCCTAATGCCGAAGTTGCCCCCCTCCACAACCGTATGCCCCTGGTCCTGCCCAACCCTAAAGATCAGCAGCGCTGGATTTCTGACCTGAGCGTAGAGGAAGTCATGAATATGCTGCAGCCGCCACCGGATGGCCTGCTCAAAAAATACCAGGTTTCTGACCGCGTGAACAACGTGCGCAACAATACGCCCGACCTGCATGAGAAGGTTGGGGAGCAGGGGCGGTTATTTTAGTGCGACTAGACCGAATTATTTGATTGTATTTTCATGCTCAAGCCTTCTGTAGTGCCTGGTCTTTAACTGTCAAATATTTACGGCTCAATCCACTGGGAGCCTATCTCGATATCACTAATTTCACTGTTTTTGCTGCGCCTTTTTCATCGCTTACCCGGACGAAGTAAAGCCCGGGCGCCCAGCCTGAAGTTTGGATGGCCATAGGGCGGCTTTCCGGCGCTTGCGAAAGTACCCACTGCCCCTGTGCGTTGAAAATATCCACATGCCGGATCGCCATCCCCTCTGCCTGCAGTTCAAAATAGCCGTGGGCGGGATTGGGGAATATCCTGACTTCCTTGTCTGTATGAGGTGTCTCGTGAGCCGGCACGGGCCCCATTCCGTTGGCAAAAATGCGCAGGGTGCGGTCGTGTTCATGCAGGGTGACCAGGTCCGGGACCGTGCTGAAAATGGGAGCGTGATGCGCCACTGAGGCATACCCCAGGGAATCAAGCGTGATGGATTGGAAATCCAGGCTGTTCAGGTCCGTAGGGCCCATCAGCCAAAAAAGTGTGGTGGTCTGATCGGGGTTGAGGGACAGAAAGAATAAATCTTCTTCTTTGTCCCCATTGAGGTCGGTTGCAAAGAAGCGCCCGGTATCCGTGCTGAAGGGAAGGTCCAACAGCAAGGTATTGGATAGTGCACCGGGCGGTTCGTGCTCCCAAAACCGGATTTCAGAAGTGAAGGAAGCGACGAGCTCTGGCTTCCCATCCCCATCGATATCGAAGGGCGCAGGTAATTCCGGTGCTTCGGTACCTGCCGGGGTAAGTGGAATAGCTTCATCAAACCCATCCCCATTCCACCAGTGCAAAGTCACCTGATCAAATGGGCCAACGGGGCGGGCAATAAGGTCTTTGGTTCCATCCCCATCCCAGTCGGACAGCATAGCAATACGATAGCTTGGCGTGGTGGGTACTGTTACGCGCTCACCGAAGTTTCCGCCCCCCAGGTTCGGGTAGTAAATTACGGCGTGGACACCGCTGCTGGCAACGATATCAAGGTCGCCATCTTTGTCCATATCCTTAGGCAAAAGGAAAGGCAGGGCGTATTGCTCCTCATCAATCAGGTGTTCTTCCCAGTTCCCGTTGTTTTGTTCCATCCAATAGACCCGGCCATCGGGTAATGGGCGGGATTCACTCACCAATAATTCAAAATCACCATCTTCATCAAAATCGCCGCCGCTAATGTAAGCAGGCAGTGGGAGGTTGGCCCGCTCAATGTGAATGGACCGGAGCGCGCCTGCTTCCTGCCGAAAGCTGAAGATCGTATTCGCTATGATATCTGATGCAAAGAGGTCTGTATCTCCGTCCCCGTCCGCATCACCGGTTACGAAGTGATCGGGCACCAGGCCCGCGGGAAAATATTGGTTGGGCGACCAGCTGCCATCCGGTTGGCGGGACTGATATCCGGGGCGCAGCTCGTCTTCGTAGTAAAACAGCAGGTCAGGGAGCGTGTCCCCGTCAATAGGTTGAAAATCGAACACCGCATTACTCGGCACTCCGGCTGTAAGCGGTTGGATGGCGCCAAATTCCAGGGGGGCTGTCTGCCTGGTCCAGGACAGCCGCTCCGGCTGAAAAAATGGCGGATTGGCCAGGGTATCCAGCCCGAAAACGATATCCGTCAGCCCATCTGCGTCGACATCATGGAATTTGGCGCCCCAGCTGTTGGCCAGCGGACTGCCGTAGACCGTCCGCCGCTCCCAGGCACCATTAATATTAGTGTAGTAGAAAATACCTTCCTGAAAACCGGACCCCAATAGCTCAGGGGCTCCGTTTCCATCAATATCGGCCATGTCCCGGATATGAAAGTTGACTTCATCGATAGGGGTGAAATCCCCAAAGGATTGATCGTCAAAATTGAAAGTGATCTGAGCCGATTCCATGCTTCCGCCTTCGGGCCTGAACCGCCCGTAGATATGAACCACAGGCTGTAAAGGGTCCGGCCGGTAAAAAAAGTAAGGTGGCGTTTCCGCCTGCCCAATGGGCACACGAAAGGGGGCGCTTACTACCGGGCTGTATGCCCCCGGACCGGTCCCCATCATGATATGGAATGCAAAGTCAGGCGGGGTTTCATTCAGGAAACCGGTGAAAATGAGATCCGCCCAGCCATCTGTATTGAGGTCAGTGAAGTGTAGCCCTTCCATAAATTCGCCTTCCAGAATGGTGGTTTCCTGCCCGAAACGCTCCTGCCCCTCCAATCCGGTATTTTCATACCACACCAGGCGGGAAGGATAGTCAATGGAAGCAATGACATCTGCGTCGCCATCCAGGTCATAGTCGCCAATGATCGCATCATTGACCGCAGCTGTAGTGGGAAGGATACGGGTAAGCCCAAAGGTGCCTGGCCCGGGCAGCGTCATTTGCCAGGATAAGCGGTTGGGCGATTCTGATAAAAGTACGAGGTCCTTTTTGCCATCATTATTCAAGTCGGTCGGCAAGGCTTTTACCGTTTCCCAATTGAGTGGGTGCAGGATTTGGCGGGGCGTCCACTGCGCCCGGGCAGCAGCTGCCTGAAGCAGGGCAAGGCAGAGGAGTAAAAGGTAGTGTGGGGGCTTCATCATTCCTGGTATATTTGACAAGAGGTACTTTACAAGCTATTGGTCGAAACTATCACAAAATTAGCCTGTTCAATCACAAACCTAACAGTACTATGCGAATTATTCTGCAGCGTGTAAGCGAAGCATCTGTAACGGTAAACGAGAAGATAGTAGGCGAAATTGGGCCCGGGCTGCTCCTCTTTGTAGGCATTGAGGACGAGGATACAGACGAAGACCTGGAATGGCTTGCCAGTAAGATTGCCAAAATGCGCATCTTCAGCGATGAGGAAGGCAAAATGAACCACTCCGTCAAAGACGTGGACGGCGGTATTTTGGCGGTCAGCCAGTTTACCCTGCATGCCAGCGTGAAAAAAGGCAACCGCCCTTCCTTTATGGGGGCTGCCCGGCCTGAATACGCCATCCCGATGTATGAGAAGTTCATAAAAATACTGGAGATCACTTCCGGCCGAACAGTAGAGACGGGTGAGTTTGGCGCAGATATGAAGGTGCGCCTGCTCAACGACGGGCCGGTCACCATTTTCATTGACAGCAAAAACCGCGAATAGCCCTATGGCACAAGAACTGACCCTGCGCGAAGCCCAGGCCACCGTAGACGAGTGGATCAAGACCATCGGTGTGCGTTACTACAATGAGCTGACCAATACTGCCGTGCTCATGGAGGAAGTAGGCGAAATGGCCCGGCTGATGGCCCGGCTGTACGGCGAGCAAAGCTTCAAGCGCCCGGAAGATGCGGAGGCGGCCCCGAAACAACTGGCAGATGAGATGGCCGATGTCCTCTTCGTGCTGATTTGCCTGGCGAATCAGACCGGCGTGGACCTCACCGAGGCGCTGCACCAGAACCTCGCCAAAAAGACGAAGCGGGATGCCGGCCGGCATGCGAATAATGAGAAGCTGAGATAAGCGCGTTACTGCTCAACAGGAATCGTAAAGAAAAAGCTGCTGCCCGCTCCGGGTGTAGATTCCACCCAAATATCGCCGTTGTGGAGGTCCACAATTTTTTTGCAGTTGGCCAGCCCAATGCCCGTACCTTCGTAATCCTGCCGGCTGTGCAGGCGGCTGAATATTTCAAAGATGCGCTCCTGATGCTCTTCCGGGATGCCGATACCATTGTCTTTGACTTCAAATAACCAGGCTTTCTCCTGGCGCCGGGCGTTGATTTCCACCTCCGGTATTTGGTCTTGCTTCCTGAATTTGATCGCGTTGCTGATCAGGTTCTGGAAAAGCTGCCGGAGTTCCATTGTATATCCCTGTATGGTAGGCAGGCCTGCAAATTTTATCATAGCTCCTGATTCCTGAAGTACGGTATCAAAGTCCGAGAGGATCTCACCTACCATAGCCTGGCAGTCGACCGTTTCCTGAGTACGGTTCCTGCCCAGACGGCTGAATTCCAGCAGGCCATCAATGAGTTTACTCATCCGGACGCTGCCATCAGTGATAAACTGCAGGTATTCTTTGGCGTTATCGTCCAGTTTGTTCTGATACTGCCGCAAAAGTAGCCGGCTGAAACTGCTGATGGTGCGCAGAGGCTCTTTCAGGTCGTGGGAGGCGATAAAGGCAAAATTCTCCACTTCGTTGTACTTGTCTTTGAGTGCCCGGTGCTGATGTTTGATTTGTTCTATTTCCTTTTGATCGGAAACATCGAGCACAATGCCGTACCAGGCAATTACACCATTGGCTTCCTGCTCGGGGCGCATATCGATACGGTGCCAGCGGATGGTGTCTTCAGTGGTGCGGACCCGGTACTCCATGTAAAACTTGGATAGTTTTTCCGATGAGATCAGGAGGTTGTGGTAAAAGGCGCTCAGGTCTTCATGATAGATATGGAACAGCAGCTCTTCGAGGTTGTTTTGCACCTCCTCGATATTCAAATTGGGGATCAGCCTTCGGGCGCCCTCACTAAGGAAAGGCACAGAGAATTTGCCTTCAGGCGTTATCTGTAGCTTCAGGATTGCGCCCGGTACATTTTGGGTGAGTTTTTGGAGTTCCTGTTTGCTGTTTATCAGTTTGACCCGCTCTTCCGTGTAGGTGAGTATATTGACCAGCACCTGAGCGGAAAGGCGGAGGAACTCCATTTCCTGCTTGCTGTAAACGTGGTAGTTCTTTACAGAATCAAAACCAACGAAGCCAGCGCATCGGTCGCCCTGATACATAGGGACTGCCAACAGGCTTTTGATGCCCTGGGGCTCCAGGACTTCACGAAGCATATTCTGAGGCAGCTCCTGTACATTTGGGATATGCATGACCTCATTGTTAAGGTGTGCGGTCAGCCAGTCCGGGAAGAAACTCATGGGGACATCCTGCAGGTTGTCAATTTCAGGTTCGATGCCCTCCGCGCACCACTCGTACGTGTTGCTGGTGGTTTGCTGCCTGAAGTCGTAATCAAAAATATAGACCCGGTCTGCGTTTACGAATCGGCCGATGATGCCCAGAGCCTGATTGATGGTCACATCGGCATCTTCCAGTGGCTGACTGATATGCTGTGTGGAAATTTTCCGTAAGGCTTCCTGCATGTGAAGCTGTGTGCGCAGAGCGGCTTCCGCTTCTTTACGATCGGTAACATCGCTTACAAAGACGTACCATTCCACACTACCGTCCTGGTTTTTATGAGGCTGAGCAGTTGTGCTGAGCCACTTTACGCCGGAGGGAGTGATTAACCGCCATTCCAGCTGAAAAAGGCTCAACTGATCCGCTGAGCGTTGTATGGCTGTTTCCAGCATAACTGTGTCTTCAGGATGAATGGCTTTCCAAATACCATCGGTGTGCTTAATGACCTCCGTTTCTGCTGGAATGCCAAACCACGCTTTTATCTCCGGGCTGAGAAAGGAAAACTCATCGCTTCCATCCGGGTAGAGCCGGTATTTATAAGAGGCGCCCGGCAGGTTGGGCAGCAAATGGCTGAGAAAATCGTGCGGCAACTGTTGGCCTTTCCCTTCCGGAACAGCACCCAGGTACCGGTGCCCGCCGAGCATGCGCGTGCTAAGCCCTTGTTTGTCTTTCAGTACAACACCAAAGCAGCGCATCTTGACCCAGTACCCTTTGTGATGGCGATACCGGACCTCCCGTTCAAATTTATACACAGGGTCTTTAAGTGCCCGTTTTGCATCTGCCAGTACAATTGGAAGGTCATCGGGGTGTACGAGCTGCTGCCAGGAAGCAGGGGTATGTTCCATGGATTCCGGCGGGTACCCCAGGGTGTGCCAGAATTGTTCATTCATCCACTCTTCCTCCGGTTGTGTCAGGTCCCAGTACCAAATGCCATCTGCTGATGCTTGCTCAATGAATTGGAACAGCTCGGGGTTGTCAGAAAAGTAAGACAGTAGCTCTGTCTCTAAGTAGTAGCTTTCTCGAGGCATATTTGTAAGGGTGCATTCAAAGTAATCAACTGTAAATATAAAGAAACCCAAGACGAAAACCGTAATCTATAAATCGATTTCAAGCCCGTTATTTAGCACGTACATTGTATTGGGGACCGGTATGGGCGGGCGCTCGTCATACATCAGCTGGAAATAGGTCCGAAACGCCAGTTTTTCACTGATTTTGAAGGTTAAACTCGTTTCGGAGGAAATCCGGAAGTCGCTAAAGTCCGCCAGGTTAGGCTGGAAATAGGTGACGTGGTTGATGTTGAAGGTCTCCGTGATTTGGAAACCACCGGACAGGTAGGCGCTCAGGCGGTGGTCATACAGGAAGACGTTCACGCTGCGTTCTTCCGGCACTTCGAAAACATCCGTGGAGGCTTCGTGCTCATACATGTACAGCAGCCCAAAAAACAGCTGGCTGCTATCGGTGCGCAGCAGTTTCACTCTGGGGCCGGTACCGGTCAGCACCCGCGCATCTATTTGCTGGATCTGGTCGTATTGGAATTGTGTAAAGGCTTCCCAGGTCAGCCAGTCATTAGCGACGTAGTTGTACCGCAGGTGCCCGAAGGCATTGTTGGCGAAATTGCGGGGCACGCTGCCCGGGTCTTCCACATTTCTGAATTGGGTGAGGTTGTAGGCGCCGAGCAGCATCCACCGGCTTTTGCCCGTATCGTATTCCAGCCTTAGGCGGCTGCCCAGGCTAAGGGTTTGACCGGCTTTGTTGCGGGTGAGCCCAAAATCCAGCCCCGCTTCCGCCAGCCAGCCGTCTTCATTGGTGGAACGGAGCTTTTCGGTATTGACCACCTGGGCAGAAAGGAAGGTGGGCACAAAGAATAAAAGGAAAAGGCAGTTTCTCATTAGCAGCAGTTGTTGGGGGCCGGCCGCAAAAGTAAGGAATAGGGTTTACAGTCCGAAACTCCGGTATGGGCGGATACTGTTTATACCAATTCTGCTTGTAGTTGTTCAGATATGCTTTGATTTACTTCTGAAACTCGTTTTGGTGCCTTGCCCGGGACGGACAGGCTGCCGAAAGGCCCATTTCCTGTTGAAAGAGGGGCGAAGAGCGCCATGTACAGCTTGCCTATGGTTGTATTAAGGCTTACTCATACGCGACCAAAAAGGCAGCTGTCCCATTTTTAAGAGTTAACGCTGCGTCCGTTTTGAAGTGCTCTGTTACAGGAGTCAGCGCCGGATCGTACAGCCCCAGTTTGCCCTCAAAAGAGCAGTGGACCAACAGGCCCTGTAAAGCCTTCAAAGTCTTTCCATTGATTAAGAAAGCCCTGATAAGCTTCTGCTTCTAGTGAAAGCCTTTCCTGTAATTTGTAATGGGCGGCAATCCGAATACCCAAATCGTGGCCCCGGAGCACTTCTTCCCCCAGGCTCCGGCTACTGACCGTTGTAGCCCCTCCAATACTGTAAATATTCCTGAATTGGTACGTCCCGGTACCCGTTACGCCGAAGCTGTAGCGCACGCCCGCTTCCAAAGTCAGGGGGCTGTTCCCGTTCCAGGCTTTTTGCCAGAAAGAGAGGTCGATTTGCCACATCTGTAATCTCTTCAACCGGGCTGTTTCTTCAAGCCAAGAGATGCTCCCCTCCGGTAGCACCCGGGTATCCAGAATTTCCACCGCGCTGTTGTAGCCACGGATCTCCTGCCATCCCAACTGTAGTGCCAGGCCTTTGCCATTGTTCAGCTCTACCCTCGACCATACCGCTGCGCCCCATCCCTGCCCTACTGTTCCATCCGTAACGATGGGAGCCATCAGGCGGGGAGACAAGCCGGCGGAAAAAGATTGGGCGACTACAGGGACAGAGCCGAAGAGCAGCAGCAAAAGAGCGGGCAGTTGCTTCATAGCTTAGGCTTTCTGCTAAAAATAAGGCTTTTATCTGACATTGTTCAGGGCTGTGCATTCATTTGAATACCAAATAGGCCCGAAGAAGCAGCACGGTCTTATCTAACAGTTTAACCGACTGGCCTAACCGTAGTATGTGTCTTGTCATTCGATTTAGCCTGATTGAGACAATCCGTTTGATTTGTCTTAACGTAGTAGTAGCTCTTTTGGCTTTACTTATTTGTATTGGACGAAAAAAGCCGCCTCCCCGTTTTGGATTTCCACTGCGACATCAGTTAAAGGAAACTCATCTCTGGGCATACCGGCCTGAAAACGTCCGATTGCTCCTTCAAATTGACAGGTGATTCGTTTACCTTGCAATATACCTTTGGGCTCCATCTGAAATTCATAGGTATAGTCTTCTACTCCAGTGATGGTTAGTGTGCCGGTCGGTTCGTAAAGGTAGATGGATTGAGAAGGGACAACCATCACCGGATTATCAATTTGCATGCGCATCAGCAAGTTGGCTTTATCTGGTCCAATGCCCGCCTCAAAGGTGCGGCCGGCATAGAAGAATTGCTCTACTGCTTCCCGGGTAGGCATTAGGCCGGGCTGTAGGCCAGGTAGGGCAAACTCGATCCCAAAGAAGGGGGTTTCCCGACCGAAATAGCTATAGTCTCCCGAGTACATACCTGTCTGTAATACTAACTGCTCCCCGCGATACACCAGGTTCTGGTCACAGATGAGTGGAAACGTGTATTCCGTTTCGTAAGTCGGATCGTATATATGAATAATCTCGCCCAGGCCATAATTGACGGGCTGGAAGGCTTCATGCATAGTATCCCGTACTTCCAGCCGAAAATAAAAGGGCGCCGTTTCTACGGTGTTTCGGACCTCAACGGCTTCTTTTTGACAGGCGATAAGTGGGAGAAAAAGGAGTAAGTATACATATTTCATGATGGAGCTATTTTTAAAAAAGACGAAGAGAAAGACCAAAAGAGAGAGCTGCAACCCTCAGTACCGGCGGATTCTCCGATTCCAATTTCCATTGATTGAACAAGCCTTGATAATAGGCGGCTTCAGCCTCCAGTCCCTCCGTAATTCGATAGTGTAGGCTTGCTAAAAGTCCGGCATCATATCGCCGGAGATGATCGTTTACAGTGAAGTTGCTGCCCCGGCTGCTGCGGTTGCCGTTGAATTCCTTTATTTTCAGTTCCGGGAACAGCTCCGGAACCAATGGGTCCCGGCTGTTTCGCCTAAATGAATACCACCGTTGCTGGCTGGTTGTAAAGCCTTCGCTATGGAATTGATACCCCGCCCGGGCGGCCAGTGTCCATGCCCATCTGCTTTCTTTTTCCCAGCGGTAGCCAGCTTGCAGAGTGGCAAAAGTGAGGGCATTAAGCTCCAATTGACTATTACTGATAAGAAGCTCCGTAGGACCATACTGGCTATGGTGTTCTATTATGCCGCCTTGATAGCCCGCATAGTGTTGTACGCCCAGTGCCATATGGATTTGTCGGTGGTCTCCTATGGGCCAGTTTACCCACCATTCGGCGCTGCTGCCGGCACCTGGCTGAAAGGATTCCGTGAAGGGTAGTGCTGCGTCTACCCTTACACCGGAAGTTTGAGCATTAGCGCAGAGGGCAACGCATAGCATGGAAAATATTAGATACTTTCTCATTGTCATTAGGTTTTTCATTTTAAATCCGGTAGTGAACACCAATCGTTATCATCGATATCCAGAAGTAGTCCACCAGGCCCATGTACCGATCAGGATCACTGAATAGCCTATGCAGGTAAGGCGATTCTGGTAGCAGGCTGCTGAGGTCGCCTTTCAACTCTGGGTAGCCAAGATTCCATGCGCTGAGGGTCTCGCCGTTTATTGAAATGGCCAGTTGCTTCGTGGCCCAGTAGGTATAACTCAGCCGCCAGGCCTGAGCGCGGGCAGCGGTCCAGCCATGTTGAAATGCATAGGACCGCCCGTTAAATTCGGCAGCCTGTACCTGAAGGGTTTGGGTAAGCAGGCCACTCCTGTATTCCAACCCCAGGTCACCCTGCCCAATGCGGATTTGAAGCCGGGGGCCAATGGTTGCAGTGGCAGTTGGGAGCCGGAAGGAAAGATCAGCGGAAGCATGTTCTGCCAAACTTAATCCGAATTCTGTTGAGGTTAAGCGGTCGTGGGTGGTGTTGAAATAGCCCAGGCTGAATTGCAGGCTCAACCACCGGAAAATGCGGTGCTCTGCCCGGATGGCATAAGGTAGCGTATTGTTGTGGTGTTGATTAGCGCTGCACACCAGGCAGTCGGTCACAAAGTTGAAGCCGGTTTCCACGCCTAATGTCCAGCGGGACTTAGAAGCTTCCTGATTGTACCCCAGGAGGGGCAGTAAGAGTATGAGGGCTGTTAGATGTAAGTTTTTCATCGCACGGTGGTTTTGTTGAGAAAATTGGAGCAGCGGCTTATCCTGATCCGTAAATACTTCCGAAAGCGCTCTTCAGTACCGTCATCGGTAAGCGACAAAAAAAGTGGCTTCCCCATTCTTAATCTCTACACTTACCTCTGTGCTGAAACCATCATCCCATGGTGTATACCTGAAGTCATATTGCCCCAGTTCGCCGGTAAATTTACAGTGCAACAGTAAGCCATATACTGTCGCTCTGTTTGGTGGAGTATAACTGTAATTTTCAGACCGGGTAATTTCCAACTGCCCTACAGGCTCTTTCAAGTAAGAAGCCTTCGAGCGCTCATCGCTAAAGACGAAAGGCTCATTAACCTGAAAGCCAACATCTACTTTGCCTGGGCCTTCTCCAAAAGGAAATACCTTCCCGCTTGCAAACATCTCTCTGAGATGGGCCTCCGTCCAAGGCTTTTCCACGGCGGGTTGAGCCCAAAACTCCATGCCAAATAAAGTAGTTGTAGACCATGGCCCATGCTGCATGATATCTACAAGAATGGCAGGGCCCCGGCTTGTCACTTTATCCCATGTGTCCCAACTGTAGCGTGGTGTTTCATCTTCCAGATAACTGCCTAAGCGGTACTCTTGTAATACAAAGTCTACCCGGCTTGTATCCCTAAACTCAAACTGGGTGTAAACAGGGGATACATAGACTTCTTCGTAGCTGATCAGGGGTGGTTCCTTTTTACAGCCTAAAGCGAGCGCAACAATCACGAATACCAGTGAAAAGTGGAATAAGTTTTTCATGATGGATTTGATTTTAAAACAGCCGGAAAGCCAGTCCGGCAGATAGCGTAGTGACGTAAACAGTGGGGCCTTCAAAATCCTCGAAATCCCTCCATTGATTGAGGAAACCCTGATAAGCCTGTGCTTCCAGCCAGCAACCATCGAATAGCTCAAATGCGCCGGAGAGGTGGAGCCCGAAGTCATGCCCCCTGAGCATCTCTTCACCAAAGCCCCCGCTGCTGAACCGCCCTGATCCAAAACTTAGGGATTGTCTTAATTCATACGGCCCCCGGGCCTGAGTGGAAAAACTGTACCGAGCCCCCAGCTCAAAGGACCATCGGCTTTTGATGTCCCAGGTATACTGCCAGAAAGAGAGGTCCACATACCAGGTTTCCAGTCCCTTTATCCTTGCGGACTCAGTTTGCCTAATGGTGCGGTCTGGAAAAACATAGGTGCGCTTCGTTTCCACCGCGCTGTTGTAATCACCAATTTGCTGGTAGCCCAATTTCAACTTTAGTCCATTACCGGGGCCGATTTCGGCTTTGGACCAGGCTTCTGCCCCCCAGCCCTGACCGATTTTAGCGTCGGTGACGACCGGTGCGATCAGCCTCGGCGTAAGCCCGAAGGAAACAGGCTGGGCGAACAACCCAAAGGCTGGCAGAGAAAGCAGTATGGTAAATAGGGATAGTCTTGACATAACTCATATTTTTTGGTGCGTATCTAATGGCCTACTCGTATGGAATGAAGAATACTGCTTTCCCGTTTCGTAAATCAATGGCAACATCGGTATAAGAAACAGCATCTACAGAGGGTTGTGGTTTATATATCCCAATGCCTCCTTCAAAGACACAGGTAATGCGTTTGCCCCTGAGCACTTCTTCGGGCAAACTGCGATATTGCATTGTGTATTCCTCTATCTTTTTGATGTTCAGCTCGCCGTAAGGTTCATAGAGAAATACCGTTTGCGAAGCAAGAAGAAAGGCAGGGTTGCCAATCGGTAATCTTAGGAGGGCATTCACCTTTTCAGGCCCTAAGCCAAAGGGTATACTGCGTCCCGGATAGAAAAAGCCTTCAACCATTTCTAGGGTAGGGATTTTGCCTGGCTCTAAACCGGGGATCGAAAAACCAAATCCAAAAACACTTCCGGTATGCGGCGAATAGAAACGCATATCCGATAATCCTGTTTGAAAATAGTAGATACCGTTGATGTCTTCAAGTTCGTTGCGCCAGGTGAGATAATGGTAGCTAGAGTCGCGGTGGTCAGATATCCATATGGAATCCCCCAGCGTGTAATCTACGTATTGATAGTCCTCGGATACCGTGTCTTTTACCTCAAACCGGAAATAGAAGTCGGCCTTTTCTTGGGTAACCCGAACCTCTACGTCGGGTTTCTGGCAGGAAACGATACATAGAACCGACAGTAATCGTATTATTTGTTTCATTATGCTAAGGTTTAAAAAATGCGGGCAGAAAGACCCAGGGAGAATGAGGTGATGTACAGCGCCTTCAGATCATTATAATTGTCACTCCATCTGTTGAGCAAACCCTGGTAAATGCTGGCCTCTGCGACTAAGCCTTTGATAAGCCTATACCTTAGTGCAATAGTCAGCCCCAAGTCGTAAAGATTCAACTGCTCCTCATTAAGGGTGGAGGCGAAACCATTGTAGAATCTGGCTTGATAATTTTGGTTTATATCAACATTGAGAAGGTCTGCGGATGGATATGTCGAGATTCGGTACACGCGGTATTGCTCATAGCTTTTCTGATAACCTTCCGAGCGAATTAGCCTGGAAAAACGGATACCTGTCCCGACCGACCCCCGGCTATCAGTAGTAAGTTGATACTCATGGCTTATAGCCGCTGAGAAGAATGTCAGGCCGTTAAGTTCTAAATTCTCGTTGGTTCGCCAGTACTCCAAAGGAGCAGTGATTTCGTTGATGGTAACCAACCCATTATCGTAGCCGCTTAAATGCAGGTAGCCTAGCGAAAATTCGAGGCTATTGTTTGTGGACAATGGGAGGGCTATCCATACCTCAGCCCCCGAGCCTTGCCCAAATTGCAGCCAATGTACAACGGGTGCCTGAACCTGAAGGCGTAGCCCGCCGGAGAGTGCTGCCTGGGCAAAGATCGGACGGGTATAAAAAAGGGTAGTTATCGACAGTAGGAAGAATAGATATCTTTTCATCATTCACGCATTTACAGCCGATAGTGGATCCCTATCAGAAGATTAGAAAAATGAAAGTTGTCAAAGTAAAATGTATCGCTGGGGGGCTGCAGGGCACCTCGCAGGTGGCTATTACCGGATAGACGTTTAGCCGACCGGGCATCAAGGTTCAGGTATTCCCCACTCCGTGAAGTGAACAACTCGTAGTTGATGGATACGGCAATGCGGGCAGCTGGCCAGTACGTATAGCTTAGGCGCCAGGCTTCTGCAATAGCGGTTTGCCAGTCGTAGCTGAAGCGTTGAGCATACCCTGCACTGTTTTGTGCTTGTACCGATTGAGTATAAGTGAGCAGCCCCATACGGTATTCCAGCCCCAGATCGCCCTGTCCGATCCGGAGTTGAACCCTCGGCCCTACAGTGGAGTGCAACGCTGGCAGGCGAAAAGCCAGGTCATAAACATCCGAGCCCGAATTGAGCCCCGCCAGTTGGCTGTACCGCGCGGCCTGATAGCTAACTGCGCCTTCCATGCTTAACCACGACAACAACCGGTAAGAAGTACGTGCCGCAACCGGTACCGCATCTGCCAGGTAATCATGGCCAAAAAAAGGGCAATTCGGGCAGCTTACCCTGAAGTTGAGCCCGGTTTCCAGCCCCATTGTCCATCTGGATAAGGGCGCGTCCTGGCTAAACCCCACAAGGGAGAAAAGAATGAAACAGAGCAACAATTGGCATTTTCTCATAGCAAAACGTCTTTATCAACAGCCTTAATAGGATTCAAAAATTTCCGGGAACAGCGACTTTCGGTTGCGCTTCCGTTTAAAATCTATTTCCAGTTGCTCTCTCTTTACAGTCATAGGGGCCAGTGTCTTCGGGAGAGGACGGGCAGGCAACAGAGGCACTTCCGGTGGAAGGACGAACTGTACCGCAGGCAAATCAGGATCAGCAGTGGCAATGGCACGGAACTTTCTAACCGGTATATTTTGGACGGGCGCCGTGTAAGTCCTGCCTGAGTCAAAGGTGTCTTCCATTTCCGGCAGGTCTGAAAGGATCGCATCAGCCTCCCTGTTTTTATCAGGCTGAACCTCCTCTTTTCCGGTACGCACCGGCAAGCTCCCCTGCAAAGAGGGTGGCACCGGGCGGTTCATCACCCACCATATCCCCCCAGCCATTATCAATCCGGCAGGCAGCAACCACTTCCAGGCGCCGGCCCACCAGCTTCCAGCCTTGCCAACTGCGGTGGTCTGAGCGCTATCCAACAGCTCTTCCATGCCCGCCCAGGCTGCCGGGTCGTAGTCAAATTCGTGCGTCTCGACCACCCGGCGCACTTCTGCTTCCCAAGGTTGTTGTGCTTCGTCTTTCATGCCGACTGATCGTTGTTTAAATAATCTTGTTCCAGGGCAGCCTGCAGCAGTTGACGGGCCTTGCGCAGGCGCCACTTGCTCGTGTCTTCGGTAATGCCAATCATGGCGGAAATCTCTTGATGCTTGTAGCCGTCTATGACGTACAGGCTGAATACCACACGCAAATAATCGGGCAGTTGCTGAATGCAGCGGAAGATATCGGCTGCCTCAAGCTGCCCCTCAATACGGCTGTCAATGGCGGACCGGTCCGGCACTTCCAGGCTGTAGCGCTCCCGGTAGCGTTGCTCCATGCGCAGGTGGTCCATCGTCACCCGGAAGGTGATGGTAGACATCCACCCCGCAAAGCTGCCGGACTCGGTGTAGTCCGGCAGGCTTCTGAAAATCTGAAGGAATGCTTGGTTCAGCAAGTCTTTAGCTTCTGCCTGATTGCCGGTATATCGCATAGGAATGCCCAATAGCTTGCCATAGTACTTTTGGTACAACGCCTGCTGCGCCCGCCGGTCGCCTTTGAGGCAGGCCTGCCGCAGCTCTTCGTCCGTACTTTTAGCACTAATTGGCATAGGTGGCTGTTTTACCTATACTATCGTTTGGCAATGGAAAAGGGTGAGTGGGGAGTTGAGATTTTTAAACCGGTTTAAAGGTAAGGGTGAAAACGGTGCCTTGTTTGAGCTTACTGCGCACCTCTACCCTGATGTCGTTCAGCTCTGCAAACCGCTTGACAACGTAAAGCCCCAGCCCGGTGCCTACGATATTTTTGACATTATCTCCCCGGTAAAACTGCTGGAACAAGCCCTCAAGGTTCTGTTCGGGGATGCCCATGCCAAAATCGGTTACTGTGGCTTGTACTTCGCCCGATGGCGTATCCCAGATGGCAATGACAGGGTCGGCAGCACCAGGAGAGTATTTAATGGCATTCTCTATCAGGTTTTTGAGGATATGCTCCAGTTGGGTAGGGTCGGCTTTAACGGTTACGTATTCCAGGGCAGTGTCCAGCTGTATGTGCCGTTCGCCAAACCCGGGCTTAAGCTGCTGAATGAGTTTTTCCACAAAGGGGATAAGGTCGACCAGTTCAGGGTCGGTCGTCTCGCCTTTGGTATCCATTTTGCTGACCAGGAGCACATCGTCCACCAGTTTGATCATCCGGTCTGATTCTGTGGCCATCCTGTTCAGTATCCGTTTGACCAGTGGGTCTTCTGCCTGTTCCATGCCCTGCAGCATTTCGAGGTTGGCTGCAAAGACGGCCATAGGAGTGCGGAACTGATGGCTGGCCATAGATACAAATTCCGCTTTGAGCTGGTTCAGAGCCTCCCGCTCCTGCTGCGCGTTACGCTGTTCGTGGATATCCTTACAGTAGTTGATCACCTTTGTGGGCTGGCCGAGGTCATCGTAGAAAAAGCGGAGGTAAACATCAAACCAGCGCATTTCTCCGGACTTCAACCTGAAAGAGCCAGTGTATTCGGCGGTCTCAACGCGGTCTTTGATCCATTGTTGAAACAGGATGACGATTTCCTGTTCTTGCTGCGGAGGGATAAAAGCAGAATGGTATTGGCCAATGACCTCCTCGGGCTTATACCCAAAGCGGTGTTCAATATTGTTGGAAACCCAGGATATGCGGAATTGACTATCATAGATCACGACAATATCAGCCGAGTACTCAATCAGATTAGCGTACTCTTCTTTTTGGGCAACAAGTGCATCACTGGCGATTTTCGCTTTGTGTATGTCTTTGCAGTAGTTGTAAACCTGTTCCAGCTGTCCTTCATCGTTGTAGAAAAAATGCAGAAAAACTTCATACCACCTGGCGGCGCCACTCCTGGTCATCAGCCGGGCGGTGTAGCCCCCTTCCTCCGCATTGCGTCTGACAAAAGAAGTAACCTCCGCCAAAACCCGTTTTTGGTCATCGGGGTGCAGGTAGTTCAGGAAAAAGGTGTGCTGCCGGACCATATCCGGCGTATATCCCAGTTGTTCCTCTACATTATCTGAGACCCAGTCGATATGGCCCTGCTCATTCGTCACCACCACAATATCAGAAGAATACTTAATGAGGTTGCGGTATTCGATTTGCGCTTCCTCCAGCGCTTTTTTGATCCGTACCTGCTCGGTAATGTCCACATGAGTACCCACTGCCCGGAGCGGGCTGCCGTCTTCGCCCCATACCGTTACCCGGCCACTGCATAAGATATGGATGGTTTCGCCATTTCGGTGGTGGTACCGGGCTTGTACGCTAAAGGGGTATTCCCCCTTACTTTTGACATGTTTGTCGAATTCTGCAAACACTTGTTCCGCATCCTCCGGATAGATTAGTTTTTGCCAGGAACTGGGATGGTTTTCCATTTCATGGTCCTCGTACCCAAACATGGCTTTAAAGCGCGGGCTGAGGTATTCGTAATTGGTCGCCATGTTCCAGTCCCAAAATCCAGCCAGGGAAACTTCCAGCAGCTCCTCGTACAGCTCGCTGGACATGGGGTAATGCGCCAACTGCCCGGCATCGTAATTGGAAGCCCACTTCGTTTTGCCCCACACAAAAATCAGGAAAAGGGTATCCCCTTCCTGATACCGAAAACTACGCACGGTGAACTGTAGCCCATTCTTCAGTTCAATGCTGACAGGCTTGTTGTGCACGGTGGAGGCAGGGCTAAGCAGCCGTTGCACCTTTCCACTGTATTCCGGTTTGATTTGTTTCAATAATGCAGCGGTATCTGTGATTTCTGCTTCCCCGTGCCGGGCTGTAAAAAGCTCCGCCAGGTTGGTATCCCAGAAGTGCTTTCCGGTGTTGGTGCACAGCAGGCTGACGTACTGACCGGGGGCGCTGTACATATCATTGAGTAAGCGTAGCAGGGCGTGCCCCTGATGGTGCGGGTGTTCATTGTGTTTGTGCATGTCCTGTTTGATTGAAAGTCAAAGAGAAAGTGGTGCCAATATCCTCTTTGCTGTCTACCTCAATTTCGATGGCATTTGCCTCTGTAAACCGTTTTGCAATATACAGCCCCAGCCCGGTCCCTGCAATCTTTTTTACATTGGAGGCCCGGTGAAACTGCTGGAACAGTTTTGGGAGGTCTGCCTCAGGAATACCCACACCGTGGTCTTTGAGGTCTACCTGAATCTTGCCTGCTGCCGTTTGCCGGACATGCACCTCCGGGGGGTCGCGCCTTTCGGAGTATTTTATGGCATTGGAAAGCAGGTTATGCAGGATATGGGTCAACTGTTCTTCATCGGCTTCTACGGTGCCTTGTTGTAGTTCGGTGTGCAGGGCAATCGGCACTTCATCAAAGTAGAAAGCTTCATCAGCCACGATCTCACGCAGGAAGCTTACTATTTCAATGGGCGTTTTATTGACTTGGAGTTCCTCTTCGGTATTGAGCCTGCTCACTGCAAGCACGTCATCCACCAGACGCACCATGCGGGTAGACTCCCTTTCCATGCGTGCCAGAATGCGCTTTATCAGTGGGGATTGTGCTTCTTCTGTCTCTGCAAGCATTTCCAGGTTGGCTGCGAATACAGCCATGGGTGTACGGAGCTGATGGCTGGCCATAGAGACAAATTCCTGCTTCAGGCGGTCCATTTCCGCTCTTTTCTCCTGTAGTTCCATTTGTGCAGTAATGTCCCGGCTGTAGGTAATGCCAATGGGCTGCCCGGCATCGTCGGTAGTCCGGATAATATGGTTTTGCAACCATCGGTAACTGTTATCCTTGTGCCGGAAACGGGCGGTGTAGGAAAATTCCGGCTCGGCTTCCTGCAGGGCGTTCAGGATCAGGTCTGTGGCCGGTTTGAGGTCCTCGGGATGTATTAAATCCAGTAGTTTGGAGCCCTGTAGTTCTGATTTGGCATACCCCAATATCGCTTTGGTATTGTTAGAAGCCCACTGTACGGTCAGGTCCCCGTTGCTGATGGTAATGAGGTCGCTGGAATGTTTGACGAGTTGCCTGTATTGGCGTTGCCGGCGTTCTGCTTTTTGTTCTGCTCTGACCAGTTTGGTCTTGTCAGAGAAGATGCCAAGCCTGGCTCGTATGCCGTTGTAATCAATGACGGTTTCTGAAGGCTGGGTTTCAATAATTTCTCCTTCTTTGGTCCTGAGCGGTATGACCTGTAATGGACCAGGCTTTTTTCCTTTCCTGTATGCATTATTGACTTGTTCCCTTGTTGCTTCGGGGTAGATAATAGTATGGTGCTGCCCGATCAGCTCTTCCGGCTCATAGCCCAGTTTGGGCTTTACGGCTTGATTGCAGTTGAGGATAATGCCAGTTGCGGCATCGGCAATGAAGACCATCTCGGGCAAGGTATCAAATAGCACTTTAAACCGCTTTGAGCGTTGCTCGGCCTCTTCGGTCACCTGCCTTAGGGTATTGCGCAGGGCCACAGGTTCTTCCACGCTTTGGTAAGTGCCCATGTATTTAGGCCCATGAGGTTGAATGGTGAACAAAATAGGCGTTAGCCGGCCAGACTTGTGCCTGTACTTAACTTCTACTCTATGGTTTGGAGTGGGAGGGGATTGAACCATAGCTTCAACAATGACCCGTATGAGGTGGTAGTCATCAGATGCAATCAGTTCAAGGGGGGTGGAGAGTTCACCCGGTTCATATCCCAGGATATGGTAAATGGCGTTTGAAAAATAGACTTGCCGGTTTTGCAGGTCAAATTGCCAGAAACCTATATTTTGAGATTGCTCAAGCCGCTCAAAGTCAGTGGGTGAAAGCGGCGGGGCAGGCTGAATTTCATGCTGGGGGCGGTCTGTTTTTTGAGTGGAAAAGAGGATGCCCAGCCAATTCGGGCTGCCCTGATAGAACAACTGCCGGATGCCCAGAATGGTATTGTCCAAAGGGGGCTCCAAAGGAATTTTCTGGTCAAATGTAGCGGCCAGCAACCGGTATCTGTCGCTGAGCAAGGATTGGAAACTGCTGCGTTGGTGCTCAGGCAGAAACCGGGTCAGTTTCTGGAGTGAGAAATCTTCGCCCAGCTCGGGGTAGGTTGCTTTCAAGCTGGGGCTGACCCATACTTGGCCACAGGAAAGCAGGAGGAATCCGGGGAGGTGAAGCAGATAAGGGTGTGCGTTGAGGAGAGGCTGCTCTTGCTCAGGCGGTAGAAAGGTGGTTTGGTGAGTATCGGGCATACTGTGGGGTTAAAGGGTTGGGATATCCAGATAAAACGTCGTGCCTTGTTTGATTTGACTCTTAAAGGAGATTTTAATGTTATTCTGGTCGGCAAACCGCTTGACAACGTACAAGCCCAGCCCGGTACCAGGAATCGTGCTCACATTATTGGCTCTGACAAATTGCTGGAATAACCGGGGCTGGTCTTCCTCCGGAATACCTATGCCATAATCCCGAATCGTCAGTACCGCATGATCCCTGGTACGGTGGAGCGATACAACCGGTTTTGGCCGGCCGGCTGGTGTGTACTTGACGGCATTGCTAAAGAGGTTGATGAGGATGTGCTCAAACTGATCTTTATCAATATTGACCCATATCGGGTCTTTAGGGAGTTCTGCCTGCACCTGGGCGGCATCGCAAATACCACTCTCGCAAAATGTACGTATAAGGTCAGCAAGGTCGTACTTTTTATGCTGCGGTGTTTCTCTTTTTCCACTTTCCATACGGCTGAGCAGCAGCACCTCATCCAGCAGGTGCACCATTCGGTCAGACTCAGTATTCATGCGTTTGAGGATACGCCGGACCGCGGTTTGCTCATGGGGTATAAGCGTTTCCAATAGTTCAAGGTTGGAAGCAAAAACGGCCATTGGTGTACGTAGCTGATGGCTGGTCATAGACACAAACTCATTTTTGAGCCTTGCCATTTCCTGTTGCTTTTGCTCGATGGCTTTTTCTCTGTTGATATCCTGCCGGTAGGTGTAGATTTTTTGTGCACCATTATCATCGGTCAGGAAAACAGACCGGCTTTTCATCCAGATGAACTTGCCGTCCGGGGTACGGAACCGCCCTTCAAAATCCACGGTGGTATCCCCTCGTTCCACAGCCGCTTTAAAGTGCGCTTTCACCCTTAACTCATCCTCCGGGTGGGCAAAGGTGCTGAGTTTTTTACCCAGCAGTTGGTCATTTGAGAGACCCAGCAGATTGGAAAAATTTTCAGAAGCCCACTCAACCGAGAAATTGGGGTCCATTATGGTAATGTACTCGTTTGAGTTTTGGATGAGTTGCCGGTATAACGCTTCACGGTTTTTGAGCTGCTCTTTAGCAGTGTTCACTTGCTCCCGGAGCTGCTCCTGTTCCGTTACATCAACCCATAAACCGAATATTTCATTTGTTTTTGATCTTCCTGCTCCGCGAGCGGCCTGGCCAATTGTCATAACGTACACTATATGCCCGTCTTTGTGCCTGTGCCTAAAAATAGCTTTCTGTGGCGTATCATCCCGTTTTTCAAAGAGGGTTGCCAAAAAAGCCTCGACCAGGGGTAAATCTTCCTTTATCAGGGTTGACTGCCATTGTGTATTCAACTTCGGATCGTTCCCCAACATATGGTGGTATCCTGCGCTGGCATATGCAACATCCTTTTCCATATTGACATACCACACCCCTGACAAGGCGTTATCAACCAGGTGAAAAAAATCAAATTGATGTATGAGGGTTGACGGGTCAAGGACAGGGCCCTCCACTAAAGAGGCCGCAGGCTCGGTTTCTAATAAACAAATTATATAGTCCTGTTTCGCCACAGGCAGCTTTAAAAGCGTTAGTTTACGCATCTGCAGATGTGGGGCATGAGGGAGCGATAGCGGAGCATTCTGCAAATCAGGCATCGTACAGCCCTCTGTGGGCACATGGTTCAGGTGTTGTTTCAGCCAAGGCTGTACAGCCTCTCCAAGCCAGTCCAGTAAAATCACTTTTTTTGTTACACTACCTGCATATGGAATCAGTTCCTGTAAGTTTTTGGACAGATAACACGCCTCATCTGTCAACATGATAGCGTAAAAATGGTTTTCACGGGCAAAAGTATACTCCAGTATACAGGATAGTGCCCTTAAGTCTTCTTTCAGCAAGTGCATTATTTGTTTATTACTCAGACATCCAGGCCTGTATGCTTCCACTCCGTTCAGAGGAAGAAGCAAAGACCTGCTTTAGCTTTTGGCCATCGATTGGCTTTTGCAAAAACTGGTAGATGTTTTTGTAGTGCATGGCTTTCTCAATATCCGTAGCATGCATGCTGCTCGTCAGTATAAAAACGGGGAGCTGGATTTCTTTTTCGAGCAGCTGGTCCACCAGGTCAAAGCCATTCATCGGGCTCATTTGCAGATCTGTGATAAGCAGGTCGGGCAGGGTTTCGCGGGAAACGATCTGCTCCAGTGCTTCTTCGGGTGAGGTGTAGCAGGTGAGCGTGGCTTCGGGCAGGTGCTTTCTAAACAGAAATTTCAAAAAGGTCAATTGCATCGAATCATCATCTACGGCAATGATGTCCGATTGCTGGGAAGGGAGCCGGAACTCCCTGAACCGGAAACTGCCACTCGCCCGGTAGCCATTCACCTGAGCGGCTACGGCCTTGAGCATTTCGTCCAGAGTCTCCAGTTGGGCCCGCATGTACCGGAGCTCTTTGTCCCCTATCGGCTGTCCCTGTTCTTCAGCCAGGTTGAGGAGGGCAAAAATATTGGTCAGCGGCGCACGCACCCAGTGACTGTTGATGACAGCGATGCTTTCCAGCAGCTCATCTTGTACATCTACAGTGTCCTTAATACGCTGTTGTGATGTCCTGAGTTTTTTGTACCGTTCCAGCTGAGTCGCAATCGCCGCGTACAGGTGTTTTGTCTTAAAGGGTTTGCGGATGTAGTCGTCGGCACCTTTCTGTATGCCAAGCCGGACATCCTCTTCTTCCACCTTGGCCGTGAGCAGGATTACCGGTATAAGTTCAAATTTAGCGCGGCTGCGGATACTGTCCAGCATATCAAGCCCGCTGCGGCCTGGCAGCATGATATCGCTGAGCACCAGATCGATGTCATCGTTATTCATTAAATACAGGTAGGCATCTTCTGAATTATCAAAACTGATATATTCGTAGCCCCGGGCCAGCATAAGGTCTTCGAGGGTTTCCCGTATAGAGGCTTCATCCTCGATAATAAGGATTTTGTCTTTGGCTTCCATAGAATTTGTGCATATTAATTATAAACAATATGGGTAAAGCATACATGACGGGAGCATATGTCAGTTTGCCGTAGAACAGCTCATTGGAATAATTGGGGAGAAGTGTAGGTTAAGCCGTTCGAACTTGAAGCGTTACCTCAAAGATATAAAAGCAGAAGGAGATAGCAAAATAGAGATGATGATGTATATTTATTCCTATTCAATTGGCACCCCATTCTCATCCGTCGTCAGCACCTCGCTCATGTAATCAAAGAACGGGCGCATTGCCTGGAATACCCGGCTTAGTTGTTGCGCAAAGTCCGGGGCGAGCACTTCCTCATCGGTAAAGGGGTGGGTGAGCAAAAACTGTTTGTAGCGCAGGAGATCGATGGCCGGGTGGTCTTTGGAGAAGCCGCGGGGTGCGGTCTTCACCTGATCGCCTTCCAGCCCGTTAAAGTATTGTTGGAGCTCCGGGTGCTGAAGGACTTCGCGCATATCTTCAGCATGATGATCGATTTCAGTACGAATGCGCTTAAGGTCCTCTGCATTCGGGTCCCAAAAGCCACCGCCGGCAAAGGAACCGCCGGGTGAAATATGGAAGTAATAACCGCCGCGCCGCCATTTGGTCGCCCGAACCATGCTTCCGCTGAAGTGGGGCTTATAGGGCGTCTTATCTTTGGAAAAGCGCACGTCACGGTAGATCCGGAACAACTGCAGGTTTTCAATTTCATCGTGGTGGGAGACTTCATCCAGCAGTACATTGGCGAAAGCCTTGAACTCCTTGTGGGCGGTTTGGTAGCGCGGCTTATGTTCGGTAAACCAATCGCGGTTGTTGTTGGCTTTCAGGTCGCGGAGGAAGTCAAAAGTAGGCGGGGTAATCATAGCGGCACTCATTTTATGCCAAAGATAAAGGTTCTTTTTTGATCATGCGTATGGTCTCGATTTTAGTATCGCTGACCAGTTCGAGCACAAATTTATAACCGCCAAAAATCAGTTCGTCGTTTTGCTCGGGTATGGTGCCGGTCTGCGTGACGATGTAGCCGGACAGGGTGTGGTAGTCGCCTTCCGGCAAATCCAGATGGTATTTCTCATTGAGGTAGTCGACCTCCAGGCGGCCGGAGAAGATATACTCCTGCCCTTCCTCAATAACGCGCTCCACATGCTCCTCCTGATCGTGCTCGTCTTCAATTTCGCCAAAGAGCTCTTCCAGAATATCTTCCATCGTGATGAGGCCGGAAATGCCGCCGAATTCGTCTACCACCATAGCGATGTTGATCCGGTCGCGGATGAAGCGGCTCAGCAGGTCCGCCACGGGCATGGCTTCCGGTACATACGGCAGGTCCATAATCTCCCGGCTGATGGACCTGGGCCGCTTCAGCAGTTGCTGATGGTGAATGTACCCAAGTACATTGTCTATATCCTGATTGGTGACGATGATGCGCGAGAGCTTGGTTTCCCGGAAGAGCTGTTCCAGGTCTTCCACTGTAGCCGTCACGTCAATGTTTTCAATCTCGGGCCGGGGAATCATGCACTCCCGCACCCTTACGCCCCTCAGGTTAAGGGCCTTGCCAAAGAGCTCCCGGTCGATATCTTCTTCCTCGTCTCCCTGCGCGCCTTGTATGAAGTGCTCCAGGTCCAGGCGGGTAAAAGCATTATCCACCTGCTCCACCGGCGTGCGCAACAGGCGCAGCAGCTGATTCGACAGCTTGGTCATGAGCCAGGAAGGTGCCAGCAGTATCCACTTGAGCAGTTGCAGGGGCACGGCCAGAAAGTAAAGCACCTGATCGGCAAAAAGGCGGAAAAGGGTCTTGGGCAGGAACTCCCCGAAAATGAGGACGACGATGGTGATGACGAGGGTCTCCAGCAGAAGCAGAGCCAGTGGCCGCTCCGACAGAAAGGGCATCCACTCCAAAAAGTAGGGCTCGATGAGCTTGGTCATGAGCGTGGTGAAAAGCACCAGGGCGATGTTGTTGCCCACGAGCATAGTGCCCAGGAAACTGGCCGGGTCATTGTAAAAACCAGAGATGATGCTGCCCCGGCGGGCACTTTTCTTTTTCTTGATCTCCACCCGAAGCTTGTTGGCGGAGACAAAGGCGATTTCCGTACCGGAGAACAGCGCGGAGAGCACCAGGGATAATATAATCAGTCCAATGAGCATCAGGGGTTATCTTGTTTATCGGGGTTGTCTACTTTGATGCGCCCTTCTATAGCGTTGATGCGGGAGTAGGAAAAATCCTGGTCCGCCTCAAAACCATGGCCATAGATGACCTCATCGGGCCGGGTGATGACCACAAACTTGTTGGAGTAGATTTTTTCCCGGCGTTCGTCCCAGAAGAGTTCTTCGGTTTCGAGGGTGTCCCCTTCCACGCTTTTCCAGACTACGCTGTCGCGGACCACCACTTCCTTCTTGTTCTGCCTGCGCAGGCCGTACAGGGCTGTCAGCTGACTCGTCACCTCGCCGTCCGGCCCGAAAAACTCCACATTGACCCCATCCGGGAATTCCTGCTCCGGCTCTGCCCGGTCGAGGTGGTAGAGCATGGTAGGCCCGGTGACCCGCACCCTTACCTGTGCCGAATCACTGTACAGAATTTCCACTTCTTTAGCGGTTTCCACGTCCACGCGCAGCTGCTCGTTGAGCGCTTCGATTTCTGCAAGGTCATTCTTACAACTCGCCGCAAGCAGCAAAACCATACTTACCCAAAAGGCTCTAATCATAAGTGCGATTTGATATCATAGTACAAATATAGGAGCTTCTGCTTCATGATACAGATTTAACGCCCGCTAGTTGCTTAATGCAAGGTTAATATCGGCCTGGTGCGCATGACAAATATCACTTGCCGTCCGGCCGTTTCCCCCGATCTTTGCAGGCTGAAAATACTGCCGGAAAATGCAAAGACTGGAATTGCTGGCCCCTGCCGGGGCTTTTGACAGCCTGACTGCCGCGATAGACGCTGGTGCGGATGCGGTTTACTTTGGAGTGGAGCAACTGAATATGCGCGCCCGCTCCGCCAATAACTTTACGCTGGACGACCTACCGGAGGTGAGCCGCCTTTGCCGGGCTGCCGGGGTGCGGTCCTACATTACGCTCAATACGGTTCTCTACGACCACGATCTGCCGATGATGCGCCGTATCGTGGAGGCTGCCGCCGAGCACCAGATAGATGCTGTCATCGCTATGGAGCCGGGCGTGATGCAGTACGCCCGGGAGCTGGGCGTGGACGTCCATCTTTCCACGCAGGCCAATATCACGAATGTGGAAGCGGTGAAGTTTTACGCGCAGTTTGCTGAAGTCATGGTGCTTTCGCGCGAGCTTACCCTCTCACAGGTAGCGCATATCTGCCGGGCCATTGAGCAGCAAAATATCTGCGGCCCTTCCGGGAAACCGGTACAAATCGAGGCCTTTGTGCACGGTGCGCTTTGCATGGCCGTTTCCGGCAAATGCTACCTCAGCCTGCACACCCACAACTCCTCCGCCAACCGGGGTGCCTGCAAGCAAAACTGCCGCCGCACTTATACTGTGAAGGATGAAGAAGGGCACGAGCTGCTAATCGACAACGAATACATCATGTCGCCCAAAGACCTGAACACCATCGGCTTCCTCGATAAACTGGTAGAAGCTGGTGTGGGCGTTTTCAAAATAGAAGGCCGCAGCAAAAGCCCGGAATACGTCTATGAAGTCACGCGCTGCTACCGCGAAGCGCTGGACACTATCGCCAAAGGCACCTTTAACAGCAGCAGGGTAGACGAATGGATGGAACGCCTGGAGCAGGTCTACAACCGCGGCTTCTGGGGCGGCTACTACCTGGGGCAGAAAATGGGCGAATGGACGGATACACCCGGCTCGGTGGCCAAAGAACGCAAGGTATTCCTGGGCACGGGCATCAAATATTTTAGTGGAATTGGCATAGGCGAGTTCAAGTTGCAGTCGGGCGGCCTGCGCCTGGGCGATGAGGTCATCATCACTGGCCCTACCACCGGCTACCTGCGTACCAAAGTCACTTCCCTGCACCTGGAGGAGCAACCGGTGGAGGCCATCAACCGGCGGGGCGTTCACTTCTCCATGCCGGTAGGTGAGAAAATCCGCCCATCCGATAAATTGTACAAAGTTGAGCCAAATACAAATAAGTTTTCTGCGGCATAAGTGCATTGGCTGCAATGCCTGCGTGGAGGCTGCGCCTGATCATTGGGTCATCTCCAAAACGGATGGCAAAAGCTACCTGCGCAAAAGCAGGCAGCGGGGGCAGTACTACCTCAAGGAAGTCAACTGGCTGGAGTACGATGCCAATGCCCGCGCTGCCGGCAACTGCCCGGTGAAGATTATCCGGCTGAAGGAGGTGTGAATGAGGTTTTATGCTGTGTTTAGCCTGAACTTTTCTATCTTGCTAAGCATTTATTTAGGTCCAAAGCAAATCCATTCGGTGGAAATCAATCTCGATTGACTTTCGCCCGTCAGTTTTCAGGACCATGTTAAAAGCTTTTCTCCCATCGTTACACTGTTAATTCTATGGCGGAAGCATGCCCTTAGACTTAACCTGAGCCCGCTATTGCGCTGGTCTTCAGGATGGCAGATCTAACAGGGGGTACAAGCCCAGGTATTATGCACAGGACAAAACAAATCAGTAACAGGAAGAAGATCCGGTCTTTCTTTGCACTGTCATTGCTCTTATCGGCTATCGTGGGAGCTGCGCAACCCACTCAGGAAGACTCTTTAATGCTTTTGCTTAAGCAGGCAGATTCCAGGGAGGAGCAGGTACAGCTTTTGTTTGAAGCTGCGGAACCTGTGTTGCGCACGGATAGCAAGCAGGCAATTGGACTTACAAGGCAGGCACTGGAATTAGTACGGGGCCGTCAGGATACGAGTACGGCAAAGGCTTACAAGTTTTTGCAGCAAGCTGAGCTTTATCAGGGGAATTTTGAGAGGGGGCTGTTGTACAATGATTCTTTGATGTACCTGTACAGGAGTCTGGGGGATTTGGAAGAACAGGCTTGGGGACTACGGTCCCGTGGCTACATATTTTTGTTGCAGGGCGAGTATAACAGCGCCTATGAAGCCTTGCTGGGTGCGCTGGAGGCCAATCAACAGGACTACAGTCGGATGATGGAGTTCGATATTAAACTCCTGCTGGCCGATGTGCTGACCAACCTTGGGGACTTCGAGCATACCGATTCCCTGTATCGGGTCTCTATTGCCGTTTTGGATTCGCTCAACCGTCCGAATGGCGTGGCCTTCGGGCATATACACCGGGGTATCGGGCTGCAGTTGCAAGGCAGGCATCAGCAGGCACTGGAAGTCTTCAGGGCAGGAAAGCAATATGCTGCAGAAAGGGGGATGGATTACGCCATGTTCTCTGCCGGCATCAACATGGGGTGGTCTTTTGCTCAATTGGAACAGGCAGACAGTGCATTGTACTATTGCCGTACCGGGCTGGAAGAGTACAAAAGAATAGGTGACATTTACGGGCAGGCGCATTGCTGTAAATGTCTGGGTTATACCTACTTCAAAAAAGGCGATATTGGCTCCGCAGAACCCGAGCTGCTTAAGGCACTTGATCTGTACGAAAAAACAGGGGTTACGAATGAGCAGAAGACGGTGCTCGGCGTACTTTCTGACCTGTATGAGCAAAAGGGGGACGCCGGCAAAGCTTTAGGTTACCACAAAGCATTCAAGCTGCTCAATGACTCCCTGCTTACCCTCGACCGCAGCCGGCAGGTCGCTTATATGCAAACACAGTTCGATGTGGCTGAGCACAAACGGGCCAATCTCCGGCTGCAGGAAAAATTAGCCCTGCAAGACCGGCTCAATAAACTGTACATGGTCCTTGGTACCCTGGCGGTTGCGCTGATTACCGTTTTAGGGTTCTTTTACCGCCTCAAAATACAGACCAACCGGCGCCTGGAAGCACAAGTCCTCGCCCGGACTCAGCAATTGCAAAATGCTAACGATCAGCTACAGCTCGCCAATCAGGAACTTCGGCAGTTCGCCTACATCACCTCCCATGACATGAAGGAACCTGTCCGTAATATCAACCGGTTTGCCACCCTCATCGGCCGCCGCCTGAAAAATGGAGATACTGAAAACATGGAGGAGTTCCTGGGGTATATTTCCCGCAGTGCCCTCCAACTTGACGAGCTTATCCGTGATGTGTTCAGCTTCACTCAACTGGAAGAAACCAAAAAACATTACGCAACCACCAACCTTGGCGAACTGGTCCGCACGGTACAAACTGATCTGGATTCAATCATTAAGGAAAAAAACGGGACGGTTGCTTTTGCAGAACAAGAAATGACGGTGCCGGATAAGCTGTTGAAAATCGTACTTAAAAACCTTTTCGAAAACGCCTGGAAGTACAACCAAAACGAGGTTGCCCGTATAGAGCTGAGCTGTGCAGAGTCTGCTACACACTACACCTTCAGGGTGGCTGATAATGGCATTGGCATCCCGGCTGAGTATGATAATTATGTGTTCAATATGTTCAAGCGCCTGCATGCCCGGGAAGAGTATACCGGTAGCGGGCTGGGCTTGTCGATTGTCAAAAAGCTGGTCAATAAAATGGGGGGCGAAATCCATATTGAGCGCCCCGGCCTGAATGATCAGGGGGTTACAATGGTGTTCACGATCCGCAAACGAGAGGCGCTGTAAACCAGGTGTACCGTTTTTAACCGTTGCCCATCAGAGGGAAATCCCCGTAAGCCCATGGAGAAGGTTGGTTCCAATCCACATTTAAGGGCTTGGCGAAGGCGCCTAAGGGGATGCCGCGCTCAACTTTACAGCTTTTTACCCATTGTACTGACTCATAGCATGCTGCAGCCCAATCGCACCAAATGCGATACAGGCTTCTGCTGCCCGCTCAACGAGTTTAGGCAGTTCATCCTGCTGTTCGGAAGACCACTCACCGAGCACGTAATC
This sequence comes from bacterium, assembly GCA_024742755.1. Taxonomy (GTDB): domain Bacteria; phylum Bacteroidota; class Bacteroidia; order Chitinophagales; family Saprospiraceae; genus Phaeodactylibacter. Next base: position 34,284 of record JANSXW010000017.1, on the reverse strand, counting down.
GACCTGCTGTCCTTTCGAAAACTCGTTGCCGATACCGATACGCAGGCGGGCGTAGTTGTTGCCTCCGGTCACCTGATCGATGTCCTTAAGACCGTTGTGCCCCCCGTCGCTGCCTTTGCCGCGCAGGCGGATTTTGCCAAAATCAAGGTTGAGGTCGTCCATCACCACGAGCAGGCGGTTTTTGTCGATCTTCTCCTTTTGCATCCAATAGTGCACGGCCTTACCGCTGCGGTTCATGTAGGTAGATGGCTTGAGCAATACGTAGGTGCGGCCGCGCTGCTTGATCGTCGCTACATCCCCCAGTTTCTCAGTCGCCCACTCGCCCCCGTGCTTTTCCGCCAGGGCATCTACTACGTCGAAGCCGATGTTGTGCCGGGTGTTGTCGTATTTCGCCCCAATATTGCCGAGGCCCGCAATCAGATACTTCATAGGATCAGCAGGTATGGTCTCTTTTTTCCGGAATAAATCGAATAGCCAGTTCATTAAACCGCTACGTTGAATTCGCGCAGGGCATCATTCAGGCTGGTCTTCTTGTCGGTGCTCGGCTTGCGCTGCCCAATGATCAACGCGCAGGCTACCTGATAGGTGCCCGCCGGGAACTCCTTGGGGTAAGTACCCGGGATGACGACGGAACGAGCCGGTACCCGGCCTTTGTAGGTTACGGGTTCTGCACCGGTCACATCGATGATGCGGGTAGACTGGGTGAGTACCACGTTGGCGCCCAGGACGGCCTCGCGCTCCACCCGCACGCCTTCCACGACGATGCTGCGGGACCCGATAAAGCAGTTATCTTCAATAATGGTTGGTGTAGCCTGCAGGGGTTCCAGCACGCCGCCGATGCCCACGCCTCCGCTCAGGTGCACATTACGGCCAATCTGTGCGCAGGAGCCCACGGTTGCCCAGGTGTCCACCATAGTGCCGCTGCCGACCCATGCGCCCAGATTCACGTAGCTGGGCATCATGATGACGCCTTCTTCCAGATAGGCACCGTAGCGGGCAATGGCATGGGGTACCACCCGTACGCCCTGTGCCTTGTAGTTCTTTTTGAGCGGAATCTTATCGTGGAATTCAAAAGGCCCCACTTCAATGGTTTCCATTTGCGCCAGCGGAAAGTAAAGGACCACGGCTTTTTTGACCCACTCGTTGACTTTCCATTCGCCATCCTCAGTGGGCTCGGCTACGCGCAGCTTGCCCTGATCGAGTTGAGCCATAACGTGCTGAATGGCTTCCTGTACCGGCTTTTCGTTGAGCTGGGACCGGTCTTCCCAGGCGTTATCGATGAGTTGTTGCAGATTTTCCATATCGGGATGTTTGAGGGCGCAAAGGTAAGGAATTATTGGGGGAGGGGTGCTATAAGTGGGCCTCCTTCCAATCTAAAGCCGCCCGGTGGTCAGGTTTGAAGTTAACGCCTATGCCGGTGATATTTTTTTTAGAGCCGCGGTATCGGTCAGCGTATGCTTTTGCAAGTATTTGCTCAAGGGCTGCCTCTGCAGATTGATCAAACTTGAATTCAAAAATATATACATGCGTTGAGGTTTCCACTATGGCATCCGCCCTGCCTTTGGAGGAGTGTACCTCACTTTGTGCATAAATCCCCAAGTAATTAAAAATCAGATGGACAAGCCCATGGTATAATCCTTCGGATTTTCGGTCAAATACCTCGTAGGGAAGGTCAGACAATATAGCTTCCAAAATATCGCGTACCTCATCCAGGTCATTTTTTACAAAAGCATGCTGCATGTCCTGAATCGTTCGGCCGGTGTTCAGCCGGCTGGGATTATGTGCCAGCTCATCAATCAAATGCTCATACATACTTTCCTGCACCTCAAGGTTAGGGTATCCCAGAAGATATTCCCCAGTCATCCGGTTAGACGATTTTACCGTAAGGTAGCCGGACTGAAACAGCAAAGGAACAAGTGTCAAATTTTCAATATCAAAGCGCTCAAAAGCCGTATTGCTGACTTCGATATCCTCTACCTGATAGACCCCCTGCTTTTTCATCTGTTCGATCAGAAACCTTGGGCTGCCCGTTGAGAACCAGAAATTGGAAAATGCTTTGTTGCTGAAGAAGTTGAGGATTCCAAAAGGATTGTAGACTTTATGCTCGCCGTCCCAGGAATAGCCATTGTACCAGTTTTTCACGGTTTTTAGAAGGTTTGGCTCGCTGATTTCCAGAGCTGTTTTTGCAGCGGCTAGGTAATCCGTAAAGTAATGTTCCAGCTCTGTCTGCGTATATCCGGTCAGCGTTGCGTATTCGCGGTGCAGCGTAAGGTCATTAAGGTTGTTGAGATGAGAAAACACAGAAACCTTGGCAAATTTGGATACGCCGGTAAGTAAAACAAACCGCAAATCGGCATCTGAACCTTTGATGATACCATAAAATTCGCGCAAGATATGTCGATTCGCTTTCGCGGTGTTCAAATCCTCCTCGCTTAGGTAATCCAGGATAGGCTTATCATATTCGTCAATTAGCAAAACTATGGGACCGTTCTCAGCAGCCACTTTCTCCAGGAGTTCTACAAACAGCGATTTATAATCCGGTGCAGTAAGGGTAATGCCGAAGCGCTCTGCCTTACGGTTTAGATCGTATACCAGTGCATTGTCAAGGCCTTCCTGAGCGTAATTGATTTTGTCGAAAGAGAAATGCAGCACCGGAGACGCAGCGGCCCAGTCCCAGCGGTTTTCAATCCACAGGTCTTCAAACAAAGACTTCCTGCCCGCATATAAGTCGCGTATTGTGGTGAGCAACAAGGACTTTCCAAACCTCCTCGGCCTGGAGAGAAAGTAATACTTTCCCGTAGTAGCCAGCCGGTGGATATGTTCTGTCTTGTCCACATAGATGTAGTTGCCTTCCCGTAGCACTTTGAAATCCTGTATGCCGATAGGTAACTGCTTCATGTGGACAAGATAACGAAAATTGACAGACGTGGCTTCAACAAATATTTTAGGAAAAGAAATCAAAAACTTGACTGATATTACCCAAATAGGTAAATTTGTCAAAATTACCCAATCAGGTAAAGCTTATGGAACCCACCGCAGAGGAAAAAATACTGGATGCCGCCCGCGAAGTCTTCATGACTAAAGGCTTTGCCGCTGCCCGCATGCAGGAGATTGCCGACCGGGCGGAGATCAACAAGGGGCTGCTGCACTACTACTACCGCAGCAAGAACAAGCTTTTCCGGGCGGTTTTTGACGAGGCTTTCGCCAAATTCTCAGCGGGCATCAATCAGGTTTTTGAGGCGGAAATCCCGCTGTTCGAGAAGATTGAGCAGTTTGTAGACCGTTACATTAGCCTGCTCATGCAGAATCCGGCTATGCCAGCCTTCGTCATCAGCGAGCTCAACCAAAAGGGCGAAGCTTTTGCGCAGGAGCTGCTGAGCCGGCAGACCCGGCCCAACCCCCTGCCTTTGGTGATGCAGATTCAGCAGGAAGTCGCAGCGGGCAACATTAAGCCGGTCAATCCTATTGGGTTGGTACTCAACATGCTGTCCCTATGCGTTTTCCCCTTCCTCGCCCGGCCGATGTTTCAGGGCATGATGCAGGTGAGCCACAAGATGTACGATGAGCTCATGGAGCAGCGCAAGCAGGAGGTGGCGGCGTTTGTCATCAGCGCGATCCGAAAGGCGTGATTTTTTTTGCACTCGATTTACCCAAATGGTTAAATACTGAAAATATGAGATACTTTCCTTTTTTATGCTTGCTGTTAGCCTTGCCGGCCCGGGCGCAGGAGCCTCTCCGGCTTGAGCAAGCTTACCGTCTGGCCCAACAAGCCCATCCCCTTTCCGCTCAGGGCGGCCTGCTGCGTTCGGCGAGTGCGTTGCGGCAGGAGCAGATCGATCAGGCGCGGCTGCCACAAATCAGCTGGAATGCACAGGCGAGCCTGCAGAGCGAAGTGGTGGAGTTCCCCTTTGAGCTACCGGTGCCGGGCGGAGCGGGGCTGGACCTGCCTTTGTACCGGTTCCAAACCACAGCCGATGCGCAGTACCGCCTCTACGATGGAGGGCGCATAGCGGCGAGGCAGGAGGCTGAAGCGGCACAGTTGGCCGTATCTGAAGCCCAATTGGAAGTGGAGCTGGAGCAGCTCAAAACACAGGTCAATCAGTACGTCTTTGGCATGCTGCTGCAACGGGAGCGGGCGCGCATTCTGGAAAGCGGGCTGGAGCAGCTAGAGGGGCGGATCGCACAGGTGGAAGCCGGTGTGGAGCATGGTATACTGCTGCCGGGCGAGCTCAAGCGATTGCTGGCTGAACAGCTACGGTTGCAGTCGGAAGCCACTCAGGTGAGAAGCCAAACCGATGCCCTGCGCGAAGGCCTCTCCGTCCTCCTCGGGCAGGCCGTCCCGGAAGGCATCACCTTCGATTTGCCCGCGCAGGAGAACGAATTGCTACAAGCAGGCTTACAGCGCCCGGAACTCCGGCTGTTCGAGCAGCAACAGCAACAGGTCATGGCGGGCTTGTCGGGCATAGAAGCCGATCAGCGCCCTACCGTTGGGGCTTTCCTGCAGGCGGGTATCGGCGCACCCAATCCGCTCAACTTTTTCGACAACAGCCTTAGCCCCTTTGCCATGGGTGGCATCCGCTTCACCTGGAATTTCGTGGACTGGGGAAAGGCGGACCGTAGCCGGCAATTGCTGAGCCTGCAGCGGGAAATGATCGGGCAGCGTCAGGCTGCTTTTACCACTCAGATTGAGCAGCAGGAGGTGCAAATCCGCACTGAACTGGCTGCGCTTGACGGGCTCATCGAGCAAGGACAGGCCATCATAGAGCTACAGGAAGAAGTGCTGCAGCAAATCGACGCGCAGCTCCGCGAAGGCACCGCCGTGGCAGCCGATTACATCACACAATCGGCAGCGGTACGGCAGGCGCAGCTGCAGGTGGAGCGCTACCGCCTTCAAAAGCAGCAACTGTACATTCAATTACTCACCCTCAAAGGAATACTGTAACATGAATACCAAAATAACCATCTGCCTCCTGGCCCTATTGCCCCTCGCCGCCTGTCAGGACAACGAAGCCACTTCTGATGCCTACGGCAAGTTTGAAGCCCGCGAAGTCATCATTTCGGCGGAAGCCAACGGCAAGCTCATCCAATTCGACGTGGAGGAAGGACAGCAGCTCCGGGCCGGTGAGCTTGTGGGCCTGATCGACACCACCCTTTTGCACCTGCAGCGCGAACAGCTCCGGGCAAAAATCCGCGCCGTGACCGGCAAAACGCAGGATGCCGAGCCTCAGGTGCGCGTACTGCAGGAGCGCAAGCAAAACCTGTTGCGCGAAGAGCGCCGGCTGCAGGCCCTCATCGCCGATAAAGCTGCGCCCACTAAGCAACTCGATGACCTGCAGGGGCAGCTTGAAGTGATCGATAAAGAAATTGATGCCATCCGCGCCCAAAGCCAAACGGCCAACCGGGGCATACTGTCAGAAATTGCACCCATCGAGGCGCAGATAGAGATGGTGGAAGAGCAAATCCGCCGCAGTTACATCTACAACCCAGTATCGGGCACGGTGCTGCTGCAACTGGCCGAGCCCCATGAGATGGCCGCTGCCGGAAAGCCGCTGTACACCATCGCCCCGCTGGAAGAACTGGAACTGCACGCCTACGTCAGCGGTGCCCAATTGCCGGAACTCCAAATCGGGCAGGAAGTCACCGTCCTCGTCGATCAGGATGCCGAAAGCAACCGCAGCCTGTCCGGCACCATCAGCTGGATTGCCGATGAAGCGGAGTTTACGCCCAAGACCGTGCAGACCAAAGAGGAGCGCGTCAACCTCGTCTACGCCTTCAAAGTGAAGGTCAAAAACGACGGCCGGCTGAAGATGGGGATGCCCGGGGAAGTGGTTTTGCAAACTAGCCAACAGTAAAGCCTGACTTGACAAGTTTCCCGGGCACCCCGAAAGCCCTTGTCAAGTCTACCTATGCCTAAAAAAGCAAACAACATGATCCAAACCGAAAACCTAAAGAAGTCCTACGGCACCACCCCTGCCCTGCGCGGCATCCACCTGCAGGTGCAGCCGGGCGAGCTTTTCGGGCTCATCGGTCCGGACGGGGCGGGCAAGACCACGCTCATCCGCATCCTGGCCACGCTGCTGCTGGCGGACGAGGGCAGCGCTCAGCTTGACCACAAAGACGTGGTAGCCGACTACCGCACCATCCGCCGGAGCATCGGGTATATGCCGGGGCGCTTCTCCCTCTATCAGGACCTGACTGTGGAGGAGAACCTGACTTTCTTTGCGACCATCTTCGGCACGACGATTGAGGAAAACTATGAGCTCATCCGGGATATTTACGTGCAGTTAGAGCCCTTCAAAAACCGCCGGGCGGGCAAGCTGTCCGGCGGGATGAAGCAAAAACTGGCCCTCTGCTGTGCCCTGATCCACAAGCCTACCGTGCTTCTGCTCGATGAGCCGACCACCGGCGTAGACCCCGTCTCCCGTCAGGAATTTTGGGAAATGCTGAAGCGGCTCAAGGCCAAAAACATCACCATCCTCGTTTCCACTCCCTACATGGACGAGGCGAGCCTGTGCGACCGCGTAGCGCTCATGCAGGACGGTGCCATTCTGCAGGTAGACGAGCCGGAAAATATTGTCAACAGCTACGAGAAGCCCCTGTTGGCGGTCAAGGCGGCCAATATTTACAAACTCATTCAGGACCTGCGGCAGTTCGAACCGGCACATACCGTATTCCCCTTCGGCGAGTACGTGCATCTGAGCCTGAAGTCGGTGGTCTGGCCCGAGCTCATCCACGGCTACCTGCTGGACAAAGGGCATACGGATATTGAAATCAGGCAGGCCACGCCCACAATCGAAGATATTTTCATGGAAAAAAGCCAATTATGAACCACGCCATCACCGCCAACAACCTAACCAAGCGTTTCGGCGACTTCACCGCTGTCACCGCTATTTCCTTCGAGGTGGGCAAAGGGGAAATCTTTGGTTTCCTCGGTGCCAACGGAGCGGGCAAGACCACTGCGATGCGCATGCTCACCGGGTTGTCGCGCCCTACGGAAGGGGAAGCCACAGTAGCCGGTTTCGACGTCTACCGCGAGCCGGAGCAGATCAAGCGCCGCATCGGCTACATGAGCCAGAAATTTTCGCTCTATGAGGATATGAAAGTGCGGGAGAACATCCGCTTTTACGGCGGCATCTACGGCCTGCCCCGTAAGCAGGTCCGGCAGGAAACCGACCGGCTGATCGAAGAGCTGGGCATGTCGGAATTTGCCAACAGCCTGGTGTCCGGCATTCCGCTGGGGTGGCGGCAGAAGCTGGCCTTTTCCATTGCTATTTTGCACCGGCCCGCTATCGTTTTTCTGGATGAGCCTACCGGCGGGGTAGACCCGGTGACGCGGCGGCAGTTTTGGGAGATGATTTACAAAACAGCAAGCGAGGGGACTACTGTATTTGTCACCACCCACTATATGGATGAGGCGGAGTACTGCAGCCGGGTGTCCATCATGGTGGAAGGGCGGATTGCGGCACTCGATACGCCGCAGGCGATGAAGGCATCCTTTGGGGTGGAGACGATGAATGAGGTGTTCTTGGGGCTGACGCGGCCGGGGGGGGATTGAAACACATAGGGGCATATAGGCACATAGGGGTGCGGCGGGAGGGGGAAACACATAGGGGCACATAGGCACATAGGGGTGCGGCGGGAGGTTAAACACATAGGGGCATATAGGCACATAGGGGTGCGGCGGGAGGTTAAACACATAGGGGCATATAGGCACATAGGGGTGCGGCGGGAGGTTAAACACATAGGGGCATAGGGCACATAGGGGTGCGGCGGGAGGGGGAAACACATAGGGGCATATAGGCACATAGAGCTTGGCATGAGGGGGAAACATAGTTTAGTGTACACTCCCCAAACATCAGCCCCAAGCAAAACCACCTATGTGCCCTATGTGCCTATGTGTTAAAAACCCCAAGCAAAACCACCTATGCGCCCTATGTGCCTATGTGTTAAAAACCCCAAGCAAAACCACCTATGCGCCCTATGTGCCTATGTGTTAAAAACCCCAAGCAAAACCACCTATGTGCCTATGTGTTCAAAAACCCGAGCAAAACAAACTATGTGCCCTATGTGCCTATGTGTTCAAAAACCCAAGCAAAACCACCTATGCGCCTATGTGTTCAAAAAATCCGAGCAGAACCCCCGTGCGCCTATGTATTTGAAAAGAAACAAGACTACTAATTTTTAAAAATCAATCCAATGAGCACGAACAAAAAGCTATCCATTTTTATCCGCAAAGAATTCTACCACATCCTGCGGGACCGGCGCACCCTGCTCATTCTGCTGGGCATGCCGGCGGTGCTCGTGCTGCTCTTCGGCTTCGCCATCAGCAACGAGATCAAAAACGCGGATATCGGCGTGCTCGACTACGCGCAGAACGATCAAAGCCAGCGCCTGACGCAGCGCCTGAGCGCCTCCGAATATTTCACCCTGGCCCTTCCCCTGCGCAGCACACAGGAGATTGAGCAGGCCTTCCGGGCGGGCAGCATCAAAATGGCGGTGGTGCTGCCGCCTGAGTTTGGGATGGAAACAGCCCGGGGCCTGCCGGGCAGTCTGCAGCTCATTGCTGATGGCACTGATCCCAATACTGCTACGACCTTGTCCAATTATGCCTCGGCCATCATCGGCGGTTTTTTGCGGGAGCAACAACCCCTGCAGCAGCAGCCCATGGCCATACAGACCGAGGTGCGCATGCTGTACAATGCCGGGCTGAAGAGTGTTTTTATGTTTGTGCCCGGTGTGATGACCGTCATCCTTATGCTGGTATCTGCCATGATGACCTCTATCGCCATTACCCGGGAAAAGGAAGTGGGGACCATGGAAGTCCTGCTCGCCTCGCCCCTGCCGCCCCCGCTGATTGTAATTGGCAAAGTGATCCCCTACATCCTGCTGGCCCTGGCGAATACAGCGGTGATCCTGCTGCTGGGGACGGAGGTGTTTGGCATGCCGATACGGGGCAACTATGCCCTGCTCTGGCTGGAGTGCTTTTTGTTTGTGCTCACGGCTTTGTCGCTCGGTATCCTCATTTCTACCCGTACCGACAGTCAGCAGGTGGCTATGCTCTTCAGCCTGATGGTGCTGATGCTGCCGACGATTTTGTTGTCGGGCTTTATTTTCCCGATCGAGTCTATGCCATTCCCGCTGCAGATGGTCAGCAATATCATTCCCGCCAAGTGGTTTATCATCATCCTGAAGGACGTGATGCTCAAAGGGGGGGGCATGGAACTGGTGTGGCAGGAGACGCTCATCCTGCTGGGCATGACCGTATTTTTCATTGCGCTGAGCGTGCGCAGCTTTAACATCCGGCTTGCGTAAGTCCGCTTATACTTGACAAGTCGCCTGGCTTTTCTCGGGAGACCTGTCAATAGAGCGAGGCCTAAATAATATCACAATGAAGACTGTTCCTTATATCGTACAAAAGGAGTTCCGGCAGATTTTTCGACACCGGGTGATGCTGCCGCTCATTTTCCTTATGCCCATCATCCAATTGCTGGTACTGGCTTTTGCCGCCGACTACGAGGTGGACAACGTCAAGCTGCACATCGTGGACCTGGACCACTCGCAGGCTTCCCGGCAGTTGGTGGGGCAATTCGAAGCTTCCGGGCACTTCATTCTGACCGGTACTTCGGCCTCCGGAAAGGTTGCTATGAATCAGGTCCAACAGGGGGACGCCGATCTCTACCTGGAAATCCCTCCTGACTTTCAGCGGCAGCTGCTGCGCGATGGCGATAGTCAGTTACAGGTAGCGGTAGATGCCATCAATGGGGTCAAAGCCGGGCTCTCTTCGGCTTACGCCAATGCCATTATCCGGGATTTCAACGCAGCCTTTCGGCAAAACTACGGCGGTGGCATGGCACAGCCGGCGGCGCTCCAAATCGAGACCGCCAACTGGTTCAATCCGGAGCAGAACTATCAGACCTTCATGGTGCCCGGCATTCTGGTGATCCTGGTGACGCTCGTGGGCATGTTCCTGGCGGGCATGAACATCGTGAAGGAAAAAGAGATCGGCACTATTGAGCAGATCAATGTGAGCCCCATCCGCAAGCATGAATTCATCATTGGCAAGCTGCTGCCGTTTTGGATCATCGCGCTGGTAGAGCTGGCAATTGGATTGGTGGTCGGCAAGCTGGTCTTCCACATCCCCTTCGTAGGCAGCCTGTGGCTGATCTTTGGCTTTGCAGGATTGTACCTTCTCGTCGTGCTTGGCTTCGGCCTGCTCATCAGCACGGTGACGGAGACGCAGCAGCAAGCCATGTTTATCGCCTGGTTTTTCCTCATCATCTTCATCCTGATGAGTGGGCTTTTCACCCCCATCGAGAGCATGCCACCCTGGGCACAGGACATTACCCGCCTCAATCCGGTGGCCTACTTTGTGGATGTGATGCGGCTGGTGCTGCTGAAGGGCAGTGACGTATGGGATATTCGGCAGCATATCGCGGTGATGGGTGGTTATGCGCTGGTGGTGAATGGGTTGGCGGTGTTGAATTATCGGAAGGTGGGCTGATCGCTACGAAGTTCCAGCTTTATCAATGAGTATTCATTCAGCTACGTGCCATATGCAGTTTGGACTTTGATAAATGGGTTTCACAGTTACCAGGCTGTGTTGAAAACCAGAACAAAACAAAAGTATGCATATTTTTGTTTGTTCTGGTTTTTCCCCTATTTTGTGTGCATGATACGGCGTGACACACTCTGGAAAGGCATCATCGAAGACTTGGCAGAAGACTTTCTGCATTTCTTCTTCCCTGCGTACATCGACGAGATAGACCTCGATCGGAAGCTGGAATTTTTAGATAAAGACCTAGAACAGATCATGCCAGAGTCGGATACCAAACGCCGTCATGCAGATAAACTGTTCAAAGCCTGGCTGAAAAACGGGCAGGAACAATGGTTTTTGGTGCATGTGGAGGTACAGGGCTATCCGGACGGTCAGTTTGCCTACCGGATGTTTCAGTACTATTATCGTATTTTGGACCGTTATGACAAGCCAGTCACCGCTGTAGTTATTTACACGGATACTAAACGTTCCTACCACGCCAAAGCCTACCACTATGACTTTATGGGTACGGAACTTAATTATCGCTTTCAATCGTTAGTGTTGATAGACCACACGGCTGAGGAACTAAGGGCTTCAGGTAACCCCTTCGGCTTTGCCCTTGAGGTCGCACGCAATGCACTAGACCTAAGTACCAAAGATGACGAGCAACTGTTGATTAGCAAAGTGGATATGATGCGCCATCTGCTTTCGTGCGGGCTAAGCAAAGCAAAAGTCCGACGGCTATATAATTTTATCAATATGTACGTATCCTTTCAAAATTTAGAGAACAAGCTTAAATTTGAAAAGGAAGTACGCAAAATCACGAAATCCAGGGAACCTATGGGACTTGAAGAAGCAATCCTGAAAGAAGTGCGTGAGCAAAGCCTTGAGCAGGGCATTGAAAAAGGCATCGATCAGGAGAAGCAGCTTACTGTTATAAGGGGATATGAAAATGGAGTTGCCTTAGAGTTGATTGCAAAGGTCGTAGACTTGTCGTTAGATGAGGTGAAGCGCATTATTGCATCCCACACGGGAGAAGATGCAACAAACTGATCTCAAAAGTAGGACTGGAAAAAGTTATTTTAAGCATCAACCCCTGCTTGGCAGCAAAAGTCATATCGCCTTCCAGCCGCAACCGCGACTTCAGCGAAAAGCTACAAGGCTATAAGTCCATACCCGGCCTGGATCATATCCTGTACATTGAGCAGGCACAGCCTTTTGTCATCCTGTTTGAGCGCATCCCAGGCACCCACCGCTGGAAGAGCACCGACTACGACAATGGGGAGCAGCTGCTGGAGATGGGGGTAGTGCGGTTTAGGGTGGGGGATTTGTATGTGCAGGTTTGAACAGCTCACCGGTAGGTCTTTTTATTCGTGATTCGCTTTAACTGTCTTTCCCAGCTGCCTTCTTCCTATCAGCATTTTCGGCAAAAAAACTACCAATCCTCCTTCTCTGCCTGCAAGACCACCTTCGTATCACCACCCAAATGGACAAAAGCGATAATCGAGCAATCGTCCGCTTTATACTTTTCCTTGAGGGTAATGGCAAAAGACCGCTGCACAAAACTGCCCGTAGTGACCTCGTCCTGAATCAGATTGCCTGCTGCACTGGTGAGCACATCCCTGAAAACATGCTTGTGCACGTAATTAGGGTCGGGCTCTGAGCTCTCCGGGGTAAGCTGAAGGTCGACCACATTATTCTCTATGAGCATTACGGTCAGGAAAACCGACTCTTCAACGCTTAGGTCGTCCATCATCTGCAGGGTAACGCAGGTTTCCAGTTCGCGGGTCGCTTCGTCGTAGTTGTTTTTGATGTCGATCAGGACGCGCGGGGCTTCCTGCAACTCCTGCTCAATAGCGCCGGGCCAGCCATTACGGGGCAACTGTAAATTGAAACCACCGGGAAATTTCTTGCGGTTGACTACTGCGGTGGGATAGCCGAGGGGCTCTCCTACAAAGCTCAGGATTTCTTCTCCCTTGGCTGTGCGCAAAGTGTCAAAACTGTCCGGGTAAGGCGGTGCAAAAGAACCGGCATGAATGGATACGGCAACCAATTGGTCGCCATGCTGCCCGATGAGCTCTTCCAGTGCCGCGCTGCCTGCCGGGCAGTTCACGCAGCGAACGCCGGTAAATTCCTCCACCAATACCTGCCGTTGCTGATCGGTAATCGGTGCGGGGTCATCACAAATGCTTTCGACCTCCATGACCGGAGTGATGACCGGAGGGATTTCTTCACAGCCAAATGAAAGAACAACAATTGCGAGTAGAAAGCTAAATCTTTTCATGTCTTCAATTTTTAAAAACTGGAGTTAACCGTAAAACGTACGCCGCTGAAGGCGGGTTCAAGGCGGCAAATACCACCGGTACAGACCACCCCTTCCACCTGCTTGATGTAACTCAGGGAGAAACGGTTGGACCCATGCGTATAAAATACATCAAAACGGGGATAATGCAAAGCTGCTTTCTCCCCACTTTCATCAATCGGAGAGGCTTTGCCCGGATCAATATTATACATATCAGAAACGGTGAAGGTCCAGCTGGGGGCAATGCTGAATTCCACCAGCCCGAAGAGCCAGCTACCATAGTCATGCCCCTCGCCTTTGTCGTCCTTCCCGGCAATCATATACTGCCCTTCAAAGCGGATGGACTTGCGGCGGGAAAACTTGTAGAGGACATCGAAGTAGGGCGTGACCGTTTCCACAATCGGGGCGTCTGGCTTGAACTCGAAGACCTCCTGATTGTAGCGCTGTATTTGCAGCCCGGCGAGAAACTGCCAGGTGCGCTTGTATTTGTATGTAAGCTCCGTGTACAGCTCCCGGTACAGGAGGTTGTTGTCCAGGTCAGTAATGTTGGAGGCGTTGACATTGACGCCAAACTTACGCTTGTAATTATAGCGTATATCGGCCTGCACCGCCATTTCCCCCAAAAACTGCGTAGCTGCATTGTAACGCGCCGTCATCCGGTACGTATTGACCCGCGCCATGGGCGGAAGGAAATTCACCAGGCCCCGGTTGAGCTGTTCCTGCGGGCGTACCCGGAAGTCGAAATTCTCCGTGCGCTTGCCCTCAACGGAAATGCCCAGCCCGCTTTTGGCGTAGCTCAGGCTGCTGTAGAATACCGTACCCGGTGCTTTGTAAAGCTTGTCGCCCACCACCACACTAGAATCCGAAAGCACGAACTCCCCAAAAGGGTCGCTCAGGTTGTCCTCCGTCTTGTAAGCCGCCTCCACATACCAGGTCCATGGACCGGCAGATAGCGTGTTGTAAGCCGAGAAGGCATAAGTATTGTACACCGGCACAAAGGCATCTTCTTTGGTGTAAGTGTTGACCGTAGCGACAATAGAGTTCATGGAGGCATCATCAAGCGTCCGGTTGACCACGCCCAAACCAGGCGCAATCGCCCAGAATTTGCCTTCTTCCCCAAAACTCAGATAACCATCGATGGCACCGCCTTTGATCACCGGTTCGTAGATGTCGAACTGCTGCTTCTGCCGTCCGGTAAAGCCTTTGATCTGCCAGTTTTCACCCAGGTCATAAGCCAGCCGGGCACCGTAGAGGGCGTTGTCAATCAGCAGCGGGCGCTGCTCAAATGCCCGGAAGATGATGCCGCTGCCGATTTGATCGTAGAGGTAGCCCACTGAGATGTCAAACTTGTCCACTTTCTTATGCACATACCACCGGCCAATGCCTTCTCCGGTGAAAGACCCGGTAGGGTTGAGCAGGTTGGAATTGTTGAAAAGGTCGAAGCGCAGGCCAAAGTCGAAGCCCCAGTTGTTGTACGAAAGGTTGAGCCAGGCATCGGCTCCGTACAGCTGCCGGTCGTACTGTGGGGTGTTGGCCGCTCCGATGAGGCTGTCGCGGATGAAGAAGTTGCCGTTGGCTTCAAGATTGCCCGAGAGGGTGCCTCCATTGTTGTTTTGGCTAAAGCCAATAACGGCCCCGAAGGCGAGCAGTGCGCCAGCGATGAATGTTTTTCGAAAAATCTGCAATAGGTCCATTCGTTTCGTTGTGTACTGAGGGGTGTGTATTCCTAAAGTTGCGTTAAGGCTGGTCTTTGGGTATACCAGATGGTGGCCATTTGGTAGTTTTACGTCAGGATGATACCAACCGTTTCCTAAAATTGGCAGCAAAAATCCTGCGAATTGGCGGAATAATGAAATTTTATGCAAAATTAGTCATTCGACGAACAAATATGAAGCCTCCGGCAGGCTATGCCCATCAATCCGGAAGTTTTATCTTTGTCCACCACTTTGAAAAATATCAACTCCATGAAAAAAGCCTTATTACTGACCATCGCCGCTTTATTTGCTTTCAGCCTGGCTACCTTTGCGCAGGAAGGCAAAAGCATCCCTTCCGTTGAAGTGAAGACTCTCGACGGGCAAACGCTGGATATCAGGCAGTATGCTGAAGACGGCAAAATCACCATCCTGAGCTTTTGGGCCACCTGGTGCTCCCCTTGCAAAAAAGAGCTCGATGCCATCGCTGATCTTTACGGTTTCTGGCAGGAAGAATACGATGCCGAGCTTGTAGCCATCACTATCGACACACAGCGGGCCCTGGCTAAAGTGAAGCCGATGGTGGAAGCCAAAGGCTGGACTTACACCATCCTTTCTGACCCGAATCAGCAACTGCGCAATGCGCTGAACTTCCAGACGATCCCGCAGACCTTCGTGCTGGACAAAGATGGCAACATCGTTTACAACCACAACGGCTACGTGCCGGGCGATGAGTACGAACTGGAAGACAAACTGAAAGAACTGACCGGCAAGTAATTACTGCTCCAACCGGAAGCGGATGTACTTGATGGTCTTTTGAGCCGCCAGGTGCATCCGCTCATAGTAGGTTTTGATTTCCAGCTCCGGCATAGGCAGCTCTTCGAGGCTGTAGATGTCGTCGCTGTGGTAGAGGACCTGCGCGCCCTCGTATTCCTGCAGGGTTTCCAGCGTGAACTCGTACAGATTTGGCTCATCGGTTTTGAGGTGGATCAGCCCGTCTTTGCGCAATAATTTTTTGTAGGTATCCAGAAACCTTGGCGCCGTCAGCCGGCGGTTGGCTTTGCTCTTTTGCAGGAAAGGGTCTGGGAACGTAATCCAGATTTCGCTGATTTCACCAGGCTCAAAAAACAAGTGCAGCTGCTCAATCCGGGTCCGCAGGAAAGCGACATTCTCCAGCTCTTCCTCCAGGGCGATGCCCGCTCCCTTCCAAATTCTGGCCCCTTTGATATCCACACCTATGAAATTGCGGTTGGGGCTGATGCGGCCCATGCCCAGGGTGTACTCCCCACGCCCGCAGGCCAGTTCCACCACGATAGGGTTGTCATTATGGAAATGCCTGGCACACCACTCCCCCTTCAGGCTGACCGGTGCCCCGTTCAGCCCATGCAGTTGCGGCTCCTTGGGGTTGAAGTTTTCGTATACATTCGGAAAGGTCAGCAGCTCCGCAAATTTCTGGAGCTTATTTCTTTTGCTCATGCTTGAGGTGGTGTTATCGCTTCTTGCGGCAAAGATACGAAATCCGTCAAGGCAATAGCAAACGGTCCAATTCAAAATGATAGGCCCGGAATGCCGATAAGTTGTGGTGCCCGGCGCCCTGTATGAGGAGGAAGTCTGAAGGCGCCCGGAGCAGTGGTTTCAGTTGAAGCGACAGCCGGAGCGGGATGAGCTGATCGTGGGTCCCCGCCAAAATATGAATGGGGCACTTTGCCTCCGGAAGGTAGCGGAGGTTCGGAAAGTGGTGGCGGAAAATCCCCCCGGGCAAAGGCAGCATCACCTGATGTTGAATCACATTCGGCAGCACATCATAGGGCGTTTCCAAAATGAGCGATTTCGGTGTATGCCGGGAAGCCAGATAAGCCGCTACCCCACTGCCCAAAGACCGCCCGTAAAAAATCACTTGCTCCAGCCTGTGGTGCTGCCGAAGCCATTGCAGCGCCGCCTCTCCATCCTGATAAAGCCCGGCTTCTGATGGCTTTCCGGTACTTTTGCCATAGCCCCGGTAGTCGATCAGCAGCACATCATAGCCCCGGTCTGTAAAGGGGCGGTGCATATGCCCCCAACGGCTTAGGTTGCCCCGGTTGCCGTGGAAATAGAGTACCGCGCCCCGAGTGTCTCCCCTGGCCCGGAAAAAGAGCCCATTGATGGCCTCTCCATCAGCAGCGGGTATGCTCACTTCCTCATAGCTGGCGTCGAAAGTGAAGCGATAGCCGGAAGGCAGGGAGCGCGTCTGATAGATGAACCGTTCCTGCCCAACCCACACCACGAGCACCACTATCAGATAAAGCGCAAGGCCCGCGGCAAAAATCACTGCCCCCGCTTTAATCCACTCCGCCATGCTTGCTGTATTTTGGGAAGAATCCCGTTTTACGAAACATATTGCTAAATTTCAGTATTTTCATGGGTAGGGCTCACCGTAACCCTTCCAACCAGAGACCAAACAAGATTAAAGCTATGAAAAAAATAATCAGCCTGCTGCTCTTCCTGACCACCGGAGTGGCCCTTTATGCACAAACGGTCACCTTGTCGGAGCCTATTGTGCTGCGCAATGATATTGCCTATCACCTTTTGGGAGAGATGGGCAGCCATACCCTGCTTTTCCGTGACCGTAGCACTACCTTCGAGGTGGTTGGCCTGAACAAAGCTATGAAGGAGTCCTGGACTAAAGAGCTGGAGCTGGACCGCCGCCTGCCCAAAATAATCGATATCTTGCCCGATGATGGGCACTTCACCTTGTTCTATCAGTTTAAAGACCGGACACATACCAAACTAAAGGCTCACCGGTATGGCCCGGGTGCCAACCTTTTGGATTCCATTACCATCGTTGATCTGGGTTACCTATTTTATACCCCAAAATTTATACCGGTTTATTCGGAGGACAAGAGCAAGACCCTCTTCTTTTTTACCGAAAAACAGGACATGATGCGTGCCGTTTGCTTTGACAACAACCGGTTGGAGCTGCTCTGGCAAACGGTGGTTACGCCTCAGGATTTCAACTTTTACCAAAACTTCCTGGAGGTCCTGGTCGATAATGATGGTGACATGACAATTGTAGCCGAGCGCGATAATTACCGCACCAAAAGAGAGGACCACCATTTTGAGTTTTATCATTACGATGGCAGGACGGACCGCCTGACCCGTTTTGACCTGACCATGCCGGAGAAGCTGACCTTCGATGTGATTTTCTCCATTGATCCGCTCAACAAAAGAATCGTAGGGGCAGGGCTTTATTCTGAAAAAAACCTGGGGCGCTCCGATGGGTTTTTCTACCTGAATATCAACCCTGACCGGCCCGAAGATTTCGTGAAGGCCAGCCATCCCTTTACGGAGGAGTTTATCGTGAGCCTCCTGGGCAAAGAGGCCGACAAAACCAAGGGGGTCCCGGAGGGCCTGCTGCGCGATGTCGTGCTGCGTAAAGACGGGGGCGTGCTCCTGATTGGGGAGCTTAGCCGGACCTTCGAGCGGAACGGAGCCAACATGACCCGGAATTTTTACGATGCCAGTGGCCGGTTTTCAGTAGACTACTACTACGATGAAATATTCGTTTTGTCCATTCATCCCGGTGGGGACTTGCACTGGTCAACGGTGATGCACAAAAAGCAGTACTCACAGGATGATGACGGGATTTACTCCTCCTTTTTCGTCTTCAAGACGGCCAGCAGCCTGCGGTTTTTATTCAATGACGAAATCAAGTACGAGAATACGGTAAGCGAATATGTGCTGCGCGGCAACGGCCGTTTCGACCGCAACAGCCTTATGAGCACAGAAAACCTTAAATTGCGGCTCCGGTTCCGCGACGCCATGCAAGTCGATGCCAATACCCTCCTGATCCCGAGCGAGCGCCGCAACCGGCTCAAAATCGCCCGACTGGAATATAACTGACCGGGCGGATAACCAAATCAGACCCATGAATCAAGCCCAGCTTCAACAGATGGCACAGGCCGTACTGGACCAAAACTGGAACGGCCAATTTACCAAACCTGCCCCCAGCCTCTATCCGCACCAATGGAATTGGGATGCGGGCTTTATCGCTATTGGCAACGCCCACCAAAATTTCGGCAGGGCGATGGCTGAAATGCGCCACCTTTTTAGTGCCCAGTGGAAGAATGGGCTCGTCCCGCAGATCGTTTTTGGCGATGATCCCGAGGCTCGGTACTTCCCGGGGCCCGACTTTTGGCAGGCCGGCCGCTCCGCTCAGGCGCCGGAGCATATCCAAACTTCTGGTATCACCATGCCTCCGGTGCACGGTTTTGTGCTTTGGAGGATGTACGAAGCGGCTGCCGATAAGGCGCAGGCCAAAGCATTCCTAAAGGAAATGTACCCCAAGGTGCTTGCCCTCCACCGCTACCTCTACGACTACCGCGACCCTGAGGAGGAAGGGCTGGTCTACATCCGCCACCCCTGGGAAGGGGGCACCGACAACAGCCCGATTTGGGACCGCGCCTTGTCCCGCATGCAGATTGACCGGGATCAACTGCCTGCCTATGAGCGCAAAGACCTTCAAAATCCCAAAGCCGCCGAGCACCGCCCTACTCAGGAGGACTACGACCGCTATGTCTATCTCGTTGACCTCTTCCGGCAACACGATTATGATGACCAGAAAATTTACGAAGATTGCCCGTTCCTCATACAAGACCCCCTGTTCAACGGCATCCTCTCCTGGTCCAACGAAGCCCTCCTGCAAATCGGCAGCCTCATCGGCGAAGACATCACCGAGCCTATGCAGTGGCACGAGCTCACTGTCTGGTCGATGAACGAAAAACTCTGGGACGAAGACCGGGGCATTTACAACGCCTTTGACCTGCGCGCCGGTGAAATCATCCCCGTCCATACTTCCTCCGGCCTCATTCCCCTGTGTGGCGAAGTGCCCACACAGGAACAGGCTGAAGCCATGCTGCGCACCTTGGAAAGCCCCGCTTTTGGCGGGAAAGACGCTGGCATTCTGCTCTGCCCCACCTACAGCTTGCAGGCCGAAGACATCCACTACAAAAAGTACTGGCGCGGCCCGGTGTGGATCAACCTCAACTGGCTGCTCTGTCACGGCCTGATGCGGTACGATATGACAGAAATGGCGGAGCGTATCCGGAAGCATAGCCTGGAGTTGCTCTCCACGTACGGCTTTTATGAATACTTCGACCCCCGGCGGCCTGCGGAAGGAGAAATCGGTTGCGGTACCGATCAGTTTTCATGGTCAGCCGCCCTTTGCCTCGACTTTTTGCAGGGTGAAATGTCCGGTTGAAATCCATTCCAATCCTTACTTCGTACACTTTATTGCTAATTCATCTGCTCAGGAGGCTGTTTATCGAAAAAAGCGTGCCTCTGTGCAGCTATTGTCAGATATTTGCCTCCATTATACCGGAAAGTGGATTGAACAGATTTAATTTTTTGGTTTACACTTCTATAGTTTTGAACACCCGGCTGTGCAAGCAGCACCATACAACTGCGACACCATGAAAGCTTTATTATCACTCACACTGTTACTTTTTTCCATCACCCTTTTTGCCCAGGAGGGCAGCATCAAAGGGCAACTGCAGGACGAAACCGGGGCGCCGGTCTCCTTTGCGAATGTGGTCCTTCACAATCCGGCAGATACTGCCATCATCAAAGTGGAAGTCAGCGATGAATCGGGGATTTTCCGGTTTCAGAATATGCCTGCAGGCACCTATCTCTTCAAGGCCTCCTATGTGGGCGCTGCCGACCTTTGGCTGCCGGAGGTCACCCTTGCCGCTGACGAGCAAAAGGACCTGGGGGCCCTGCAATTCGGCAGTACTTCCATCGAACTGGCCGGTGCTACCGTAACGGCACAGCGCGCTATGGTGGAAATCAAGCCCGACCGCACAGTTTTCAACGTGCAGGGGACCATCAACAGCACGGGTTCAGACGGGCTCTCGCTACTGCGCAAAGCGCCTGGCGTAACCGTAGACAATAACGACAACATCAACGTGCTCGGCCGCTCCGGCGTGCTCGTATATGTGGATGGCAAACGCCTGCCGCTCGGTGGGCAGGACCTCAGCAACTTCCTGCAAAATCTCCCGGCGGATCAGATTGACCGCATCGATATCATCACCAATCCGGGCGCGAAGTACGAGGCAGAGGGCAATGCCGGTATCATCGACATCCGCATGAAAAAGGATGACAGCGTCGGTGCCAACGGCGCCCTGAACGGCACCTTTAGTCAGGGGCGGTTCAACCATTCCAACCTGAATGCCAGCGGTAATTTCCGCAACGGCAATATGAACCTCTTCGGTGGCGGCGGCTACGGCGAAGGCGAGGGCTTCAACAAAATGAACTTCGTGAGCTTCCAAAACGGGTTGCGGCTGGATGAGGTCAACAACCACCGCAATGAGCGCGAGTTTTTCAACTACCGCCTCGGGGCCGATTTTTTCCTGTCCGACAAGCACACCATCGGCTTTTTGACGGATGGGCGGGGTTTCAACGGCCAGAATAACGCCTTCAACCGCATCGAAATTTTCAACCTGGCTTCCAGCAATACCCTGCCGGACAGTATCCTTGTGGCCCGCAATGCCTCTGAGGATACCCGTTCTCAAAATACCTTCAACCTCAATTACCGCTACGATGGTGGCAATGAGCGTACCTTAAATATCGATGCCGACTACGGCCGCTTCCGCAATGAGAGCGAGCGCTTCCAACCCAATCTTTACTTTGATGCCAATGAGGAGACCTTGCTCACGGAGATCATCAACAGCTTCGATACGCCTACCGATATTGACATTTACACTTTCAAGGTAGACTACGAGCAACCCCTTCTGGGCGGTAAATTCAGTATGGGTACCAAGCTGAGCAAGGTGGTGTCCGACAATACCTTCCTCTTCTTTGATGTAAATGATGGGGTGCCGGTGCGCAACGACAACTCCTCCAACCGCTTTGAGTACGATGAGAATGTCTATGCAGGGTACTTGAACTTCGCCCGTCAGTTTTGGGAAAAATGGAATGTATCAGCTGGGGTACGCGCTGAGCAGACCGATGCCACAGGCGACCTGCAAGCCTTTAAAGCCGAGCTGCAGGAGCCTCCGGTGGAGCTGAACTACCTCAACTGGTTCCCGAGTGCAGGCGTAACGTACCAGCTTTCGCAACAAAACAGCCTGTCGCTCAACTACGGCCGCCGCATCAACCGCCCGGACTACAACGTGCTGAACCCGTTCAATAATCAGATCAGCCAGCTGTCCTACGAGAAAGGCAACCCCTTCCTCCGCCCGGAAATCGTCAACAACCTGGAGCTGGGCTACACCCTGGCTTACCGCTATAACTTCAAAATTGCCTACAGCAAAACGACCGATCAAATCACCCGGTTGATGGCACCGGATGAGAATGACCCACGGGCAGGCTTCATCACCTGGGACAACCTGGCGAGTCAGACCATCATCAGCGCCAACATCAGCGCGCCGGTGCAAATCACAGAAAAGTGGAATGCCTACTTCAATGTAAGTGCTTCTCATCTCGACAATCAGGCGGACTATGGCAACGGCGCAGTCGTAGACCTGCAAGCCTTTACCTACAACATCTTCCAGCAGCACACCATCACCCTGCCCTGGGGCTTTCAGGGAGAAGTATCCGGCTACTACAGCGGCCCCGGTGTCTGGGGCGGCGTATTTGAGTACGAAAGCAACTGGAGCCTCGACCTGGGGCTGCAGCGCAAATTCCTGGATGACAAGCTCAATGTGCGGGTGAGCGGGCAGGACTTGTTCTATGAAACCGGCTGGGACGGAGAGTCTAATTTTGCCGGGCTGATTTCACAGGGCAGCGGCCGCTGGGACAGCCGCCGCATCAGCGTCAGCATGAATTATCAGTTTGGCAACCAAAACATCAAATCGCGCAAACGCAAGACCGGCCTGGAGGATGAAGCGGGCCGCCTGGGCGGGAACTAATCACCAGGAATCACGTTGGAAGACCAAAATATTTAAAGGGAGTTGCGGATAGGCCTGCAACTCCCTTCCTATTTGCTTGATTCCTGCGGTTAAGCTTCTTATTTTTGCGCCGTCAAAAAATACCCTGAATGGAAAATACACTCAAGATTTACAACAGCCTCACCCGCGACAAGGAAGTGTTCACGCCCCTGAATGAAGGGCGCATCGGCATGTATGTATGCGGGCCTACCGTCTACAGCGATGTCCATTTGGGGAACTGCCGTACTTTCACCAGCTTCGATGTCATCTACCGCTACCTCATGTACCTGGGGTATAAGGTGCGATACGTCCGCAACATCACGGATGTGGGCCACCTCGAAGGCGATAGTGATGAGATCGGCACCGAAGATAAAATCTCCAAAAAAGCCCGCCTGGAGGAACTGGAGCCTATGGAAATTGCCCAGAAGTACACCAACGGCTTCCACGAGATGATGCGCATCTTCAATACCCTGCCGCCAAGCATTGAGCCACGGGCCACCGGGCATATCCCGGAGCAGATCAAGATGGTGCAGGATATCATCGATAACGGCTACGGGTACGAATCCAATGGGTCCATCTACTTCGATACCTTGAAGTTTATCGAAGAAACCAAAGCTTATGGTCAGCTTTCCGGCCGCAAGATTGAAGACCTGATGGCGGAGAGCCGCGACAACCTCAAAAATCAAAGCGAGAAGCGCCATCCGGCCGACTTTGCCATCTGGATGAAAGCCGCGCCTTCTCACCTGATGCGCTGGAGCTCTCCCTGGTCGGTAGGTTTTCCGGGCTGGCACCTGGAATGCTCAGCGATGAGCACCAAATACCTGGGCGAGACCTTCGATATACACGGTGGCGGCAATGACCTGAAGTTCCCTCACCACGAGAATGAGATTGCTCAGAATATGGGCTCTTGCAATTGCAGCGGCGCCCGCTACTGGATGCACGCCAATATGCTGTTGATGAACGGCCGCAAGATGTCCAAGAGCGACGGCAATACCATTACGCCCACGCAGTTGTTTACCGGCGACAGCCCTCACATCAGCAAAGGGTACAGCCCGATGGTGGTGAAATTCTTTATGCTGCAGTCGCACTACCGCAGTACCCTCGACCTGACGGATGAGGCGCTGCAGGCCGCCGAAAAAGGCTACAAGCGCCTGATGGAAGGCAATAAACTGCTGCAGGGCATGAAGCATCCCGGCAACGGGAAGCCCGGTCCCCTCGACGAGGAGCTCAACAAGCTTATCGATCAGGTGCATGCAGAGATGAACGACGATTTCAATACGCCCAAGGCCCTGGCGGTCTTGTTTGAAATCGTGACCAAGGTCAACAGCCTCAACGCCGGTCACCTGCAGCTGACGGACCTGACCGGGCTGACCCTCACCCGCCTGCAGGATACCTTCCGCGGTTTTGTGGATGAGATTTTTGCCCTCGAGGACGAAGGACTGGCTGGTGACAACAACGGCGACAGCCCCATGGACGGCCTGATGAACCTCATCATCGATATCCGTGCTGAGGCGCGCGCCAATAAGGATTGGGGCACTTCGGATAAAATCCGCGATGTGCTGCAGGAAGTGGGCATCGTGCTTAAAGACAGCAAGGAAGGGACGAGCTGGACGAAAGCGTAACGATTATCCAACATCCGCCCCTACGATAACGGCCCGGCAGTTCTTTATGAGCTGCCGGGCCGTTTAAATTTCGATCATAAACCGCTTTTACTCCGGTACCTGATTCGGGTTCAGCAGATCGTAGAACTGATCCAGCTTTGGCAGGATGATAATACGGGTACGGCGGTTCATGGCCCGGCCTTCTGCCGTATCATTGGTTGCCAGCGCGTTGAACTCGCCCCGGCCGGCAGCAATCAGGCGGTTGGGGTCAATGCCATGATTGGTCTGTAGCGCACGCACCACTGAGGTGGACCGCAGCACGCTCAGGTCCCAATTGTCCTTGATGCAGGCCGTGTTGATCGGCTGACTGTCGGTGTAGCCTTCCACCATCACCTCCAGGTTAGGGCGGGACTTGATGATCCTGGCAATTTTGCCCAGCACTTCATTTGCCCGGTCGGTAATTTGTGCACTGCCGCTTTTGTAGAGCATTTTATCGGAAAGGTTAACAAAGACGACGGTCTTGTCCACTTTTACTTCCACGTCCTCGTCTTCGATGCCTTCGCTGAGCACGCCTTTGAGGTTGACCGCCAGAGCCAGGTTGATGGAGTCTGCGCGCGTTTTGGCCGCTTGCAGCATCTGAATGTACTTATCCTTGGTTTGCAGCTGGGATAGCGTCTCGCGGATATTTTCGCTGGCTGATTGGGAAAGCGTGGTCAGGTCATCCACCTGATTCAGCTGAGCATCACGCTGTTGGCGCAGGTCCGCTACCAGGTCCTTCAAATCATTGACCTGCTCTTCTCTGAGCACCATATTGCTTTCTGCAGCCTGAAGGCGGGCTTTGAGGTTGGCCTTCTCCCGGTCACAGTCGGAGAGGCGTTTCATGTAGTCGTTAAGGCTTTCGCCCAAACGGGCCACATCCTTATTTGCAATCTCCAGCTCGGTTTGGAGGGCCATGTACTCTTTTTTGCTCACACAGGAGGCTGCCAGGACAGCAAGCGTGAACAGTAAGGGCCAATAGATCTTGGGTTTGTGATTCATAGACGGAAAATTTTTGCTCTAAATTAAGGGATTAATCCGGTTTGTAACAATTTAGACGCCCTTTCGGGAAATGGTAACCTAAACTATCCAGGCAACCCTCTGTTTCTTTTTTGAAAATTGAATACTAGCTGCTGAATGCCCTTTTGAGTGCATTCGGCTTTTAACCGTTGCAGCAACTGTGGAGAACAACCTCGACCGCCTTCAGGAATTATACCGAAACGACAACCGTACACAGCGTATCAATAAAGCCCTGGGCAGTGACAAGCCCTGCCGGCTTCAGCTCAACGGGCTGGTGGGGGCACAGACCGCCTTCCTACTTACAGCGGTCTACCAGAATGACCCGCGTAACCATCTGCTGATTGCAAATGACAAGGAGGAGGCCGCTTATTTGCAAAACAGCCTGGATAACCTGCTGCAGGGCAAGGCCGTCCGCTTTTTCCCCGATTCCTTTAAGCGCCCCATGTACTTCGAGGAGCTCAATAACACCAACGTCCTGCAGCGTACGGAGACCATTAACAAAATTGTCAACTCGCCAGCCGCTGGTGAAATCGTGGTGACCTATCCGGAGGCACTGTTTGAACAGGTGGTAGCTCCGGAAGTGCTCAATCAGCGCCGGATTGATATCAAAAAAGAGGAAGAACTGGATGTGGACTTCCTCATTGAGGTGCTGGTGGAGTACGGTTTTGCGCGGGAGGACTTCGTGTACGAGCCCGGTCAGTTTTCCATCCGGGGCGGCATTGTGGATATCTTTTCCTTTGGCAATGAATACCCCTACCGCATCGAGCTGTTTGATGAGGAAGTGGAGAGCATCCGGACCTTCAACCCGACCACGCAGCTCTCCGTGCAGAATATCGGTGCAGTGACCATCATTCCCAATATCAATACCCGCTTTTCTCAGGAGCAAAAGGTAAGCATGCTGCGGATTTTGCAGCCCAATACCGCCGTATGGGTAAAGGACTTTCAGCTGTTGGTGGACCGCCTTACGCAGTGCTTCGACAAGGCAGAAGAGTTCGCTAAAGGCATTGCCTTGCTCGAGGAAGAGGAGCTTAAGGAAATCTTCCGCGACCGCGCCTTCATCCGCCCGTTCGAGATTGTGGAGGATGTGAAGGACTACCACATTTTGGGTATGGCGGCCTCCGCACAGCCCATCGAGTTTGACGAGCAGGTGGTCTTTTCCACCCGCCCGCAGCCCAGCTTCAATAAAAACTTCAAACTGCTCATCGAAAACCTGGATGAGAATACCGCCGCCGGGCTTCAAAACTACCTCTTCGCCGAGAACCCCAAGCAGATTGAACGTTTCTACTCCATCTTTGAAGACCTGGAAGCTAAGGTGGATTTCCACCCCATCCCCAAGTCCATCAACGAAGGCTTCATCGATATGGATTTGAAGGTTGCCTGCTATACCGACCATCAGATATTCCAGCGTTTCCACCGCTACCGCCTGCGCCGGGGCTTCACCCGCGATCAGGCCATTAACCTGCGGATGCTGCGGGAATTACAGCCGGGCGATTACGTTACCCACATCGACCATGGGGTAGGCAAATACTCGGGGCTGCAAAAGATCGACATCAACGGGCACGTACAGGAATCGGTCCGGTTGATTTACAAGAATAACGACATCCTTTACGTCAGCATCAACTCTCTGCACAAAATCTCCAAGTACGTGGGCAAGGAAGGCACCGCCCCGAAGGTCGACAAGCTGGGGTCAGATGCCTGGAAGAACCTCAAGCGCCGCACCAAGAAGAAAGTCAAGGATATGGCCGGCGAGCTGATCAAGCTCTACGCCAAACGCAAAGCCTCCGATGGGATCGCATTCCCCAGTGATGGTTACCTTCAAAATGAGCTGGAAGCCTCGTTTATTTACGAGGACACGCCCGACCAGCTTAAGGCCACCAACGACATGAAGGAGGACATGATGAAGAGCTACCCTATGGACCGCCTGATTTGCGGGGACGTGGGCTTTGGCAAGACCGAAGTGGCCATCCGGGGTGCCTTTAAGGCGGTGGTCGGCGGCAAGCAGGTGGCGGTGCTCGTTCCCACAACGATCCTCGCCCTGCAGCACTACCGCACCTTCAAAGAGCGGCTGGAAGAATTTGGGGTGACGGTCGACTATGTCAATCGCTTCCGGACCACCAAGGAAAAGAACGCCATTTTCCAGCGGTTGAAAGACGGGGAGATCGACATCGTCATCGGCACCCATGCCATTCTGAATAAAAAGATTGGCTTCAAGGACCTTGGTCTGCTCATCATTGACGAAGAGCAGAAATTCGGGGTCGCAGCCAAGGAGAAACTCCGCAATCTCAAGGTTAATGTCGACACCCTCACGTTGACCGCCACGCCTATACCGCGTACCCTGCAGTTTTCCCTGATGGCCGCCCGTGACCTGTCTATTATCCGTACCCCGCCGCCTAACCGGCAGCCCATACATACCGAGGTGCGGGTGTTTAGTGAGGAGATTGTGAAGGAAGCCATTTACTACGAAGTCAACCGGGGCGGGCAAGTCTTCTTTGTGCACAACCGGGTGAAGTCACTGCCCGACATTACCGCCATGGTGCGCCGCATGTGCCCGGACGTGGAAATCGCCAGTGCCCACGGGCAGATGGATCCCAAGGAACTGGAAAAAACGCTGATCCACTTCATCGACGGGCGCTACGATGTGCTGGTTTGCACCAATATTATTGAGACCGGGCTGGACATCCCAAATGCCAATACCATGATCATCAACAACGCTCAGCAATTTGGCATGAGCGACCTGCACCAGCTGCGGGGCCGGGTGGGGCGTTCCAATCAGAAGGCCTTTTGCTATCTCTTCAGCCCGCCTATGTCCACCATTACCAGCGATGCCCGCAAGCGCCTCAAAACGCTGGAAGAACACTCCGAGCTGGGCAGCGGCTTCAACATCGCTATGCGCGACCTCGACATCCGGGGTGCGGGTAATCTATTAGGCGGGGAGCAGAGTGGCTTCATCGCAGATATCGGGTACGAAACCTACCAGAAAATCCTTGAGGAAGCGATTCAGGAACTGAAGGAAAACGAATTTAAGGAGCTGTTCAAGGAAGAGCTCGACAAGAACCGGCAGTACGTGCGCGAGGTGCAGATCGACACCGATGTGGAGATGCTCATTCCGGATGAATACATCAGCAGCATACAGGAGCGCCTCAACCTCTACACTCAACTTGACGGGCTGGAGACGGAGGAAGAACTGCAAAAATTCGAGGAAGCAATGAAAGACCGCTTCGGCGCCCTGCCCGAACCCGTGTACGAACTCTTCGACGGGCTGCGCCTGCGGTGGGTCTGCCGCCGTTTGGGCTTCGAGCGCCTCATCCTTAAAAACAACAAGCTGCGCTGCTACTTTGTGGAAAACCCGCAGTCGCTCTTTTACGAAAGCGCACAGTTCCAGGCCACGCTTATGTTTGTTCAGAAGGAAGGTGCTAAACGCGGGCTCAGCTTCAAGAAGACCAACCGCCACTTTATGCTCATCAAGGATGGGGTGCGGAGCTTGCAGGATGCCCTGCGGGTGCTGCGCAAGGTGGATGAGAAGGTGGAGCAGGTGGCGGTGCCGGCGGGGTGAAAATTTCAAAACCTAATACTTGAATCCACGCAACATAACAATCAGTGGAGAAAAGCCAATACCTTTCACTTTCCAGGTTTAGTTCCTATCTTTATTAGGTATATGCGTTTTCAAAACACCTCTTTACAGGCAAAATGGGAATGGCAGATACGCAAGTTGGGTTATTCTACGTTTAGCCGGACCTGCTGGTGGTGAGCGAAAAAATACTCCAAACAAGGAATTTCACATGAAAGTTTCAGAATACATTCACCAAATTACTCCCTTGACCTTAGAGGAGAAAACAAAAGTGGAAGCCGCTTTTGCAGATGCAACGCTGCAAAAAGGCGACTTCTTTGCGCAAGAAGGAAAAATATGCCGGCAATTGGGCTTCATACTTAGCGGGCGGCTAAGGAACTATTACCACGATGAAAATGCGGTGGAAAAAACCTGTTTTTTTGCGACCGCAGATACCTTTATCACAGCCTACACCAGCTTTATCACTTTAGCTCCTTCCTTTGAGAATATCGAAGCGATAGAAGAAAGTCGTCTTAGGGTAATCTCCAGACCTGCACTGGAAGCTCTTTCTGAAAGCATACCTAAAATTCATGTTTTCAGGCGAATCATGTCTGAAAACATGTATATCCTCATGGAAAAACGAATCCATTCCCTGCAATCTGCTACTGCTCTGGAACGGTATGAGCAAATGATAAAAGAGAATCCAGATGTTCTGCTCAATGTACCCCTGCAGTACACAGCTTCTTTTCTTGGCATCACCCCACAGCATTTGAGTCGTCTCAGGAAAAAAAATAACCCGATGACTTCTTAACATTTGTTCAGTGCTTAAGGAAGTACTCCCTTTAACTTTGTGGTATAATTAATTATTCAAACAATTGTATCATGAAGTCACTGACCAATTTTATCATGATTCTGACGATTGTACTAGCTGCGTCAAATCATGTCTTTGCACAAGACAATGCCGTTACACCCAAATGGGGGGTAGAAGCGGATCTGTTAGTTCCTTTTGTACCCACGGCTCACATTATAACCATTCGGGCTTCCAGAACCATTGCAGGGTACGGCACCGATAAACCCGGCGATTTAGTCATAGGTGCTTATCTGCGCCCCAATGTAAAACACGATGTAGTGGAAGAGATTGACGAGTACTTGTTTACGGTTGGTTATCGTCAATATCTGTGGAAAGGTTTTCATTTGGAAGGGCAGACAGACTGGGGCTACGCCTGGGGCACTAAGAACAAAATAGACGGCAAAGACTACAACAATTTTGCGATGCTGGTAGAAGGGCATGCCGGATACCGCTTTCGTTTTTCACCAACCAAAACCAAGGGCTTTTACCTCAATCCTCAGGTAGGTATTATTCATGGACTGATCACCGATATCGGCCCCCGTGGCGGTAATTCGGACACCTTCCTGTCTGCCAAGATCAACCTTGGTTACACCTTCTAAAAACAACATCATGGAACGAAGAGAATTCATCATAAAATCAGGCGTGGTCATAACGGCTGCGGCCTTACTGAGTGCTGGTCATCCTGCGATAGCTCAAACCCTTTCAGGTGCGGAAAAACCAGGGGAGAAAAGAAATAAGAAACGCCCGGATCCCCACCGTTTTTCACAGCCTATCATGAAAGCCATTGCGATTGGGTTGAACGCACCCAGTCCGCATAATACCCAGAGCTGGAAATTCAAAATCATTGACGATAACAGTATGCTTTTCTACGTAGATCGAGAAGTGCTGCTGCCCGCAACGGATCCCCCTTCCCGGCAAATCCACATTGGGGCAGGCTGTTTCATAGAAACACTGGCTATTGGTATCACCCCGCTGGGTTTAACCGCCGACATACAGTACTTCCCGGAAGGTTACGAAGAGGCTGATGATTTTGGAATTAAGCCGGTGGCCGAAATTCAGGTCCGGCAAGCGGATAATGTGGCAGTCCATCCCCTTGCACCTTACATTTTAGATCGGCAGACCAACCGA
Source organism: bacterium (assembly GCA_024742755.1). GTDB lineage: Bacteria > Bacteroidota > Bacteroidia > Chitinophagales > Saprospiraceae > Phaeodactylibacter. The sequence goes on along the minus strand of JANSXW010000017.1, from coordinate 3,674 downwards.
AGGCCTTCAACCGGAGAGATCGTTAAGCGAACCACTTTTGAGGATTTGCAGGCTATGGCCGGCGAAGTGCATTCCAAGGTCTTGTTTTTCAATGAGAACCTAAATACGTTTAAGGACATCTTCTACCGGGGGCTCGACATAGAGTCTCGGACCCGCAGCACCAATGAGGAGACCCGGCTGCTCTTCCGTTTTTCCGAGTCAGAGCGAGCAGAAAAAGGCAATGGTTTGAGTATCCCTCAAATGGGCTACAAGGGATTGATGGCCAAAATCGTGGAAATGTCCGTCAGGAAAGGTGATCCGGTTGCCTGGCATAAATCCAGCACTATCGATAAATCGATGAAGCATATCAAAAAAGCCATCGAGAGCACTAAAGGAGTGGTGATCTGGATAACGGAGACCAACACTTTTAAGGACTGGGTTGAAAATGGCAGAGACTACATGCGGTTCAGTTTGGCATGTACAGCGCGAGGGCTCTACCTGCACCCCTATAATCAGGCTATTCAGGAATACGCTGAAATGGATGATTTGCGCGCCGAGTTTGATCAGTTAATTGGCGTGAGCGGTACCCAAAAGATACAGATGGTGGTGAGGATCGGGCATAGTTCGAAGCCCTATTATACCTACCGCAAATCACTAGAGGATTACCTAATGTAAAATAGTCGGAGCCAGGCTGAATTGATCGCCGCTCAAAAAACGGGTGTGAGCTTCATCGCTGACATCCATTTCAAAAACCATTGATCTGAACCTGCTTTACCAGTTTAATACGGTACGGGTGAAGTGAATGATATTGGTAACGACCAATGTAACTATTCGGCCTTGACACTTATGGCAGGCATAAAATTTTAATTTCAAAACTCAAAAATGATGAAACATCTTATTGTAAGCTTAGCACTGATTAGCACGCTCTTTACCCTGCAGGCGCAAAATGGCACGTCTGACGCTTTTACCTACGGTGAGTTTAAGTTAGGGTATGGGGCAACACAATTTGGAGAAGGCTTGGAAACTGCCTTTGAAGCAGGCGATTTTTCTACGTCAGGAGGCTTCTTGGCTAGCATAGCTGTATATCGGAAATTTTCAAGAGTTAACCACCTCAACTTTGGGCTCAAGTTCAAAGCTCTTGGGGCTGGGCCTTCTATGAATGATGCTGGAGATGAAATGTTCTTCAATTACTGGGGTACAGCGGTTTCTGCTAAATATTTTCCATTTAGCAAGGCAGCAGATCAGGGCTTCTTCATCCAGGGAGATTTCTACTTCACTACTCAGTTTACCCAAAAATACCGCAATACAGATGCCTTGACTTTTGACCATCAATTTGCCATCGGCAGTGGTTTTGGCGGACTTATAGGTTACGACCTTAATCTTAAAAACAGGAATACAGGACTAACGATTGCTTTAGAATATGATTATGCAAGTCGGCAGGGCGAAGTGACAGGCATAGGTGATACGCAGTTTGTAAACAGCAACATTGGTGTAATGGTTGGTATACAGTTCTGATCCCTTCCGAATCGGATCAAGTTAGAGAACAGCAACGAATAAGTGTATATGTGCCCACAAGGCATATATGCACTTTGTTGGGGACATAAACGAAGCAGACATTGGATACGTATTCCAGCTCCATTTCTTCACGGTTCCGATTTGTGTATGTTTGCAGCAAATAAGAGCTGATTTTCAAATAGTTGTGGGTTTGGCTAAATGGAAAAATGCACGTTTGGCGGAGCCTGCCCCGAAATACGGGGTCAAATAATTATTTTTCCATGACGTCCCGTATTTTTACGGAATTCACAAGGCTTTGGTTATCAACCGAAGCGCACCTCCAGGCATGAAAGTTTAATGCACCGTATATTAACTATACGCTTCCAGCGCCTGGTCCATTAGCTTATAATCCGCTGGTTTTTGAAAGTATTCGTAAATCAGCCCGGTATCAATAGCGCCCTGGATTTCATCGGTAACAGCATAGCCGGATAGCATAAAGTACTTCTTATTCGGGAACAGCTTTTTCGCCTCCCGGATAAAATCCAGCCCAGTCATTCCAGGCATATTCATGTCGGTAATGACCCATTCGATTGCCGGGTCTTTTTCAAGCTCTAATAGTCCGTCTTCCCCGTGCTTTGCAGTAATGACTTCGTATTTTCTTCCAAGAATTTTCTTGAGAATTAGAAGGTTGATGGGCTCGTCATCCACACATAGGACTTTCTTTTTATTTTGCATGCTTTCTCTCTTTAGGGAGGCTGATTGCTACTTGGGTTCCCTTATCCAATTCTGATGTAATCGTGAGGCTGCCATCGTGTTCCTGAATGATGGAATGGGTTATGGATAATCCTAATCCCGTTCCTACGCCAGTGGGGGGGTGGGGTGGTTGTGTAGAATGGGTCCATCACTTTATTGAGGTTTTCCGGGCGTATACCGCATCCGTTATCGCCAATAGTTATGGTAAGTTCGTCTTTTATGAATTTTGTTTCGATGGATATTTGGCCCACTTCTGAAATGGCATCTATGGCATTCGCCAGGAGGTTAAGAACAGCCTGATGAAGCTTGCCGTTATTGCCCCGCACTTTAGCCGGACGGCCTGTAAATTCCTTTGTCATCCGTTTCCGCTTTGCCTGTTCCACGGATGTGGCGGATTTCGCCCGACTCCCGGTGGATGATTCGGAACAGAATGTCAAGATCTTTTTGCTTCGCAATGGTATCTTGCAACGCACTAACATTTCTCTCTTTATCCGCTGGGTGTAAGCTGGTCTCCCAGGCTTCATAGGCACCGCTGAAATCCCTTTTGTCAATACCGTAAAGCTCGTACATGGTGTCGTCCCATTCTAACGTATTTGACCGGACGTCATAATGCCAGACTCCGGATTTAGCGTGTTCTGCCGCCAGCCAGTAAAGCTCTAATTCTTTGGACAGCTTTATGGCTTTTTGGGCACGCTCTTCCACTAGTGCAAAAGGCGGTAGCTAAAGAGAAAAGGAGTGTTTTTTCCATGGTAAATTAGGTAGCAATAGATCCGTTCAAAAGTGACCACTCCCTAATCCTGCCCACAAGGGGTTTGCTGGGGCAATAGTTAAGGTAGTTTCAGAAATGGGGCTGTTTTTAAACCAACGGGTATGTAATCCTGAACTGATTGTTACTCGTTGTCAAGGTTGGTCATAATGAATGTGGGACCGGCAATACACTTCGTTCTGGCGTTGAGGGCAAACATAGTCTAAGCTATTTTAAGTACCACATTTCCTTTTTTTCTGCCAGAATCCACATATTTATGGGCTTCCCGGATCTGCTCTGTAGGATAGATTTTATCAATAACGGGATCGTAACCTTTGCTTTCGAGAAGTTGGGATAAAAACTTCAGGTATTCTTTTCGCTCATCGGCAACATCAGCCCCTTCCACCGTAAAAAACACACCACCGGATTTTAGTTAGCTGTGGCTTACAAACCTTGTTACTGGTTTTTCCAACGGCATCCAGAATGATGCGCAATTTATATCCCTAATGTTGGCAAGTGCTTTACCTTATGATAGGTCAAGGCCGCCTTGATGCAATGTTTAAGCGCTTCGGTAGGAACCTCGTCATCTAAACGAAAGACGATTGCTCTGTTCCCCTCAAATTCAAAGGTATGCTCAAACCGCACCCTGAAAGTTTCCACCAATCTGCTGGTGCATTTAAAATACATCGCATATTGACCTGGG
>JANSXW010000411.1 GCA_024742755.1 bacterium | reverse complement strand
CTTGGTCAACACCGGAATCTCGATAGAGATGCCCGTTGGGGTATATGCCAGAATAGCACCCAGGTCAGGGCTAGCTGTGAAGAACAGGATCGCTGTAGGAGGTGGGGTCATTGACCCCGACTACGAAGGAGAGATCAAGGTCATCCTCTTTAACCATGGGGATGAGGACTTCGTCGTGAACCCTGGGGACCGCATTGCGCAGATCGTACTGGAGCGTGTTATGCTCATTGACGCGTCGGTCGTTCCTAGGAAAGCCAAGCGGGGAACCGATAGGGGATCCGCTGGTTTCATGGCCACCAATTATTCTGATGGGGCTCATTTACGGGTGAAAGTGGGACCGATCATCGGCTCGCTAGTACCTCTTCCATATTCAAATACGGACATGCCAATGCCTCCTTTCCAGCATCTATTTGGAATGCGACGTATTTATTTCCCATTTCTTGTGATGCACCCACGTGCATCATTCTCAAGATTTACCAACATACCAAATATGAAACTCCGAATGCCAGTGGCGATGCAGGTTAATTTCGTGTGGGGATGCATCAACAGTTGCAGGCACGGGAGGACCCCAGATATGTGGATGACGTCCCGCAGGGCACGTCGATGGGATCATTCCCGAGAGCCCAGACGGAAAGGCGCAGGCCGGCCGGGCCCATTTTATGGGTGAGGCAGACGAAGCGCTGATGTGCTGCCTTACTGTGCTGACTCGCGGGCGAGACAGTGCCGGCGGAGAGGCGTCAGGGTGTCGTGCGGGCCTCCGAAATAGCTGCTTTGCCCAAGTTCAGCAACAAAAATAACAATGCCGTTGCGGATGCTTCCATCATGGTATTATCCCAATATTGTATTGCATTGACTGCAGTAATCATGCCGGATTATGGACACATTTACGGGAGTGACGGGGCCGATCATCGGACTGTCTTCTCCCAGTGTCCCATTTTCCAATATTACAAGCTGGCTTAATTCGTGCATTTTGTACCACAGGTTTCATTGACAATCGTCTCACCTGAGCCTTTGGACATAGCACGCATGAAAAAGAGGCATTGTGGAGCCAGGCGCCCCCCAATTTTGAAGAGTGATTTGCAAAACCTCAGCCTCT
>JANSXW010000146.1 GCA_024742755.1 bacterium | reverse complement strand
TGCTCATGCCTGAAGAAGCTTGCTCTTCTAAAAGTTGCGCCATCTCTTCGGCGCGGCCCTTGTCTTTCATCTCTTGCCTTTTTCGACAAAGGTCGCGCTTGCCGCAAGCGTAGGCAATACGGGGTTGCTCGGACGTTTACCCGGATGGTACGATAGATGGGCTGATGCAGTCCAATCAAAATCACTTGCCCGCCTCTCAACTCAAAGAGAGCGAAGAGCAAATTTCTGTAATCCCTAACCCGGCTCAAGACTTGGTTAGCGTGCTACTACCTGGCGAACATGATGCATACTGGACAATTGATCTATTTAGTGCTCACGGAGTTGGTGTGAAAACTTTGCAAGTGCAAGGCTCTCAAGTGGAGATCAAACTACAAGGTCTGCCTTCCGGGCTGTATTTCATACGAGCTAGCCAGGCTGGCAGTGGTGAAAGTTATCAACAGCAGTTGATTATCCGCTAACTAAATTTTCTGAACCATTAACCTGCCTGAGCAACCACTTGGTACTGCCCGGGCAGGTTCAATATATTTTGACATGAGATTTCAATTATTGATTGCAGGATTATGCATTTCCATAGCTGGTTTTGCTCAGCCTACCTTTCACAACACCTATGATTTGACCAATGGTACGGCAGAAAACGCATTTAAAGTATTCCCAGTAGAAGACGGGGTTTATGTGGATTGTGGCACCTGGTGCAACGAAAACTTCAAGTACTGCCCTATTTTATTTAAAATCAACAACAACGGGGACAGTCTTTGGCATAGAGTGTATAACTATGATTTAGAGGATTATACCATTTTTGATTACTCTATTAATAGTAATGAAGAATATATGTATGTCTGTGGTAGAATTACAGTTGAAGATAAGCTTCCTTTCATTGCTAAAATGAATACGCTGGGAGATACACTATGGTTGAAAACGTATTATGCCCCATTTTGGGACTCTGCCCAAGACATAGAGCAGGATGGAGATGGCAACCTTGTCATTGGTGTCCAAGGAGGGAGTTTTGGTGAATTTGCTAACTGGACAGTGATTAAAACGGACGAGGCAGGGGAAATGCTTTGGAGTACCACTATCGAAGACAGCACTGACTATGCCTACGGCGGTCAGCTCGCCATATTAAATGACGGCTCTATCCTGCTTGCTTTTTACTCCGGCCTGGAGTGGACAAGCACAGGCAGGGCTTATTATGTGGCCAAGTTATCAAGCGAGGGCGAGGTAGAATGGGTACACAATTATGATGAAGTAGACAGATCAGACGATTACCCTGCCCTCATTGCCCCTTACCCGGATGGCGGTTTTGTCACGGGCTGGGCTTTTGATACCATCTCTCAGCCTGGAGTTCATACCGATGAGGGCCCACTGCTACGCAGATACGATAGCGATGGGGAAATCCTCTGGGAATACCGGTATGTGTACCGGAGAGGGCCTAAACTTACCAATATGACCGTAGCAGAGAATGGCGACATCATTATGTGTGGGGGTGGTGGTGAATTGTTGATACAAGGCGATGCGGACCGGGCCTGGATGGCCAGGGTCTCCGGTGATGGAGAACTAATCTGGAAACGGTTCTATCAGGGCCTTGATATACCCTCAAACACCTGGCCGTTCAATGCGGTGGCTGAAACCTCCGATGACGGTATTATCGCCTGTGGTTATATCCATGATACCTACGCCATGCCCGTCCCCGATCCCGACGTATGGCTGGTCAAAACCGATGCCGATGGCTGCATCACTCCCGGCTGTCAGGACAGCATCCTTTACGTCAGCGTAGAAGAAATACCAGGCACTGGAGAAACGGCGCTCCGGGAAGTCTTCTTTAAAGCTTACCCCAACCCGGCTAGGGGCCCTATACAAGTGGAGTTCCTCAACGCCATCCGCTACGAGGAGCCAGAGCTCCGCTTGTTCAACCTGCAGGGGCAGCAGGTTTTGAACCAGCGCCTGCAGCGCGGGGCACAATCGGCGGAGCTGCCTACAAACGGCCTGCCGGGCGGGCTGTATATTTTGCAGTATACCTCTGCCGGGCGGGTGCTGCAGCAAGAGCGGGTGGTGAAGGTGGAGTAGGTTGCTTTTCTTACCCGGACTATAAATGTAGCAGCGGGGTGCCATACTTGTGCCGGCACCCCGCTGTATGTTAAATCTTGCAATCCACACTACCTGATTTTCACCACGCAGCCCATTGGACGCAAGGATCGTCCTGAAGATCAGGCTTACTGACGCATAAACGTCACATCCACCCCGATGAAGGTCACTACAATCTCATCGCATTCGTTTCTGGTTACATCGAACTCAGAGGAGAAGGAGGTCCCACCGTCTGAAACAGTCACCGTAAGGGTCATTCCGCTGGCCACATAGGTTTTATCAGCGGTGGAAGAGCCCCCAACCACGGCGTCATTAGGGTCAATCAGCGTCCCATCGGCCTGAAACTCCACTATGTCATTGGTGGTGGACACTTGCCATTCGCCTACGATGTTTTCAGAGAGCGCAGGGGGCATGCAATCCTCATCATCGTCATTACAGGCTGTAAAGACAAAAAGACCGGAGAGCAGCATTAACAACAAACTTCTTTTCAGTAAAATCATTGAAGAGCGTTTTTAACAGTTAAGATAATTTTGCGGGTGCGAAGATAGGGATAAATTCGCATTTTTACGGCCTTGCATTGCCAGATGTGGTTGAACAGGCCGCCTCCCTCCCTACTCCCCCCAAACCGTCACGCCCCCCGGCTCCAGCTGCCGGTCGCCCAGCAGCACTTTCGCGCCATCCGGCACCGGCGCTTCCACGGCCTTCGAACTGTAGTTAACGGCGATATAAACACCATCCCGCCATTCGGTGAAGACATAAGGGGGCAAATTGAGGATTGTAGCCCTGCCTTTGCCATAGACCTTGCGCAGCACCTCGTACTCCAGCTCCCAGTTGTCCGACCAGACACCGGTGTAAGTCACACTGCCAGCACCCAGATTGCGGGAAACTACAGCCGGTGCGCCTTTGTAGTACTCGCTGTCGTGGCTGGCCAGTACCGTTGTGCCTTCCATCGGTGTTAGTACATCGCCCCAGACATGCCAGGGATAGGTCTTGCCCTCCATGCTTACCTGTCCGGGATATTTGGCGGGGAGGTGGTCGTAGTATTCCACCCGGGCACCGATCAAGTCCCAGATGGGCTCCTGAAGCAGGGCTTCCCAGATATGGCTGTTGTTGTCTTTCGTGCCGGTGCGTACACTCAGGATCAGGTGGCCGCCTGCGTTGGCGTAGTTTTCCCAGATTTTCACCTGCCCCGGATCAATCATGTGCGCGGCGGGGACAACCCAGAAGGGATATTCCTCAGGGTCAACTGCTTCACCGGGGCTGACGAAGGTGACTGGTGCACCCAACCGCTTCAGATTTTGGTAGTAGGTGTAATGATGCGCCCAGCTGTCCCAGTCGCTGTGGTGGGGCTGATTGCCCAGGCTCCAGAGGTTGTCCTGCTCCCAGTAAAAGGCGGTTTTGCGGGCTTTAACAGCGGCAGGCATAGTCGCATCGGCTCTCAGGTCGCCGCTATTTGCCAGCTGTTGCAATTCTTCGATAAACTGCACATATTCCTTACCCCCACGGGCTACCGTCACCCCATCGGTTTCCATAATGCCTTTATGGGTTTGCTCCCCGCCAAAGAGGGGCTGCCGGAAACGATAGGTGCATACAAATTCATCACCCAGCCCAAAGGCATGCCAGCCCCACATGCGCACGGCACCGGGCAGCGGCTGCGGATTGATGACGCCCCAGTTGATTTGGCCGGGCTGCAGCTCCATGATGCCGGTATAGCCATTGACGGACTCCGCAAATTCCTGGGAAAAAGCCAGTTCCAGCCCGCTGCCCAAGCGATGAGCCAAAGGGCCACCCTCATCGCTCAAATACCCGCTTGTCAGGTACATGGTGTGAGCAGCGAAGTCAAAATCGTCCTGGTTCAGGAATGGGTCTACCGAGGGCAGGAATTTGAAATAGGCGTAGTTGGTGGTCACCCACTGCCGCTTGTCCACCAGGCTTTTCAGCAGATCGGCCTGAAAGCGCAGGGCTTCGGCCAGTTCTGCGGCATTGAAGCGTTGAAAATCGAGCAGCGCGTGAGGGTTCGCGCCCTGTGGGGCCCGGTTTTTGTTGGGGATTTGCACCTGCCCAAAGTGGTTGTAGGATTGGCTCCAAAAGACCGCGCCCCAGGCGGTATTCAGGCTGTCGATACTACCGTACTTCTCTCTCAGCCAGTCCTGAAAAGCCCGCTCATGCCCTTCGGAATGGTCATACAAAACACCGTAGTGGGGCTCATTGTCCACCTGCCAGCCCCAGATGCGCTCGTCCTTGCCGTAGCGTTCCGCCAGTTTTCGCACGATGCGCTCCGTGTAGTAGCGGTACGTGGGATGATTGTAAGACACGTGCAGACGGCTCCCGTGGTGCTGCGTCAGCCCCTGATCATTGACGGTTAGGATTTCCGGATGCTTCTCGGTGAGCCAGGCGGGTGGTGTGGGCGTCGGGGTGCACATGATGACCTTGAGCCCATGCTTATCCGCAAGCCCTACCGCTTTATCGAGCCATTCAAAATCAAACTGCCCTTCCTCCGGTTCCATCATGGCCCAGGCAAATTCCCCGAAGTGGGTAAACTGAAAGCCCAGCTCCGCCATTTTGCCCAGGTCGCGGTCCCATTGGGTTTCGGGCCAGTGCTCCGGATAGTAGTAGGCACCCACCGGCATAGGGTGCCCGAAATCATAGGGCTGTGCCGGTAGCAGGCTGCAGCCAAAAATTAAACACCATGCAAGGAATAACTTTTTCATTGACCTTAGTCGTTTTTCTCGTTCAGTAATTCGTAAACGGGTTGCCCGTCCTGGAAGAACACCCGGTAGCCAGTTGTGCCGTCTTCCACTTCCATCACGCCGTCTTTGATGCGTAGGTAGGGGCTGTGATACACCGCGCCCCCGGCCCAGTTTTCATAGTCCAAAGGCGTGCCATTGATGCGCCCGTAGGCTTTCAGGCGGTCGGGGCGGTAGGTCATCTCCAGCTTCTCGCCCAGGGTAGACCGGTATGTGAGGGTCTTGTTCTTTTTGAGGCTCTGGGTTTCCAGATCAGCAGTTTTCAGGCTTGCCAGTACAGCATTCAAATCGGGATGGTCAGCCCCTTCCAGCACCTCCAGGGCGTACCCGGATTGCTGCCCCGTGACAACCAGGACGATGTACTGCTCCAGTACGCTTCGCCAGGTTTTGTCCTCCACCTTTGCAATAGCTTCAGCAGAGGCGTCAATCATGAAATAGCCAGTCCCGACAGGCCAGACCGCCACCCAGGTATTCGGGGCTTTCCAGATCAGTTGCCGGTTGATTTCTTTCGCCAGTTCCACTTGTTTTGGAATGAGCAGCCAGGAGGCCGCGCTGTACTTCTTTTGTTCCCAGAAGGCTTCCAGTTCATCTTCAGCGGGTGCGCTTACCGGTTGTAGCGGCTCGGTGGCGTACTTCCAGCGGTTCGCCAATTCGAACTCCCGGGCCTGTGCGCTATCGGGCAGGTGCCAGGGATTGATCCGCTTGTCAGAAATATTAAATTCAGGATGCTGCTTTTCATCCAATTCGGATGGAGCGGACAGGAGCAGCAGGGTATTTTTGCTATGCAGGGTTTGCGTGTAAGGGCTGTGCCCGGAGGTTGTCAACCGCAACGGCTGCCCACCGGTAAAGCCAAGCGGCCCGTCCGTTCCTTTCACTACGAGCGACCAGACCATCTGCTGATTGGGGTTGTCTACGATGCTCATGTACACATTGCCCAGCCCAAAAGTTGCGGACCGGTAGAAGGACTCCTGAAAGCCATTTTTGCGGTCCATATGATAAAACGGGCGGGTCATGCGGGCCTCGTAGGGCAATGCGACTTCTCCCCTTGCAATTTTTGAAATGATGGCATTGGGCCGGTAGCTCGTTGTAGCCTGATGCACCGTAGTCACCGCCTCCGACATATCCCGGCTGACGTCATCGAAATAGCCCCAGAACAGTTTTTCCATTTTGTCTTCCTCGCCTTTCGGCAAATAGCCGCGCTTCATCCCGCCGGCGATATGCCCGTCTATAAGTTTCAGGGCGGTGGTGGCGAAGTAATAGTCGAGCGTGAATTTCGCCAGTGCCCGGTCTTCAGGCTTTTTCGCGAAATCATAGAGGTTCATATACCCCTCGATGGAGTATGGATAATAGATCTGACTGTCGTATTCTCCATTTCCGGTTTGAAGCATTCGCTCCGCATATTCGGTGAGAAAGCTTCGCACCCTCCTCTCCGCTTCCGGCAGCTCGTAGCCAGAGATTTGTGTCCCTTCGGGCATCCACTGACTGTAAACGAGGCAGGAGGTGCGCCACATGGTCTTGTGGTTCTCTGTCCCTCCGTCAATGGTATTGCCGCCGAGCAGCGTCCCCTCCTCTCCTACCAGATCGTGGGGATGGCTCATTGGTGCATATTCCCGGTTGCCATCAGAAGGACGGCGTGTTTCCTCGTAGTCCGCTACAGCATCATGGAATCGGGCTTGCCAGTCCTCCCCCATTTCATCAGCCAGGTAGGGATAGAATCGCGCCCAGTTGTTGCAGGCAAAATGGTACTGCTGCCGCAAATTGCCGGGAATGCTTAAAAATCCCCGGGCCAGGGCATCATTGGGATGGAGCAGCAGCTGCGCCGTAGCCGATTGCAATTCATATTTGAGCGGGTCGCCCCCGAAGGCAGCAATTTCACCGTCTTCATTGCGAACTTTAGGGCCAAAGTAGCCGGTATCTCCCTGCTGATAAGCCCTGCCCGTGTAAGGCGAGTAAATCGTTTCCCCCTTTACCGCCCAGGTTTTCACTGGCAATCCGGTATCCGGGCACTTGGAGTTGGCCAGGCTGCGTTGAGCAAAACCTTCCGCAGCGATCCGGGGCAACATGGGCGCCATGCGCATCTGCAGTCCGGGCTCATCCGGGTAGCTGTCAACGGACCAGATGTCGGATTGTGCGGGCAGAAGGCTCAGGCTTGCCCATAGCACGCCCAAGCTGATCAGAATATGACATTTCATAAGCTATTATTTTGGCTTTATGCTCCGTCAAAAAAAAATAGGCCGTATACGGATCAATCGCGTAACCCCTTCAGTTTCCGCTCATCCACTTCGCGCAGCAGCCCCTGATCACTGGGGCCTACATTGAGCAGCAGATTGGCTTTCATTTTTTGGGCTACGCTCAGGTATTGCAGGATTTTTTCCTTTTCCAGCACGGATTTGTCCCAATCGTGCCAGAACCAGTTGCCGGAGGGGAATTTCTTATCGCCTTTGGTAGACATCGTGGTCTCGATCTGAAGCGGCAGGTAGTGGTCTTTGCCCAGCCAGTTCCAGACTTTCTGGTCATCCGCCACTTCGGTATACTTCTCCCCGCTGCGGATATCGACCGGGTGCAGAGGAACGCCGGGGTAAGCGGTGGTGGAGTTGTTCATGACCAGACAATCGGGCTGCAGGCTTTTGATGAACTGATAGACGTGGTCCATCTGCCAGCGGTAAGCGCCTTCCATGCGCCAGGCCTCAATGAATTGCTGATTGCGGGCGACGTTGAAAGCTTGCTTTTCGGCCTCGCCCTCCAGCTCCTTGTTTTTCTTGGACCAGCCGGTCTGTTGCTTTTTCCAAAAACCGTCAAACCACATTTCCACGATGGGGCCATAGCCGGTCAGCAGCTCTTCCAACTGCCGCTTCATGAAGTCGATGTAGGCCCACTCGTCCGTATCGTGGCTTTTCTCATGGCGGTCCCAGAGGGAGTAGTAAAAACCAACCTTCAGCCCATGTTTTTCGGCTGAATTGACGACTTCCGCCACCAGGTCGCCTTTCCAGGGCGTCGCGCTGACCGAATATTTGGTTTGCTTGGTCGGCCAAAGGCAGAAGCCATCGTGGTGCTTAGTGATGAGCACAACGTACTTCATGCCCGCTGCCTTGGCTGTGGCGCACCACTGATCGGTATCCAGTTTGGTGGGATTGAATTTCACCGGGTCCAGGGTGCCGTCGCTCCACTCCGTATCATAGTAGGTGTTGATGCCGAAGTGGATGAAAAGACCGAAGCCCATGTCCATCCACGCCTGCTGTGCGGCGGTAGGCTGCACCTCCGGATCAGCAGTCGGAATGGGCAAAGTAGGGTTCGTTTGCCCATTCACCCAGGCCGGGAGTGCCATCGCACCCAGCCCGGAGGCGGCTATTTTTTCCAGGAATGATCTTCTTTCCATTGCTTCATTTTGAAAGGTTAGGCGGCTATTGCAAAGCTTTTTTGAGCAGCAGCAATGCTACAGGCCCATCATTTTGGCCAATCAGCAAGCCTGTTTTGCCCTGATATTGCAAGGGGGACAGCGCTTTGACATCACCGGGCAGGAAGATGCCGCTTTCGGAGATGGACTGTGGCTCGAAATGGCCCTGCCCGTCCCCCAGCATCAGCAAGCCGTTCCCGGCATCAGCGCGGGCGGTCCGGTACTCAAAGCCGTACAGGTTGCCTGCTATGATTAGGTCCATCGAACCATCCCCGTTGTAATCGTCTATGGCCATATCCATTATCGGGCTGATCTGCGCGGGGCGGGGCAACGGCCGGGCTTCAAACTGCCCGTTGCCTTTGTTTTCGAGGTACAGGCTGGCAAAGGTTTGGGCTTCTGCTTTCCGGGCTTTCGCCAATACCTCGGGCGTGAAGATATCCTGCACTGTGGCCCGGGCATAGTCAGTATAGGAAGGATAGGCTTTTTTTACGCTCACCAGCTGATCCTGCATCACGCTGCGCCCGTAGAGGGGGTATTCCTTGCCGTTATAGTGGTAGGTGGGGACCATGTCTAAGGTGCCGTTCTCATCAAAATCGGCCGCGTAGATGGCAAAGGGTGCTTCAGGCATGGCTTTGAAGCGGTGATTGAGCCCAAGGTTGCCGAGGATGTAGTCGGTATCGCCGTCCCCGTCGAAGTCAGCCCCATCCAAACTAAAGTACCAGCCACTAAGGTTTTCCAGCCCGGTAGCAGCCGTCACCTCTTCGAAGGCACCCTCGGATTGCCGGAAAAACCGGGGCCCCATCCAGGCACCAACAACGATGAGATCAGATTGCCCATCGCCGTCAAAGTCGGTCCACAAGGCATCGGTCACCATGCCGGTCAGACCTTCCGGAGCAAGTTGTGTTGTAATATCGGTGAAGCGTCCCTGCCCATCGTTTTGCAGAAGGTAGCTTTGCGTGCCGGTTGGATAAGCCCCGGGGGTCTGCCGTCCGCCTACAAATAAATCGACATCGCCATCGCCATCGTAGTCCGCAGCGGCGACCGGGCCATTGCTGCTGCGCAGATCAGGCAACGCGTCCGAAGCACGCGTGAATGCTCCCTGCCCATCATTCAGATACAGGCGGTCCTGATAGTATTTGGAGCCGATCTCGTACTCATTGCCGCCGGAGGTGACGTAGAGGTCGGCATCCCCATCCCCATCTGCATCGAAAAAGGCAGCGCCACCGTCCTCGTGCAGGCGCTCGTCGAGCCAGGGGTCGCGTACCTGCTGGAAAGTGCCATCTGGTTTTTGCAGATTGAGGGAGGCGGGCAGCCCCTTGGCACCGCCGAGGAAGTAGTCTTCCAGCCCATTACCATTTACATCCGCTACCGCCAGGACGGGCCCCAGGGCAGACATTTTGTGTGGGAGGAGAAATTCCCGTTTGAAGTCGTTGAAATCGTTTTCGGTGTGTTTTTGATTGAGGTCGGGGCCGGGTTCAAAGAATGCAGTCGGAGGTGCCGGAGGTGATGGTGCGGCTCCCGCTGTTTTTTGGTCGACTTTCAGGGTCTGATTGGGTGGCACATTCTCCAAAGTGGTGACTTTCCCATCGGCCCATTCCACCTGCACGGTTACCGGGGCAGCAACGGGCAATCCAAAGTGCAGTACCGGCTCCACAGAGGACTGATACCCTCGGATGGGATACTGCTGCTGTAGCTGTGTCACCTCACCGGAAGTAACCCGGACTTTGGCGCCCCAGCCATATTTATTTTTGCCCTGCCCCTGTAATTCAATGCGCAAGTAAGGGCCTTCCGTCTTTTGGTTTTCGAAGACGAAGGCGGGGGCATCGATATTATTGACCACTAAATCCAGGTCACCATCCTGATCCAGGTCGGCATAAGCAGCGCCGGTGGAGAAGGAAGGCGTGTTCGCGCCCCATTGCTCCCGGACATCCTCAAAGCGCAGGTCTCCCTCGTTTCGGTAGAAGAAGTTGCCCACCTTTTCGGAAGGCATGGTCTGCAGCATTTCCACGAAGCGGTCTTCCGGGAGTTGCCCGTTGGCGCCGATGTATTTGGCGAAGCGCTTGTCGATGTTGTTGATGAAGTCAAGGTTGAGGACATCTTTGCGAAGCCCGTTGGTGATGTAGAGGTCAGTCAGCCCGTCGTTATTGAAATCGGCGGCCAGTGGTGCCCAGCTCCAATCGGTCTGAGCGATGCCCGCCAGCTGCGCCTGATTGCTGAAGGTGGCATTGCCGTTGTTGATGTTGAGGCTATTGAACATGTATTGATAGTGGTAGCCCTTATCTACGAAGTCCCAGAATTTCTCATAGCTCAGCCCCGCGAGGTTGGCGTGGCGGCGGTAGTGGTCTTCGGCGGTCATGTCCACGACCATCACATCCAGCAGCTGATCGTTGTTTAGGTCGGAGATGGTGTTGCCCATGCCAAAGTAAGAAGTCTGCCGGGCAGCGCTTTTGATGCCCTCCCGGAAAGTGCCATCGCCCTGATTCCAGTACAGGTAATCGTGCTCGAAGAAGTCGTTGGAAACGTAAATATCGTCCCAGCCATCCTGATTCAGATCGCCAATGCCAACGCCCAGCCCGTAGCTGAAGGCTCTTTCGTAAATCCCTGCTTCTTTGGTGACGTTGGTAAAGCGGTCGCCATCGTTGCGGTAGAGCTTATCGCCGGAGTACTGATCGGGGGCATTGGAGACTTTGCCCTGAGGGTCGCGCCCGTAAAAGTTGATGCCGTGGTTGGCGAGGTACATATCCAGGTCGCCGTCCTTATCGTAGTCGAAGAAGTTGGCTTGCACGGAATAGCCCGGGTCATTCAGCCCAAACAGGGCCGCCCGCTCCTTGAAGGTGCCGTCTCCCTTGTTGATGTAAAGGAGGTTCATGCGGTTGGTGAGTTGCAGGTTGCCCGAGCGGCAGAGGTAAATATCGAGGTGGCCATCTCCATTAACATCCACCATGCTAATACCGGTATTCCAGGTGGCATTGGCAGGCAGATCGAGCCCGGCGTTTTTGGCCTCGCGGAATTTCAGCTCTCCCTGATTGAGGTACAGGCGGGGGGCAGCAGTATTGGAAGAAAAGCAGACATCCGGGAGCCCGTCCCCGTTCACATCACCGATGGCGACGCCGCCGCCGTTGTAGTAGTACTGATAGCGCATGATGTTGCGGTAGGCATCTTCCGGCAGATTGTTGGCGAAATCGATGCCGGTTTGATCTGAGGTCAGGGAGACAAATTCAGTGCTGTCGTCGGTAGCAGCTTGCTTTCCGGCCTCTGAAGGCTCAGCGTTTTCACACCCGGCAAACAAAAGCAGCGTAATGAGAAAGCCTCCGAAGGCACGGAGATTGGCGGTGGTGAACATAGGCAATGGTTTTATTTGGTAGCTCAAAATACCAAGGCTTGTTTAGCGGGCAAAGTTTAAGCATGCTATTTCATGAAGATGGGCTGACAGCAATGCCATCAGCCCATCAAACATCTATCAACTAAACTCAAAACAATGAAGAAACTATTTTAAAATCCGTCGTTGAGTTCTACCTCAAAGTCCGGAATTTCTGAGTACAGCGGGCTGTTCCATGGAATGGCACTGCCCCCGCGGTCACCGGCAGGAATATCTACGCGGGCCCCCTGCAGGTACCAGAAGCGGTCCCCTTCGAACGCCATTTCCTTGAAGCGCTCGTTGTGAATCGCATTGATAAGGTCGCCATCGCTGCCAGCGTAGTCATCAAGGCCGGCACGGTTGCGGACCATATTCAGGTCGGCGCGTGCGCCGGCGTTATCGCCTGACTCAGCGCGGAGGAAGGCACGGAGCAGTACGATATCTGCGAGGCGGAGTACAGGCAGGTTGGTCTCACGGTCGCCCGCCCTGAAGTATCTGTTGTTCCAAACGTAATCTCTGGTGTTGGCAAAAGCAGAATCCGCCTCTGGAGATAGCCTTAAGAACAATTGAGCGTACCGCAGGTCTTCAGTAGCCTCAGGTGTTTCGTTGCCGTTAGCATCCTGCCAACCTGCAGTTTCCAGGAAGGCATCACTAGCGACCATGAACCGGCTGGTATTGTTGAAAGGAGTTGTGGCCCGTTGTTCAGTGGCATTGTACCAATCGAAACGGCGAGGGTGCTTCCAGGAAGGCAGTCCGTCACCAGCCCAAAGGGCGTAATACCAGATCACCTCTTTACCACGGGATACCCCCGTTTTGTTAAAGGCTTCGATGGGATCTTCAGAAAGGTCGTAGTCCCCACCGTTCTCCTCGATTACAAAGTTGGCTTCAGCCAATGCTTCATCGTACATGCCCATCTGGAAGTAAACCTTAGCCAGCAAAGCTGCGGCAGCAAACTTATTGGCCCTACCATCCGCATAAGCCTCCGGATGGATCGTGGCATCATAGCGTTCCGGCAGCAGCCTCTTTGCCTCGATAAGGTCTGCTACAATAAAATCATAGATGTCATTGGCAGAAGCAATAGTCGAAGTTTTAGCTTCATCAAAGTTGGTAGCCTGATTGGTACGGAACGGCAGACGAGGGGTGTCATCCGGGTACGCTGGCGCATAAATTCTGGCCAGGTAATAATAAGCAAATGCCCGCACGAAGCGTAGTTCCCCTTCTATGCGGTTGGTGGCATCTGGCCCTTCTTCAGGGAAAGGCACCCCATCATTGGCAGCAATGAAATCCAATGCACCATTGGCATGGCCAATTGCAAAATAGGCATTACGGAAGATAGCATTATCAAAAATAGCAATGCTTTTTCCTTCTACATCCCGATTGTACATATCTTCCACATCGTTTTGTACAGGGTATCCTTCCTCTATACTAGCCAGAGCCATACCATCAGCATAGGCTTCCCCTGCCATTCTTCCGTAGACAAACATGGTCCTGCTACCGCCATTGCCAGACAGGCAATAGTAGGCGCCGATGGGTGCCTTTTCTAATTCTTCCAGCGACTGCCAGGGGGCTTCCGGCGGATTGGTTAACTCGAAGAATGCTTCGTTATCGCAGCTCACCAGTCCAAGAACCAGCAGTGCTATAAACCAGGTTTTTATTTTAAAGCTTTTCATGGCTTATTTTTTTAATTCAGAAAATGAGCGGAATTGAGGGGAAACAAGCCCCCCAATTCCAGGTAATTTAGAAAGTAACATTCAGACTGAAGTTATAGGACTTGATCTGAGGCAATTGAACGCCTACCCAGCCCTGTCCAAGGTTACGGTCTGCACTGCCACCAAGGTTCACTACCTCAGGATCGTAGCCTTCGTATCCGGTAATAGTAAACAGGTTGTTGCCTGTAAAGCCAAGACGGATATTTTGCATGCGCAGGGACTCGGCTACGTTGCGTGGAAGGTTATAGAACAATGACAGTGCCCGCATACGGATGAAGTCGCCGCTTTGCAGGTATTTATCATGGGCCTGACCAGCACGCTGTGGGTCAAAACGTACGTTTTCTTCTATTGTCCCATCTTCGTTAATTACATCGTACCGCTGATTCCAGCTTAGGGCAGGGAACTCAGCATCATCTCCGGGATTTTGCCAATAGTTACCTACGATCTCTTCACGATAAGGCTTGGCACCATTCACATAGACGGAGTTCTCCCGGGCCACATCATAAATGTAGTTGCCACCGGAGAAGCTGATCAGGGCATTCAGGCTGAAGTTCTTATAGGTGAAGCTGTTGTTGAACCCACCGAAGAAGGTTGGGAGGCTACCTTTGTCGGTCATATCAAACAAGTGGGTTTGCAGATTGGAACGGGTAGCAGGAATCAGGTTGCCCGTTGGCACCCGCTCGCCGGTCGCTTCAAATTGCTCCAGGTCCATTTCCTCAATCAACTCATAGCCGCCTTCGGGGTGAATACCTGCATAACGAGCCAAACGGAAGAACCCGACCTGATCGCCTTCCCGGGTGACCAGTGCACTATTGTTCACATTGTATATCTGAGAATCCTCGCCAGCCAGGCGTGTTACCTGGTTTTCGTTGGTAGCGAAGTTGACACCCATTCTCCACTGGAAGTCACCGCGGTCGATGTTGACCGTATTCAGCTCCACTTCCCAACCCCGGTTCTGCATATCACCAATGTTATCCCAAATAGTAGGGCCACCACTGAAAATACCCGAAGAAGCTGGAATAGGTACCTGGAAAAGCATGTCGCGCACATCTTGCACGTAGTAGCTAACGGTACCACTGATCCGGCCTTCAAAAAGCTCAAAATCAGCCCCTACGTCATAGGCATCCGTGGTTTCCCAGGTCACTGCGGTATTTCCGATGCTGCTTAACAGGTCACCGGCACCTACATCTCCATAACGGCCCCACTGCGCATAAGTCGTAGCAGTTGCCAACTGATCGATTGCGGAGTTACCGGTCTGCCCAAAGCTACCGCGGAACTTCAGGAAGTTAATGACTTCATTGTTGACCAGGAAGGGCTCGTCAGAGACCACCCAGCCTGCAGAAAGGGCCAGGAAGTTACCCCAGCGCAGGTCTTCGGTGAAGATGGAAGAGCCATCGTAGCGGTAGCTGGCTCCCACCATATAGCGGTCCATAAACTTATAGTTCAGACGGCCAAAGTAGCCACGGAAGTACTGTTCACCTCCGAAGCCGTTAGACATCCGCAAAAATTGTCCGGGCGTATTCAGTTCCTGCTGTGTGCCGAAAAGCTGATCCGCTTCAACATTACGGCGGCGCTGTCCCTCTTCAGTAGATTCTGTACCCGCTGTAAGGCTAATCGCATGCATGCCTCCAAAATCGCGGTCATAAGTCAAATAAGCATTATAGTTATAGCGCTGAAAAGTTAGAGCATTGTCGAATCCATATTTGCTATCCTCACGAATGACGGTATTGGCCCATTCGATATTACTGGAGTGCAGGAAATCCGCTGCCAGTTCCGAACGGATGGACAAACCCTCAATGAATGGAATGTTATATTGCAGGTTGATGCCACCTAAAGCCCGGTAAGTATCTACGTCGTTGATGTAGTTGGCCCGATTTTGGGCGGCGAGTACGTTGCGCCCGGAAAGTGGGTCAAATAAAATTGGGTCCCCGTTTCGGTCGGTTACGGTTGGGTGAAACAAGGGAATAATCGGGGGGATTCCAGAGTTGGCAAAGTTATAGCCCCCGTTTCCAATATTAGAGTTGCCACTTGGGGCACCACCGTTTGGTGCGCGTTCCCGGTTGACATAGCTCAGTTGGATGCGGGTTCCGATGCTCAGGTTTTTCAAAGGCGTAAAGTCGAAATTGGAGCGCAAAGACATGCGTTCCTGTAAGTCTCCTACCAAAATACTTTCGTCGCGCCGGTAGTTGCCAGAGACATAGTAGTTTAGGTTCTCGGTCGCCCGGGAAGAGGACAGGTTGATATCCATGACAGAGCCCTGACGGAGCACTTCATCGAAGTAGTTTACGTCCGCAACTTGATCACGGGACAGTGTCGCGTTAGGATCACGGCCGGGATTAAGAATAAGATTGGGATCAAACTCTGGCAATCCCGCATTCAAGCGGGATTCATCGGCAAGATTAAGCCAGGTTGGACCATCCACAAACCCAATTTCATTGGGCCCGCGAACCACATCGGTTATGCCGTAATTCACATTAAAATCAAGGGTTCCTTTTCCGCCTTTGCCGGATTTTGTGGTCACAATGATCACACCGTTTGCACCACGGGAACCGTAGACGGCTGTTGCAGCCGCATCTTTGAGGACTTCCACAGACTCAATGTCATTGGGGTTGATGGTAGCCAAAGGGTTGAAGGGGGTTGCACCACCGGCATTACGGGAGAAACCGGTAAGCTCTCCTCCACCCTGACCACTCAGGATCATTCCATCGATAATCCATAGCGGCTCTGTACCAGAGAAGAGGGAGTTCGTGCCCCGAACAAGTACCCGGGTCGGTGCGCCCGGCACACCCGAAGCCCCCGTGACCTGAACACCCGCTGCAAGCCCTTGCAAAGACTGATCAACGGAAGTAGCGTTGAAAGAAGTCAGCTCCTTGCTGTCGATAGAGGATACCGCGCCAAGCATGTCCCGCTTGACCTGCGTACCATAACCTACCACGACAACCTCGTCCAATACGGAAGCGCTTGTCTTGAGGGTAACACTGACATTGGTTTGCCCATTCAGGGGCATTTCTTTTTTCTGGTAACCAATGTAGGTGAATACTAAAGTGGCATTATCGTCGGCAACGGTAAGCTGGAAGGCGCCATCCATATCTGTAATGGTGCCATTGGTCGGATTGCCTTTTTCAAGGACGTTAACGCCGATAAGGGGCTCACCGGCATCATCGGTGACCACCCCTTGTACTTTCACGTCATCTTCAGGAATAAATTTGGAGAGGGATTCCGCCCCGGGGTTGGTTCCGGGAGCAGCGTCCCCCCTTGCGTGTAATGCTCCTGCACTGAAGACTAGCATCAGGCATAGCAATGGGAGTGTAAAGCTTTTCATAAGCT
>JANSXW010000240.1 GCA_024742755.1 bacterium | reverse complement strand
TATTCACAATCCAGATGCAATATGCCCGGACTGCCGCATTGAGCAGCATAGTATCGAACTCCCATTTTATAACTATACCTCTATCCCCAATCAGCCCAACTACCGCCTCGGCCCCATAGACGGCAGCCCCTGCGATACCCTCGGCATCGACAACATCCCGCTCTCCCGCTGGCGTTATGAGCAAGATACGCTCACGCCCTTCACGGTGCAGTTTTATGACCTGAGCGACTACGAGCCAGCCACCTGGTCCTGGGACTTTGGCGAGGGCAGCAGCAGTACGGATACCCTGCCCGCTCATACGTTCCCCGGCCCTGGCACTTACGAGGTCTGCCTCACCGTCAGCAACGCCAATGGCAGTGATACGAAATGCAAAACGCTGGAGTTTACAGAGCCTGTCACGGTCACACAGCAAGCCGAAACAGCTCCGCTCGCCACTGCTTTCCCCAACCCCTTCCGGGAGCGCTTCAGCCTGTCGCTGCGGGCGGGGTGGCTGCCCGTACAAGCCAATGCCGTGGTATACGATGCGATGGGCAGGCCCGTCCTCACACAGCGCCTTTCCTCGGGCTCCAATACACTGGATTTGAGCGGGCACCCTGCGGGCGTCTACACCTGGCGGGTGGAGGAGCAGGGGCGCGTACTGGAAGTGGGGAAGGTGGTGAAGATTGGTAATCGATGATTCTTAAATCGGCTATATTATGAGATATTCTTTGGCTATTTTGTTGTTGTATTATAGTCCGGCGGCGACTTTGGAGTCGCGGCCGGACAGGGCAACTCAGGCCGCGATTCCACAATCGCCGCCTGAGTCTCCCCCGGAAGATTGAGTGTCGTCAGTAGAGATAACCCAATAGGTTCCACTTGAATCAGACAATCGGAAATTGAAATTGCCGGTCCTACCCGTAGGCAAGACCGGCAATCCTGGTAAAATTGGGTTGATGCTTTTAAGGTTAAAGCCCCACACTTAGCCCCACCAAAAAGTTCCGCCCCGCCTGCGGGAAGAAGCCCTGATCCAATGCCGGGCTCCCGTCAAACTGATAGCGGTAGGACCAGGCATTAGTTTCGTACCGGGCATCAAAGACATTCTGTACCAGCAGCTTGAGGGACAGCTCCCGGAGAAAGCCCGGCCGCCAGTTGAAGTTGATGCGGAAGTCGCTGAAGCTGTAGGCGTCGAGGGCATTGTCCTCATCGGAGGTGTTGTCGATGTACTGCTGCCCGACGTACTTGGTCTGCAGGGTGAAAATGAGGTCGGTCTTGTCCTTCAGTCGCAGCGCTTCGTAGGACAAACCGCCTGCTGCAATAATATCAGGAGAGAAGGACAAGTCCGTTTCCTCATACGTGAAAGCTTCCTGCCTCAGGAAGTCAAAGTTCTCATCGTACACATCCACAAACTCGGTATAGCTGGCGATGCGGTTGCGGCTAAGCGTGAAGTTGCCATCCAGGCGCAGCCCATCGGCAAGCTGAGCGCCACCGGCCACTTCCAGCCCAAGACGGTAGCTGCGGTCTACATTCACACGGGTAAAGGCGCCCACGTCATTGACCTCCCCGTTCAGCACCAGCTGATCCCGGTAAAGCATGTAGTAGCCCGTCAGGTTGATGGCTGCCCGGTCCCAGCGGTATTCGTAGCCAATCTCGGTATCGTACAGGCGTTCGGGGTCCGGCCGGCTGTCGGCGGTGGACTCTACGAAGTCGTTTCGGTTGGGCTCCCGGTTGGCCACGGCAAAGGAGGCAAAGGCTTCCGAGCGGTTGTTGATGCGGTAGAACAGGCCGGCTTTGGGGTTGAAAAAGTCGAGGGTTTCGGTCCGCTCCACGTTGTTGCCCTGCCGGTCAAAACCCAGGAATTCGTAGCCTACGCGTCGGTACTGCAGGTCGAGGTAGGCGTGCAGCCCGTCCAGCAACTCGTAGTTGAACTTGGCGTAAATGTTGAAGTCCGTTTTGGTGGCATCATTCTGGTAGTATTGGAAGTCCTTCTCACTATTTGAGGCAAACTCAGCCCAGATGACTTCCCCGAAGTGGTCGCCAAAGTAGTGGTGGTAGCCGCCGCCGAGGGTGGCATCCAACCGGTTGTCATCGCTAATGTAGTTGAGGCTGTACACGCCCCCGTAAAAGTCGTTGTCCAGCCACAATCGCCGGATAAGGTCGGTTTGTGTAATGACCGTATCCACAAGGTCTACCGGTATCAGGCCGTAGTCTACCAGCGATTCGCCTGCCTTGTACTGCTCAAAGTAGCCTGCGCCCCGGGTGTAGTGCAGGGCGGTGTTGAAGCTCCAGTTGCGGCTGATTTGGTTGTTGTAAATCAACTGATAGTGGTCCTGCCCGTAGTTGTCCACCTCGTTTTCGTAAGGCTCGCCTTCTTTCTCAGTTCCCGAGGGATTGAACGTGCGCAGGCTGTCCACCTCCAGGAAATCCTTAGGCACGCCATACCACGCCTGATAGGTCCGCTCCCGGCCGGAGAAGGTCACGAAGCGCAGGCTGCTGCTTTCCCCCAGGTATGCTGCGGAGAGGTAGTAGGAGGAAAGGTCTGAGGAGGCCCGGTCGATGAACCCATCCGAGGTGATACTTGACAGGCGCCCGTCGAGCGTAAACTTGCCGTTGAGCAGGCCGGAGCCGAATTCCACATTCGCCCGTTGGGTATTGAAGGAACCTACGGAGCCATTCAGCGTGGCGTAGGCCTCGGGCTTCAGCTCGGTGGTGTTGATGTTGATCGTCGCGCCAAAGGCACCGGCGCCATTGGTAGACGTTCCCACACCCCGCTGTATCTGAATGTCAGAAGCGGAGCTGGCAAAGTCCGGCATATTCACCCAAAACACGCCCTGCGATTCCGCATCATTGATGGGGATACCGTTCACGGTGACATTAATGCGGGTCGGGTCGGTGCCCCGGATACGGATACCGGTATAGCCCACACCCGCGCCTGCATCAGAAGTGGAGACCACGGAGGGCGTCCACCGCAGCAGGAAGGGCAGGTCCTGCGCCAAGTTGATGGGCTCAATGTCCTCCTCATCGACATTGAGGAAAGCCATGGGGGTCGTCTCCCCGGCGCGGGTAGCCCGCACGGTCAGCTCTTCGGCGGTAAACGCACGGGGCTCCAGGGTAAGCTGAAGGCTGACCTCGCGTTGCCCGGCTGCAATTTGGAGGGGCTTGCGCAGGGTTTCGTACCCTAAATAACTCACGCGCAGGGTGTAATCGCCCGCCTTTACATTTGGAATGGAGAATCGGCCCTCGGCATCACTCGCCGCGCCCCGGTCGCCGGGCAGCAGCAAAAGGTTAGCCCCGGTAAGCGGTTGGCCTGCCGGGTCGGTAACGGTACCTTGAATAGTTGTCTGTGCCGCCAATGAGCCCAACAGCCCAAGCAGCAGCAACGTTGAAAAAACAGATTGGTAAAACATGAGAAAAACAGATGAAAATTGAAAGAATCACTCCACCCAGGGGCCGGGCGAGTGCTTGCCTTCAGGACTACCGTTGGGCAGCCTTTCATCCCATAAGAAAAGAACGGATTGCGCATAAATACGCTTCGTGCTTGTCTCCCTTCCCGGCATTACCCGGGCAGGTTCTATGGGTATGATCTCAGAATCCCGGCGTTAGCCGGGAAACACCCCGAACAGCAACGGCATACAATACCGCTGTCATCAATTGACGGACAAAGGTAGGAAAAATGGGGTGGTTGGGCAAGGGGGCTGCTTTTTAGGACTCGATTATTTGAGGATCCCGGCTATGATTTCACTTCCAATTCCGTTATCGCCTCAAGCTCCACGCTTTTCCTGTTGCGCTCTTCCTCAATATCATAGTCGTCCTGAAGACCAAGCCAAAATTTGGCTGAAGTGCCAAAATATTTGCTGAGGCGAAGGGCGGTATCGGCAGTTATCCTTCGCTTCCCCTTGATGATCGCTGAAATCCGGGTCTGCGGTATATTCAAATCTTTAGAAATCCGGTAAGCCGTAATTTGTAGCGGCTCCATGAATTCAAAAAACAGGATTTCTCCCGGGTGGATATTGGCTAGCTTTTCCATTGCCGTTTATTAATGATAGTCAATTATTTCTACTTCACTTACGTTTCCGCTATCCCACTTGAAAATGATTCTCCATTGTCTATTGATTCGGATACTGTAAAATCCATTTAGATTTCCAATTAGCTTCTCAAGTCTGTTCGATGGCGGAATTCTGAGGTCATTGATATTCTGAGCGTTGTTCAGCATCCTTAATTTCCGCCGTCCGATATTTTGTATTTCCAGCGGTATCTTTTTGACTCGGATTCCATCCCAAATCCGTTCCGTGTCTTTTGATCCAAATGAGATGATCATGGTTCCGCTTTGCGTTACTAACGTTAAAGATAAGTAATTGGTTTGTCTTTCCTGTAAACGAGCAAGATTTATATTAGGGGTAAACGAACTAGGGCGTAAACCAAATTGTCGCAGCTGACCTGGATTTTTTAGGTAAATCTTTCGATCGATAAGTGCGACCCCGCTGGGGTCGATTCCAAGATTTAAGCTCGTTTTTACTGATGTACGACCTCCAATAGGGGTCGACTATTAGTAAAAAAAACAGCAATCAATATTTTTAATTGACGCCGTAGGTGTCAAACATACCGAAGAAAATGAGAGCCGATGCGACAATCCGGTTTGCGCCCTACTCTTTTTTTCTTGTTCTCTCAATTTGACTCTTATACTTCACGCCAGATGGAATAAATGAAGGTTATTAACTGACTAAATTTAGCTAAAAAAAGTATTTATACTGACCAAATTTAGCTAAAAATAGTCAGTTTGTGTATATTAGGGACAAATAAACAAATGATGCTGCTAAAAAGAGCAATTGAGGATGAAGTCCTAAAGTATCTGCGCCCAAACAAAGTAGTCGTGCTTTTGGGGCCGCGAAGAGTTGGAAAAACGGTACTGATCCAACAAATTCTAAAGAAAATATCCGAACCCTATCTGCTTTTGCACGGAGAGGATCAGGATGTCAGAAGGCAGTTGGAATATAGGAGTACTCAAAGGTATAAAAACATCATAGGGGGAAAGTCATTACTGATTATTGACGAAGCTCAAAAAATTCCGGAGATAGGCAATGTGTTAAAACTAATGGTAGATACGATAGCGGGTATAAAAATACTGGCTACAGGCTCCTCTGCCTTTGATTTAGAAAAGTTTACCGGAGAACCACTGACGGGGAGAAAGCATACTTTTTATCTTTTTGGATTGTCAGAAAAGGAACTGAACCAGAGGGAAAATATTATTGAAAAGGAGGCAAATCTCAGGAACAGATTGGTTTACGGGAATTACCCTGAGTTGATTCATTTGGAAGACCTACAGGAGCGAAAAGCCTACCTGAATGAATTGATTAAGTCTTACCTGCTGAAAGATATTCTGGAATTTGATTTGATCCGGAATTCAGAAAAGATACTTCAGTTATTGCGACTGATTGCCTATCAAATAGGAAGTGAAGTGAGTTTCACTGAATTGGGCAAGCAGTTGGGGATAAGTAAAAACACGGTAGAGCGATACCTGGATTTATTGAGCAAAGTATACATCATCCATTCAGTAGGGGCCTGGAGTAGAAACCTGAGAAAAGAAATTGTCAAAGGAAGGAAGTGGTATTTTTTTGATAATGGGATCAGGAATGCATTGATAGGGGATATGAAGCCAATCGAAAACAGAAACGATGTGGGCTTATTATGGGAAAACTACATCATAAGCGAGCGTATTAAATACCAGCAGTACGAAAAAATGCTGGTGTACAACTACTTTTGGAGAACGTACGATCAACAGGAAATAGATTGGATAGAGGATAGGGAAGGGAAGCTTCATGCCTATGAGTTCAAATGGAACCCCAATAAAAAAGCTAAGCTCCCAAACATATTTAAGGAGACTTACCCCAACTCCGAATTTGCGGTGATCAACCGGGAAAATTTCCTGGAGTGGGTCAGTTGACCTCGTCGCTCTGTACCCTGGCACATACCCGTTTGTGAAGCAACACTATAAGTGTACGCCCTGTCCAATGCTCCCAACAAGCGTTATTCTCAGCTTCTCGGGTGTAGGGTAACCCAGGAAATACTTCTGTGAACGAGAGTCTTTTGCCTCGGAGTGCACTTATCTCATCAAACTCACTTCGCCCGACAACTCCTGCGTAAAACCATCCGGATATTCCAGCCTGGCTGACCATAAGTAGAGCCCGGGAGGTACCTGCTCACCGTTTGGCGACCGGCCATCCCAACTATGAGATGTCTTATTAGTCGCCCCATTTTTTTGCTCCCACAACAGCCCGCCCCAGCGGTCAAATACTCTGAAGTAAACCAGCTCTACGTCTATAGGCGTGAGTAATGTGAAGTAGTCATTACTGCCAT
>JANSXW010000270.1 GCA_024742755.1 bacterium | reverse complement strand
GGGCGGCTTTGTGGATATGGACGAGAGCCTGGAGGCGGCTGCCCTGCGCGAGCTGGAGGAAGAGACCGGCGTCCGGGATGTGTTCATTGAGCAGCTTTTCACCTTTGGTGCGCCGGAGCGCGACCCCCGGGGCCGGGTGGTTAGCGTAGCGTACTACGCGCTGGTCAACCTGAGCGAGCACCCCGTCGAGGCGGCTTCTGATGCCCGCAGCGTGGAATGGTTCCCGGTTGAGGAGCTCCCGCCACTGGCGTTTGACCATGATAAAATCCTGCAGATGGCGACCAACCGCCTGCGGGCCAAGGTACGCTATCAGCCCATTGGTTTCGAGCTGCTTCCCGAGCAGTTTACCCTTTCTCAGCTGCAGCAATTGTACGAGACGGTACTGGGCGTTGACGAGCTCAACAAGCGCAACTTTCGCACCCGCATTCTCAAAATGGGCGTGCTGCGCGAAGTGGGCAAACAGGAAAACGTGGCTCACCGCCCCGCCAAATTGTATAGCTTTGACAAGGAAGCCTACGAGCAACTCTTCCGGGAGCGTTACGACGACTTACTCCGCCGGGGGGTAGACTTCGAAATATAAATTGATTCAGCCGAACTGCCTGCTATGCCTGCCGCACGTTTCTTCACCGGTACTTCTACCATGATTTTGCTCAGCAGCCTGTTGCTTTTGCCAGGTTGCAAGGAGGACCCGCCCCCTGCGGAAAAGCCCGCTCAGGATTCGACGGCAACCTTGCCCGGCCGGGCAGAGGACTTTGATAAGGCGGAACAGCCCTGGGGCTTTATTGGCCGCAACGGACGTTTTCGCATCCCGCCCCACTTCGACGAAGTGCGGGCTTTTTCAGAAGGGCTGGCTGCGGTGCGCCTGGGCGGATACTGGGGCTATATTGAGCCGGAAGGGCGAATAGCCATTGAGCCGCAGTTTCAGGCTGCATTCCCTTTTCGGGAAGGGCTGGCACGGGTGCTGACCTATCCGGACAGCAAAATGGGCTTCATCAACCGGACGGGTGAATGGGTGATCGATCCGGCCTACGATCAGCTGAATGACTTTGAAGAAGGGCGGGCCAGGGTGCGTGTTGGGGCACAATATGGTTATCTGAATCATCAAGGCGCCCTCATCATTGAACCGGCCTTTGAGCGGGCTTCCGATTTTCAGAATGGCACGGCTGCGGTGAAGTCAGGAGGCAAATATGGCCTTATTGACACCCTTGGGCAATGGATTATACCCGCCGCTTACGCGAAAACGGACCCCATGTCAAACCGGCGCATACGGGCGCGGCAGAAGGGGTACTATGGCTTCCTGCGCCCGGATGGCAGCACAGCCGTCCCCTTTGAATGGCTGGATGCCCGGGACTTTGCGAATGACCGGGCAGTAGTCAGCCGGGATAGCCTGTACCAACTGATCGGCCCCAACGGGCAGCTGATCACGGCCACCGCTTACCAGCAACTCTGGTACGTGGGTGAAAACTTCTGGGCCTTTGAGCAGGAAGGGCGTTACGGCTTCATCGACCAGAACGGCGAAGAGATTGTACCTGCACAGTTTGATCAGCTGATGTCCTTTAGCGAAGGGCTCATCCCCTACCGAATGGGGCGGCGCTGGGGGTACCTGCATCAGGACGGGCGGGTCATTACCCCTCCTGAGTTCTTTCTGGCCTGGGGCTTTGCGGAAGGGCTGGCACGGGTCGCTACCCGCAACGGCATGGCCTTCATCGACACGACCGGAGCGATTGCGATACCCACCAACTTTCAGGATGTAAGAGATTTCTCTGAGGGGCTGGCACCGGGGCGATAATTTTGACAGGAAAAAACAAAACCAAAGATATGATTAGCATTATTATGGGATCAGACTCCGACTTGCCGGTCATGCGGCAGGCCGCCGATGTGCTAAAGGAACTGGACATCCCCTTTGAAGTCACCATCGTTTCGGCCCACCGGACGCCGGAGCGGATGTTTGAGTTTGCCAAACAGGCCCACGGCAGAGGGATCAAAGCCATTATTGCCGGAGCTGGAGGGGCTGCTCACCTGCCGGGCATGGTCGCCTCCCTTTCGCCACTACCCGTCATTGGTGTACCCGTGAAATCCTCCAATTCTATAGACGGTTGGGACTCGGTCCTGTCCATCCTCCAAATGCCCAATGGCGTGCCAGTAGCCACGGTAGCCCTCAATGCTGCTAAGAATGCGGGCATACTCGCGGCTCAGATCATCGGTGCCCAGGATGAGGCGGTGCTGGGCCGTATCCTTGCCTACAAGCAGGACCTGGCTGAAGGGGTCAAGGTGAAATATACCAGGCTTGAAGCGGAGGGGTATGAGGATTACCGGAAATGAGTTGAGCTGGAATGAGGCGTTTCTTTGGAGTCCGGTGGCGGCTTTGGAGCCGCGACCGGATGGACGTTTTACTCAGGCCGCGATTCCACAATCGCCGCCTGAGTGTTTACGCCTCAACAACTGTTTACTGAGGCCAACCACATAGCCCGATACTTTCCCATTTCCGTGCCCTTTTTATTGTTTCACAAACATTGCCCGCCCAGTGGACCCATCTTCAAAAATAATGGCGACGACATATATCCCCTTTGAAAGTCCCCGCACAGCTATTGACTGCCTGCCCTGTAGCACAGTCTCCGCAATATGCCGTCCATCCAGGCTGAAGAGGGTTACCCGATCTACCGTGCGGTTGCCATTATTTGAAAAGTAGATCTCATCAGTTGCAGGATTGGGATAAATGGTACTGCGGTGCTCTTCGGAAGTGGTCAACTCCTCTGTGCCTGTCAGGATCGCATCACAGCTTTCCCCCTGCCCGGACCGGGAGTACAGCCCGATATTACTGCTCTCGAAGCATTGCAGCCCTCCGGTGGCTCCGGCAAGATATACCACTTCCCAGGGCAATACGTAATGGTTCAATGGGCCAATCCCCTCTACGATCGTGTCCTGTTCCGTATAGGTCATGTCAAAATAATCGAATTGGTATTCAACGTGCATCCATGGCAAACTGGCCGCATTGATTTCTATATGTCCGGTATCGATTACAGTAGTGGACATGCTTTCTTCCCCGGCTGCGTCGTAATCTGTGGTAGTCCGCCAGGTATCGCCAGGCGCGGCACCGAATTGAATTAAGGTATCGAATATACTGAGCGCTTCGTTCCATAGGTAAAGGGTAGCGTCAGACTCCCGGAAAATCAAGGAAGTGCCTGTGGTCACATCCAATTCACCCATCCAGCCGTACTGGTGATAAGTCCTTTTGAAAACGGCTCCTGTTTCAGCACCGTTGAGCAGCGTATCGCCAGCGTATTCCATCTGGACATACCCGGAAGACAACTGGGACGATAAACCATGATACCACCGTGCATCTTCATTTATCCAGTTTTGGGCATTTAGCTCACTGATTAGAAGAAGAACGGATAGGGTAAGAAAGAGTACTTTTATTTTTGTTCTGTCTCGCATGAAGGAGTGTTTTAGGAATATTGCATCAATAGTTTTTCAAATGTAAATACGCTGCGCCAGCGGGCTCGGGGCTCCTGTCGGGCTCCGGTTTTTACCGGGATCCGGTAGGTTTGCCAAGATAAAGCTGGGGCAGAGCTCTTAGCATGGGTCCTGGATTAAGCTCTACACCAGCAAGGCTTTGAAGCGCTCGGGCAGCTCAACCTTGCTTAGCAGATTGCATTTGCCCGGCAAAAGCACCTCGGCGAAGGAATTGTAGCGGGAGACGTTCTCACCGGGTGCACTAATCTTGGGCGTTGACGAGGCTTTCACCCGGTGCGTTTTGCTCGGGCGAGTACCCCTGGCGAAAGTACCGACTTCGTTGTGAAACTATGTCGGACAGTGCGTGCGCCGGGGGATGCTTCACTGCACCACCACCCGCTCCGCCGCCAAAACCTGCCCGTCTGCCACATAGCGCAGGACATAGGCGCCGGCAGGTAGGCCCCGAACCGGCAGTATGCTGGTCACCTCATCGATGCGGCCGGCGGGGTGCGACTGCAGGATCCGCCCCTGCAGGTCCAGCAATTGCAGGGCAGCGCCCCGGCGGCGGGCAATGCCCGCATCCCGGAGCAGCACATAGAGGTACTCCTGCGCTGGGTTGGGATAGAGGTGGAGCGACAGGGCCGGGGCAGCAGCCTCCTCCTCCGTACTGACCAGGTGGCAGCCGGGCACAAGGCAGCCTTCTTCATCCACCCGCAGCAGCCAGCCGCGCTGTATGGGCCCGG
>JANSXW010000156.1 GCA_024742755.1 bacterium | reverse complement strand
CGAAACCGGACTGGAAATCCCGGAATCCTGGACCGATATCAACGCTTTTCTGAAAATCGGGGATAATGGCGTGGTGACCATCATGTCGCCCAATCCGGAAATCGGCCAGAATGTCAAGACCTCCATGCCCATGATCGTGGCGGAGGAACTCGATGTCGACTGGCAAAAAGTCGTGGTGGAACAGGCCGGGCTGGATACCGAAAAATTCACCCGTCAGGTGGCGGGCGGCAGCCAATCCATCCGCCAAAGCTGGAAAAGCCTCCGTACTGCCGGTGCGACTGCCCGGCGTATGCTTATGGAAGCAGCTGCCAAAGAATGGGACGTACCGGTAACCGAACTGACCACCGAGGAGGGTACCATTCACCACAAAAGCAGCGGTAAATCCATTGGTTACGGTGCAGTGGCGACCGCAGCGGCTGCCCTGGAAGTACCCGAAGAGGTGGAACTGAAAAACCCAAAGGATTTCAAAATTATCGGCACAAGCCGCAAGAACGTGGATGCCCTCGAAATTGTAACCGGCAAGCCACTCTATGGCCTGGATGTACAGAAAGAAGGCATGCGCATCGCCATGATTGCGCACCCACCCGCCTTTGGGCAAAAGCTCAAATCCTTTAATGCGGAAGAGGTGCTCAATATGCCCGGTGTAGAGCAGGTTTTCGCCATTAATGCCGCCCCGGAGGGCGTCGAACTGCAATGGTCGGATACCAACGCTTTCCCGGAACTGATTGCCATCGTCGGCCGCTCGACCTGGGAGGTCATGCAGGCCAAGAAAGCGCTTAAAGCAGAGTGGGAAACCGTGGAATCTCCGGAGTCTTCCGCTGACCACGAAGCCGCCCTGTCTGAGCTGATGGACAAAGCCGCCGATGAGCCCGCCCGCCGTGATGGTGATCCGGGCAAGGCTTTTCAGGGCGCAGCCAAGGTGGTTGAGCGGACCTACGCCGCGCCTTTCCTGGCGCATAATACGCTGGAGCCGATGAACTTCTACGCCAATGTGACGGGGGACAAGGCAGAGTTGGAAGGCCCTATCCAAACCCCGGAATCCCTGCGCAAAACTGTTTCGGCCTTACTGGGCATGGAGGAAGCACAGGTCTCCATTATGCTGACCCGGATGGGCGGTGGTTTTGGCCGGCGCCTGTACGGAAACTTTGGCTCTGAAGCCGCGCTGATTTCCCAAAAGGCAGGCGTGCCGGTCAAGTTGGTGTACACCCGCGAAGACGATATGACGCAGGGCACTTACCGTCCGGCCTACAAGGTGAAGTACCGTGCGGCACTTGATGCAGACAACAACCTGCTCGCCTTCCACGTACGCGGGGCAGGGGTGCACGGCAGCCCGGTCTTTGAAAACCGCTTCCCTGCCGGTGCGGTAGACCACTATCTGGCAGAGCACCACGACCTGGGCTCCAATATCTCCACTGGTGCCTGGCGGGCGCCCCGTTCCAACTTTATGGCCTACGCTGAGCAGGCTTTTATCGATGAGATTGCCGAAGTCACCGGGCAAGACCCTATTGATTTCCGGTTGCAGCTGTTCGAAAAAGCACAGCAGTCGCCGGTTGGGGAGAACAACGACTACGATGCAGCCCGCTACGCCGGCGTACTAAAGCTGGTGAAGGAAAAGGCAGGCTGGGGCAAGCCCACACCGGGCCTGCACCGGGGCGTTTCGGCCTACTACTGCCACAACAGCTACGTAGCGCAGGTAGTGGATGTGGAAATGCAGGGCAGCACCCCAAGGATCAAAAAGGTATGGTGCGCGGTAGACTGCGGTATTGTGGTCAACCCCGATGCCGCCCGCAATCAGATTGAAGGGGGCATCGTCGATGGCATCGGGCATGCGATGTACAGTGCCATCACCTTCAAAAACGGCACCCCTGAGCAGCAAAACTTTGACCGCTACCGGCTGATCCGCAACTCCGAAGCGCCAATGGAGATCGAGACCTTCTTTGTGGATAATGGTATTGACCCTACCGGGCTGGGCGAACCCTCTCTGCCGCCCATTCAGTCCGCGTTGGCGAATGCGCTGTACCGGGCTACAGGCGAGCGGATTTACCGGCAACCATTCGTTTCAGAGAATGAAGTATTGGGGTAATAAAACGGGCACCGGCAGGACCGGTGCCCTTCTACGAATTAAAACAAAAAATTAAGATTCAGGCGTGTGGGGGTACCATGCGCCTTTTTCTTTGAGCGGGGAGCGCATGAGCATAGCATGAACCGCGCTCCCTTCAACTCAAAATAGTATGCTTTACCGCCGGGTGAGTAGTATCTGTGCCTGCTCAAAATCGAGGATAGCCCGATTGCGGTGGAAAAAATCGGCACCCAGGATGCCCGATATTTTGTACCGTTTGGGGAGTTTAAAATCGTGGAGCAGGCTCAGGTCCGTAGTGTAGAACCGGCAACCCCTCAGTCGTTGCCCCTGATAGGACACCCGGATATTCGAGGTTGTCATGAACCGTGCTGTTCCGCCAAGCCCGTAAATTTTCCCCTGCCCGTTTTCCGGGTGGAATGCAAAGTCGAGCCTTTCTGCCTCCTGTTGATCGATCAGCGAAATCCCGGAACCGGTATCGACAAGGAAATAAGCATCCTGCCCATTCACCTGCAGCTGGGTAAGCAGTACCCGCCTGACCTGGTCTAATGCCAGCCTGAGGGTGTCTTGCTGCCCCTGAAGTACGGCAGTACTGCTAAGCAGCGATAGTATGAGAACCAGGAAGCGGTCTTTCATAGTCAATGCGTTGGTGATGGGCACGAAAATACAGCCCTGATGAAGCCCGGGAAATAGTCAGTTCGGCACTTTTTGAGCATATCAGGCCTCAAGCCCCGCCAATACAGCCTTTGTTAATATTCTGGATGAGCCTCCCTTTCTAATCTGGACTGCACGATTCCGGTTTATACAGTGTTGTTTTTTCATAGACAGCAACCAAAACAAACACCATGTCATCGGATAATCAGTACCTCTACGAGGCCATCTATGCCCGTATCCGGGCAAATATTGACCATGGCAATTATCGCCCGGGTGAGAAACTCAAATCCGTACGGGTGATGAGCCGGGAGTTGGGGGTGAGCCCGACCACGATCTTCAATGCCTATTACAAGCTGGAAGCTGAAGGGCTGATCGTTGCCCGCCCCAAACAAGGATATTTTGTGCAGGAGCAACGGCCTAAGGTTTCGCCTCAGCCGGCTAGTGCCGGGCGGGCTGTTACCAAAAAGTCCTTAATAAAGGAAGTGGTGGAAGCGTCCCGTCAGCCGGGGCTAATCGACTTTTCCACCGGGGTGCCCGGCCCTGATCTACTTCCCGGCGATCGGGTGCAGAAGAGCATTCGGAAAGCTTACCAGGCTTATCCTGAGATCTGTACCCGTTATCCGGACAGCCGGGGAATGCCTGCGCTTCGCCGCAACATCTGTAAACTGGCACTGAGTTGGGGCTGCGCCTTTCACGAGTCCGAGATACTGGTCACAGCCGGTTGTATGGAAGCAATGGCACTCAGCCTGCGCGCACTGACCCGGCCCGGAGATACCGTTGCGATAAGCGATCCGGCTTACTTTGGCACCTTGCGCCTCATGGAAGTGCTCGGGCTGAACGTGCTGCCGTTGCCCTCCGGTGGTCCATCGGGAACAATAACGCATGCACTCCGCGAGGCGATGGCATCCGGGCGCGTCAAAGCAGTGGTGCTCATCCCCAATTTTAACAACCCCAACGGCGCTTTGCTCCCGGTTGAGGACAAAAAAGCGATTGCCGGTATGGCTGCCAGTTACGAAGTGCCGGTGATTGAGGATGATATCTACGGCGAACTGTTTTACGAAGGCCAGCGCCCGGTCAATATCAAGACCTTTGATAAAGAGGGATGGGTGGTTTATTGTAATTCGTTCTCAAAAACCCTCGCGCCGGGCCTGCGTATCGGATGGGCGATTCCGGGACGCTTTTACGAAGCACTGTACGAGCAAAAAATCGTACACAACCTGTCGACCTCTGGCTTGTCCCAGGCGGCGCTTTCGCATTTTCTGGAAAAGGGCCGCTACGATAGCCATATGCGCCGGTTGCGCCGGGGCATGCGGGCACGTGTAGCGGAGCATTTTAAGCTATTTGAACAGCACATGGGGGACGCCGTTGCTAC
Source organism: bacterium (assembly GCA_024742755.1). Taxonomy (GTDB): domain Bacteria; phylum Bacteroidota; class Bacteroidia; order Chitinophagales; family Saprospiraceae; genus Phaeodactylibacter. Next base: position 11,233 of record JANSXW010000156.1, on the reverse strand, counting down.
TCCTCTGCCGCCGGGTGGTCTGGTGGGTTGGCTGTCGCTCCGCAATGGCAAAGGTGGCATGCAAATATATCAGGAGGCCCGGGCAGCAGGCATAGGCATAGTCCCTGGCACCGTTTTTTCGCCGGGTGACCGGTACGATACCTTCCTGCGGATTAGCCTGGGGCTGCCCCTGACCGATGAGCGGGTAGCGGCTCTGGCGCAGCTTGGAAAGCTCATCAGGGGGTAGGTGGCCAGGACAAGCCGAAGTGCTGAAGCAGCATCTCTTCAAAGGTTTGTTCCTGGTTTAATTCCGTGACCTGTTTTCGCCTCCCTTCTGTCACTTTAAGCTCTTTATCGGTGAGGGTGACCCGCCTGCCCCCGGGATGAGCCTGTGTGATGAGCCGTTTGTTAGGAAAGGGCGACTCCGGCGAGGTTTGGTGGTACTGCGCCATGGCTGCGTAGTCTTCAACTCGCCTTGGCGTATCATCAAAGCGGTAGTTGGGCACCCATTGATCATATCGCCGGGTTTGTATCTAAAGTACAAAGCAAAAGCGAAATGACACAGCAACATTCATGACTGGCCTGTCAGAATTTTGTCGGACTGGCTTGTCGCCATCACGTCTATGTTCTTAATTTTGGGGGATGAAAAAGCACCATTACCAACTCCACCTCCAATGGACCGGCAACACCGGCAGCGGCACCCGCAGCTACACGGCCTACAGCCGGGACTACGAAATCAATGCGCCCGGCAAGCCTACCCTCTACGGCAGTGCCGATCCGGCTTTTCGGGGCAATCCGGAACGCTACAACCCGGAGGAAATGCTCGTCGCTTCCCTTTCGGCCTGCCATAAGCTTTGGTACCTGCACCTTTGCGCTGAGGCAAGCATCACAGTCGTGGCTTATGAAGACGAGCCATCAGGGCAAATGCTGCAAACGCCCGATGGAGGCGGCCATTTTGAATGGGTGGAGCTGCGCCCGTTGGTGACCATTCTCGAAACAACAAAACAGGAACAAGCGGAGGCCCTGCACGGGCGGGCACATCAGCTGTGCTTCATTGCCAATTCCTGTAATTTCAAAGTAAGCTGCAGGGCCAAAATCCTGGTGCAATGAAAGGAGTGATCATCGTGGGCAGCGCCCGCCGGGATGGGGATACCGCCCGGTTGGTCCAAATGCTGGCCCAATTGTCCGGCTGGCCAGTTGTTGACCTCAATGATTTCAACATCAGCCACTATGACTACGGGCATACCAACCGGGAGGACGACTATCTGGACTTGATGCGGGCGCTTATCGGGAAGTACGAGCTGTTTTTGCTGGCAACCCCGGTGTATTGGTACGCTATGAGCGGTGTGATGAAAGTTTTCTTCGACCGGCTCACCGACCTGCTCACCATTGAGCAGGACCTCGGGCGGCAGCTACGGGGCAAAGCGATGGCGGCGGTAAGTGTGTCAATCGGCAATAATCTGGGTGAGGATTTCTGGCTGCCCTTTTCGAAGACCGCAGGATACCTGGGGATGCAATACCGGGGGCACCTGCATACCCTTGCTGATGAGCTTCGGGAGGAGGCGTTGCAACGGTTCTTAAATAGCTTAGAAGGCTGACTTATCTCTCTTTGAAGGGTTTTAAAAAAAGAGTTTTTGTTTTTATTTCTGGTTTTAGAAACCTGACATATGTGCTCAATCCGGTTCGCCCCCGGTATGGAATGCGGCTATCTTGCAGCCAATTCCGGAAGCCGTAAAGCTGCTTCCATCAAAAAATGATTAGCTATGAAAACAAAACTACTGGCCCTGCTGGCCCTGTTGGTACTGGCCCTGCCCCTTATCAGCCAAACCTCCCTGTCCGGAAGGGTGACCGATGATACTGGTGAGCCGGTTATTTTCGCTTCAGTAGCATTGTATAAACACGGTGTGCTTATCACCGGTACGGAAACGGATATTGATGGCTACTATCGCTTTGCAAGCCTCGACCCCGGCATCTACGCCGTTGAGACGTCCTATGTAGGGTACACCAAGCAGCGTGTCGAAAGGGTGCTCGTCTATGCAGGCAAAGCCAATAAGCTGGATATCGAAATGACTGCAGATGCGGTCAACCTGTCTGAAGTAGTGGTGACGAGCTATAAAGTCCCTTTGGTGACTCAGGATAATTGCACGCAGGGAGCGACAATAGTCAGTGATCAAATAAGAAATTTACCCACCCGCAACCTCAACAGCCTTGCTGCCACAACTGCGGGTGTTTCGGATGCAAAAGCTTTCAATGAATTGAAAATCCGGGGCTCCCGGAGTAATGCCACGGATTACTATGTGGATGGTATTCGAGTGCAAGGCGATTCCCAATATAAGCGACTCCAGAAAAGGCGAGAAAAGAAAAATTCCAAACTTCTGATGCGTAATCAAAACAAAGCATCTGAAATTACCATCCAATCTGTGAGCAAAGACCAATCTAATAGTTCACTGGCTCACGAAGAACTCTTTCCAGGAGAAGCTCCAACAGCCACCGGCGAAGGCTACGCCGAGATCGTGGAAAACGAGTTTATCGCTGCGGGAACAGAAGCCTTTTCCACCTTCTCCATCGACGTTGACAAAGCCGCTTACAGCAACGTCCGCCGCTTCATTACAGCCGGGCAGTTGCCACCCGCCGATGCTGTGCGCACAGAAGAGCTCATCAACTACTTCGACTACGCCTACCCGCTGCCGGAGGCGGGCAATGCCTTCGCCGTGGAGACCGAATTGGGCCCTTGCCCCTGGCAGGAAGGCCATAAGCTGCTGCACATTGGCATCAAGGGGTTTGAAGCGAGCCCGGTGGATGCGCCTCCTGCCAACCTGGTTTTCCTAATTGATGTCTCTGGTTCTATGGGCAGCACTAACAAGCTCCCACTCGTCAAGCAGGCCCTGGGATTGCTCACGGAAGAACTGAGGGCACAGGACCGGGTTTCCATCGTCACTTATGCAGGGGGCTTTCAGGTGGCGCTGCTGCCCACGTCCGGCGACCAAAAGGAAAAGATCATGAACGTTGTCAATGGGCTGGGCTCTGGCGGAGGCACAGCTGGGGGAGCCGCTTTGCAGCGTGCGTACGAACTGGCCAGGCAGTATTTTCAGCCCGATGGCAGCAACCGGGTCATCCTGGCGACTGATGGCGATTTCAATGTCGGTATTTCCAGCCCGAAGGAACTGGAGGCCTTTATTGCAGAAAAGCGGGCCACGGGCATCTACCTCAGCGTGCTGGGCTTTGGTACCGGCAACTACAAGGACGACCGCCTGGAAGCACTGGCCAATAAAGGCAATGGCAACTACGCTTACATTGATGGCATCAGGGAGGCGGAAAAGGTTCTCGTCACTGAAATGGCAGGCACCTTATTTGCGATCGCCAAGGATGTGAAGCTGCAGGTGGAGTTTGATTCCAACACCGTACAAACGTACCGCCTCATTGGTTATGAAAACCGCCTGCTGGCCAAAGAAGACTTTGAAGACGATACCAAGGATGCCGGGGAGCTGGGAGCCGGGCATACGGTAACCGCCCTGTACGAGATCGTGCCCCGGCCGGGTGCGGAAGGCCAAACCTTAGGTACCTTGCACCTCCGCTACAAAGAGCCGGCCGAGTCACAGAGTCGTTACCTGAAACACGAATTGTCAGGCAATGCCCGGCCGCTTGAACAAACCTCCGAAAACTTCCGCTTCGCCGCTGCGGTGGCGACCTACGCGCATTGCCTGCGGGATTCCAAACATAAAGGGCTGGCTACCCTCAGCCTGGCCCGGGAACTGGCGGATCAGGCCCGTCAGGATGACCTTGAAAACTATCGGGCAGACTTCGTTGAGCTGGTCAAACAAACCGAAAGCCTCACGGCGGCACAGCTGGCAAAGGCCGGGCAGAAATATACTGACGATTAAGTGGTTTGCCACAGCAAACCTACTCAATGCCTGCCTTCGTGTCGGTACTTCGGCAGACAGGTCAGCATTTACACTGGGAAGTGGTTTGCGCCTGCCCTGACAAGCTACGCTTCGTCACGGGTCGATGTCGCAAATCAAAGATCCCGACATTTATCGTTGGTGACCACTTCGTATTGCGTATAAATCGACTACTCCAAAATCAATGGCTATGAAAAAGACTACTTTGAACCTTACGCTACTGCTTCTAACCCTGGCTCACTTCACCACAGCCGGCCACGCTGAGCAGTCAACTCAGCCCCTGGACACCCTGCCCCTTTCCAGCTGGGCAACTCCGCCTACCATGGATGCCTGGCAATCCGCTCTTGAAAATGATTTTCAGGCCTACGAACAATACTGGCAGTTGAATGGTGCCCTGTCCTATCCGGTAAAAGTCCTGAACAAGCAAGGGCAACCTGTAGCCAATGCTCAGGTGCGCCTTCTTGATGAGCATGGCAATGCCCTGTGGAGCAGTTGGTCGGGCCAAAATGGAACCGCCCTGCTATGGTTAACGGGCACCGGAGCGGCTAAGCAGCTGGTAGTCAGCCTGGGCAATCGGGAAATGGCTGTAGCGGTCGACGGCAACCTCCTATCCTTAGATGCGAGCCCCCTCGTTTTAGACGTGCCCTGCCAGCAACTGCAGGGAGCCGACATCCGCTTTTTGCTGGATGCCACCCATTCTATGCGGGATGAGTTCGAAGGGCTGTTGAATTCGCTTACCGTTCAGGGGTGCCCCATCTGTCTTGCGAGGGATGTAGGCGAGCGCTTCCTCATTCAGGATATCAGCAGCAGATCAGCTCCTGCATTCCTCATTCAGGCAGCCGGCGGTGGCCCCGATGAGGAAGCTATAGACACCCTGCTGCTCGCCGCTTTAGCGCATACGGATTGGGATACAGCCGCCCCTGCCCGGGTACTCGTCTACCTCACGGATGCCAAGCCTGCCCGTACGCCCGGGGCGGCGTCAGGGATGCGCCGTGCTATTCAGTTGGCTGCCCGGAAGGGGGTCGCCATCTGGCCCGTTGCCTGTAGCGGGTTGGACGCAGAAGGAGAATACCTCCTGCAAAGTATGGCTTTGCAAACCGGCGGGCAGTACGCCTGGCTGGAAGATACCCCGGGCAATACCGAGCTGCACCGCCGGCCTATCCTGTCAGGTGATGCCGTGCGCTCGGATTTGAGCACCTGGCTACAAGCACAAACTAAAAAGATCGACGAATTCTACAGTTGTACCTCAGATCAGCCGGAGGCACCGGCAGCTGCTCCTGCAGCCCCGGTTGCTTTCGGTTGTTTTCCGAATCCGGCCCGCACGGAGGTTACGCTTAAGGTGCCTGCCTTTGCAGAGCGCATCACCATGTATAACGCCGCTGGTCAGCTGGTCAGGGACTGGAAAGCGGTTGAGATGGGGGAGACCACTTTCAGTGTCGCCCAATTGCCCGCAGGTCCTTACCGCCTGGAGGCTGCCGCTGGGTCGGAGCGCTGGGGAGCGAGCCTGATGGTGGTGCGGTGAAAGTCGCCTTTTTACTATCCGCCCCACTATCCGCAAGCTAGCTTTGAGGAAAAACACGATGAAGTACATTCTCCCCCTCATCCTCCTCTCCTGGCTTACGGCCTGCCAAACGACCTCATCGTCTTTGAAAACTGCAGAACGCCAGATTATAGAAACCCTGAAAGACGAAACCCGTTATTTTTGCGAACGCAACCTTTCAAAATGGGCCGCCCAATGGTCGCACGCCAGTTACGCCTCCAAAATGTACGGAGGCGATACTGATTTTTCACTGCTTTCAGGCTGGGAGGCGATTTGGCAGCATACCGTTGATCACATTCGTGAATACCCGGAGCCTATTGAAGTGCCAAAGGTGGAAGCAGATTATCACATCGAGTACTTTGGCAAGACCGCTTGGGTTTTTTACACTAAAAAAATCCCGCAAGGACTGGCTCGTGAAGCCCGCTTTATGGTTCAGGAAAAGGGCGTATGGAAGATCGCTCGTATGCAGACGATTTACTTAATAACCGAACAGCACCAAGGATCGCACTTATAACCCAATCACATAAAACGCTGAGCAGGCACTGTGCCCGGTTGCCCCAACTGAAATGGTGATTTTTTGGGAAACCTGCCGGGTCCCAGCAAAGACCGGGAGAAAGCTCCTCGACAGGAAGTTGGTAAGCTTGTGTAGAGCTTAAGCCTGGGCAATTTCCAAGAGCTCTGCCCCAGCTTCACATGGAAAAACCTGCCGAAGAGCCTGTAAGGTGCCAGGAGAAAGCTCTTGCAGGGCTCTAACCCAGGCAGCCTGCTTCCAAAATAACAACCGGTCGCTTTGCCTGAACCCTGCCCAGCAGCCCCGCAAATGCTGCGCTGTTACAGCAAACACATTGCAGCTTACATCCCTTGCCACCTGATTTGTACCAGCCACAATGTTTTTTTTGAAAAAGAAGCCCAAAAATTTTGAAATGTCGCGGGGGGGGGGTAAATTTGATCATCGCTCAAATAAAAAAGCACACAATAATTTAGAGATTGAATTTTTTCAGCACTGTGTTGATTGCATCAATCTCTGTTGTTCGGACACTCTGTTCATTTCGGTAACTGCACAAAATTATCTTATTCTTTGCGCGAATAATGGTCTCGTATAGATGGGAGTTATCAACTAGTAGCTCTATGCATACATGGGAATTGATGTTTCGTAAGAAAGTTGGATGAGGCAACATACAATTGAGGTGTTGCACACGGTCAATACTTTAGACCTAATGAGGGCATCAACCAATGTCTGGGCTGTCAAGCAGGAATGGTTTGAGCTTGAATTCTTAGTGATGCCTATCAAAACGAGGATAAATAGTGTTAGGGCAAGGTACCTAAGTTTCAAAGATGCCCTTTAGGGTACTGTACAAATGACCCTGGAGCACCTCCTTCTTTTCAAAATTTTACGTTCCCGCTAACAGGATTTAGTGTACCTATAGGCGTAACTAACACACCAATGTCGAACCGTCGGTATTCAGGGAATAATGATACTGCAGTAAAACTGCACCCCCATTCTGATGGTCAGTGGCCGCCTCCCCCAAATAGCTATCCGCCCTATAACGCCAGCAAATGTTGGGGGTCATGTTTGGATGTATACAATATATCCATTGATGGCAAGTTAGTTGAAAGCTATGCTAACCCTGTAACGACTTATCAGTTGACAGACGGTTGATCTGGAAAATCTGACTAAAATTAAAAAAACCGGCGGAAGCAATTTTCTGCGCTTCTGCCGGTTTTCTTTGTATCCGATCGGTTAAACTATTTCAAGCAAAAGTTCTCTGTTACCGGAGTGACTGAAATACTGTAAAAAAATGTCTGTACCAAAGGGCGTTTTCCCCATTTTTTTGGCAAGCTCCATACTGATGAGCTGTACCAAACCACTTGACCTGCCGCTTGATGAAGAGAACACGCAAGAGTTGGTTCTGTCTTGCTTTTTCACTTCTGATGAGCTTGAAGCACATTTGACCAAATTCCGATCCGTTCTGCAACCCGAAATTATTCCTGAAGAGGATGCTATAATTGAATTATGGCAACGAGATCAAATTGTGGACACCTTATCCTATCAGGGAAATGGAAGTTATCTGTACACTGGCCCTAACTTGATTTCCGGCGAGCTATACCAGCTTACAGTAAAAACGGATTACCACGAAGTTCAGGCTTCTGCCATCTTGCCCCCTGCAAAAGTAGAAATTGATCACGCAACGTACTTTTTTGTGGAAAGTGCAGATGGAAACGAATACATAGATATTCATCTGCATTTTTCTGATCTCGGCAGCCAAAAGAATTACTACGAATTTGTGATTCTGAACCCTTTCTATGATGAATTGAAAGACTCCACACATCTAAGTTATTTGCATGACATAGCCATACCTGATGCTGTCCTGAACAGAGAAGGTGATTTAGTATATGCTCCATCTTCCTTTGTGTTCAGCGATGAGCTGATAAATGGAGGGCCTTATGAAATGCAATTGAGATTTGAACATAGTTCCGTTAGCAGCAATCGCTGGATTAAGGGCAAATACCGTAACAATCAGTCCGAATATTACCTCATTTTCCGTACGGTCAGTGAGGATTACTACCGCTTTCGAAAATCGTGGTTCAGACATCGGTACAATCAATCAACAGATAATCAGTTTGACAATGAACTGCAATTGTTATTTGGTGCGGAGCCTTTTACCTTATTTTCAAACGTATCTAATGGTTTTGGGATTTTCGCTGGCTACCATGAATACGTTTTCCCAATACGTGAACAATGAAAACAAGTATTTCACGCTTATTCATTGCACTGATATTTGTTTTCTCAGCCTGCTTGGCACTTGCCCAAACGATCCATGTATCAGGAATCGTGACAGACTCAGGTAGCGGGGAATCCCTTATTGGCGCACTGGTGAGCAATCAAGATAAAACACTCGTTGAAGTGACCAATTCTAAAGGTTATTTCAACTTATTGCTGCCTGCCAGGGACACACTCGTTTTGGAAGTCCAGTACGTTGGTTACGAAACAGCATCTTTGGTGATAGAGGCTACAAAAGATACCGTTTTGAATGTAGGCCTTCGCGCAGGAGTATCTTTACAGACCGTTGAAGTAATGTCCAGCCCCACACGGAATCAATTTGAATTGGGCATGGTTACCCTTAGCCCCTCCGAAATAGAACGTATTCCTACCTTGTTTGGAGAAGCCGATGTACTAAAAGCACTACAGGTTCTGCCCGGAATTTCAGGAGGCAAAGAGGGGACCAGTCTTTTGTATGTAAGAGGAGGCACACCAGACCAAAATATTATTCTCCTTGATGATATTCCTGTTTATTTCCCTGCACACCTGGGTGGATTTTTATCTGTTTTTGAGCCCCGGTCTATCCAACAGCTGAAAGTGTATAAAGGAGGCTTTCCTGCTCGCTATGGAGGGCGGGTCTCCGGGGTGGTTGACATACAGATGAAAGATGGCAACCATAAAGAAATTAAAAAAGAAATAGGGCTGGGTTTGCTCTCTTCAAGGCTCTTTATAGAAGGCCCCCTCAAAAAGGAAAAAACGAGCTTTCACTTTACTGCACGGCGCAGCTTTTTAGATTTGCTTTACAGTAGTGCTCAACTCATTCTTAATAGCCAGGATGAAAGAGTAAGTTACGGTATTTTAGATGCCAACCTGAAAATAAAGCATAAACTGGATAATAACAATCAGTTATACTTCTCTTACTACGGTGGTGGAGACAACATTCGGCTCAAATTCAGGGGCAGCAACCCTCAGTATACCTCCAGAGAGACCACCAGGATCAGGTGGGGAAACCAACTGGCAGGTTTAAGGTGGCGCCACCTGCGCAAAAGGTGGGTATGGAATAATGCTGTGTCCTTCACAGGGTTTGGTTACGGTACCCGGTCAGAATTTGAGCGTGAAGAAATCGTAACTGGGGACAAGACAAACGAAATCAATCAATTCCAATCGAAAATCGTTGATTTTATTTTTCACTCCAGTGCAGACTTTTCCTTAAGCAACCAAATAAACGTAGTTTCCGGAATAAGGGCTACCAGGCATAACTTCCAACCCAGCATAGAGCGCTTCAAGGGAAGTATAGAAGGCAATAGTGTTGACACCTCTGCTTCTGTTAGCAAGGCGGTTAATCACGAGCTGAGTTTTTACACAGAAGCCAATATCCAGATGCCCCGGAACTGGTCTGCCAATGTTGGGGTACATGCGAATTGGTTTGTTTCCGATGTCCGTAGGGAAGACTATCAGTTCCTTTCCGTCCAACCGCGTTTGCTGTTAAATTACCAGCCATCTCCCACTTGGAAACATAGCCTTTCGCTAAGCCAAATGGTACAACCCCTGCACCTGCTTTCTAATAGTGGTGGCGGATTGCCCGTAGACATTTGGGTGCCCGCATCCTCGGTGGCACCGGTAGAGCAATCATGGCTGTATGCTGCAGGAACAAGGTTTTTCTATAAGGGATGGGAAATACAGCTGGAAGCTTATTACAAAACGCTCACCAACTTAATTGCCTTTCAGGAGGGGACTTCTTTCTTTAGAGGGGCTACAGACTGGGAATCCAAAATTGTAGCCGAAGGCACAGGAGTTAGTTACGGATTGGAATCTTTCCTGAAGAAGCATTGGGCTAAATGGGATTTAATGGTTTCTTATACGCTATCAAGGCACCAGCGGACATTTCCACAACTCAACAATGGCCTTTCCTTTCCTTATCGTTACGATCGAAGGCATGATTTAGCACTCAGCCTTTCCTTCAAGCCTAAAGACAATCAAAGGCTTTCCTTTCTGTGGGTCTATCACTCAGGTGATGCTCTCTCGCTAGCCCAGGGAGGCTTTGATGTACATACGCTGGGTTTTGGTAGTAGCCCCGGTAGCGGGTACCATCTTTCAGAAAACTATCACGAGGCTCATTATTATGGGAGCCGGAATAGCTTTAGGATGCCTGACTACCATCGGCTTGATTTAAGTTGGCAAGTAGAGAAAACAATGAAAAAAGGCATACGGAAATGGATAGTTGGGCTGTACAATACCTATAACCGGATCAATCCGTACTATATTTATTTTGATGAAAACGACAAAGGGGAAAGACAACTTTACCAATTTGGGCTTTTCCCGGTACTGCCTGCAGTCTCTTGGGTTAGGAGCTGGTGATAATGAGGTAGAATATTTTGGCATCAATGAGCTATATTACCTGCTATAGCTTAAGTGTAGGGTGGAAAAACCTGCCAGACACCGATAAAGACCGGGACAAGCTCTCCGGCAGGACGTTTGCAAGCTGGCGCAGAGCTTAAGCCTGGGCATTTCCAGGAGCTCTGCCCCAGCTTTACATGGGACATTGAAATGGTGATTTTAGGAAAACCTGCTGGAGAGTCTGTAAGGGGCCAGGAGAAAGCTCTAGTGGATTGATCCGTAAATGCTTGACCATTTAAAGTGCAGCAATGGCAATGGCTACAGGGGTAAAAAACCAGCAGGTAATTCGGTCTAGTCGCACTAGCATAGCCCTAACCCAGGCAGCCTGCTTCCAAATTCACAACCGGCCGCTTTGCCTGAACCCTGCTCAGCCGCTCCGCAAATGCTGCGCGGTCACAGTAAATCCATTGTGGTTTGCATCCCTTGCTATCTGATTTATACCTGCTACAATGTTTTTTCGAAAAAGAAGCCTAAAAAATTGGAAATTATCGCGGGGGGGGGTAAATTTGATCATCTCTCAAATAAAAAAGCACATAATAAACCGAAAAATTGATTCTTCGCAGAATTAGTTTTGATTTCAAAACCCTATGTCGTTCGGGCGCTCCGTTCATTTCGAGTAATTGTACCGAGTTTTCTTATTCTTTGCGCTAATAACGG
>JANSXW010000104.1 GCA_024742755.1 bacterium | reverse complement strand
GCCGGAAAGAGTCCAGCTTACGGTGTTGATGCTTGCTGTATTGGCTTCTGTGCCATACTCGAATACGTCGCCGGGACAGGCGTTGTGATCGGCATCAAAATCCAAATTCTCACTGAACGGGAAGCTAACGAAAGTGCCCGCAGCTCTGAATGCATCACTTGGGTTAGCAAATTTGGAAATAGTGTAGGTTGCTGCACTCAGGTCACTCGTGCAGCCAGTAGCGCAATCCAGTACCTTTGCCTTAAATACATAATCGCCCACCGGAGCTGATGGCTCCAGGCGGATGCTGTTGTCGTTCGTACCAGACAGGAAGAAAAACCCATCCGGGCTGGTAAAGCTGCCGGGGACGCTGCAAGGAGGATTGTACTCCGCAAGTGCAACGCCAGCCGGAGCCGATTGCAGGGCCCAAACCACCACCTGATCGCCAGAGATAGGGTTCGGGTTGATCAGGCGTAACAGCCGGTCACTGCTGGGAGCTCCTTCACAAAACGTTATGGTCTTGGCAGGCTCGGTCGGTGCAGCAGGATTGGGGTTGACCGTAAAGCTGTATAAATCCGAAGCCTCACAACCGGGAGTAGTGCTGCTGACGGTGACGCCAACAGACCTGGCTCCTGTACTTACAACCCAGTCACGCGTCGGCATGGCAGCGGTATTGTCATCGAATCCATTGAAGCAGGTACCCATTCCCGAACCGTTGTTATAGGCGCACCAGGCGTAAGCGTAAGTGCCGCCATCCGTAGCAGTCAGATTCGGATCGTATTGCACACCCAGGGTATTCAAACACACATCACCCGCAGGGTCTGCGGTGATCAATACAACCGGATCCGCTTTTTTGGAAATCGTGTAGGTCTCCTTGCTTAGCTCGCTTTCACAGCCTGTGTTGCAATTCAGGACTTTAGCACTAAACACATAATCTCCAACCGGTGCTGATGGTTGAAGACGAATGCTGTTGTCATTTGTCCCGGACAGGAAAAAATTAGCATCCGCATAACTGCCAGGGGCGCTGCACGGTGGCATAAACTCCTGGCCCACGGTCAGGCCAGCCGCAGCAGGAGCGGACTGCACCACCCAAACGACCACCTGATCACCACTGCCATCAATTGGGCTGGGATTGCTTAGACGAAGCAAGCGGTCAGGATTGCCCGCCCCTTCGCAGAATTCAAGTGTTTCAGACGGATGAGTAGGCGCATCCGGAATTGCCTCTACGTAGCCCGAAATCTCAATGTCATTGGTCCCATCTGCAAGGCCATTGCCAAACCAGAAACGGTTGAAATCTGCGGCAGGGTCCACGCTGCTGCCATAGCCATACAAACGGAAGCTAATGGCATCACTGCTGGTAGTGCAATTATCGAACAACCCGGTAGTCGTTAGATCAAAAGTAACCGTTTCGTAACTCCCCGTACCAGCGATGGTGCTCGTGTGAGCGCCAATCTGAGTGATAAAGTTATCGCCGCCCGCATCGGTAAAGAGCGCGAACTCATTCGGCCCATTGCCCTGACGTCCAATCTGAATAGTCAGCTCCGTCAGCTGTAAGCCAAAGCCGGCCTCAGGGCGGATGGATATTTTAACGTACTCGGAAGCCGAACGTGCGCCGGCCAGGGTGGTATTGTCAAAATCCCGCGAAATATAAACATTATCAAAAGTACCGGCGGGAAACGCAATAATGCCTGCGGCCCGACGGACGTCGCCTGTGGTGGCACCGATTCCTGTAGCGTTAAAGGTAGCCAGGGTTGGCCCCTCATCCCCATTAAATCCGTCAAAGTCCCATGCTTTCAGCACGGTCTGCCCGGAAAGGGGAATTGTTAATGCCACTGCGCAGATTAGCATCAGCAGTTGCCTGCAAGCTACTGAAGAAACCCGAAGGTTGAACACCCCATCCAATGGAATGAAAGCCGGCAAGCCCGCCCGCCTGAAAAGCGCCGGGATGGCTTTACGCTCAGGCTTCTGCCTTCGAAAATAAGTGTTAGTTTGATTCATAAGAATTGAGGTTTGTGATTGTAAAAGTGTTTGTCTTATGCCCAATGGTCTCTTACAGGCATAAGTATATCGTTTGGTCAGATGACCATTAGGTTCAATGTCCACGAAAAAGTTTTCTAAAGTTTACAAGCTCCTCTCATCAGGCTTTGCACCTCGTGATTACATAGTAAGGTGAGCTGTAAATGTGCATATTGATGGTACCAAAGACCTTGATGCAGTCTCCTCTGCCAACCTAGCCTTAAAGGGAAACGCCTCCTCAACCGGGCACACCTGTACCTTGACAACCTTATATATTGCCGATGCAGACACAACTGTACTTAGTTCCCACACCATTCCGCTGCCCCTGGGCATAGGATTCCTGAAACCATAGGGCTATCGCCTGCATTGGAGCAAAGTAAGGTGCAGGTACAAACGTTCTTTCTGTACCTAACATTAAACTATGTGGGCAGCAAATACGTGCGTGGAGACAATATACGTGGTAAGGAGGGAAATATCGTACGTATATTTTTTACACTGAAGAGAAATGAAACATTAGAACCTACCAAGTGGAAAACTTGATAGGATACAGTGCTTCTTGAATTCCCCCAGGTGCATAAATGTCTTCATGCAAAATGCTGCAATTAAGTGTGACAGCTTCAATTTGTAGAAAAAAGAATTACCCCAAAAGGGGCAAGAGCTAAGAAAGCTGAAAATGCTTTCATTTGCTCTTTGATGTGCATACTTTCAGGACCACCGCTGTGAGTGGTTTTAGGAGTGCATACTTGAAAGAGCTTTGAATTTTCCTGAAATACTCTCGTATTACTATGACACAAATGTAATGACTGCAACGGACTTTTCAAAGTCCTGTGTAGTCGACAATGAAATAAATGTAAATCTGTCCAGTAGCTTACAAAATAACTTCTCTCTGAAGCCCGAATTGCAATACATTTTTTCGAGTACAAGAGCTTAAAGCCAGTCTATGCTATGATTTTTCACCTTTTAGGCGTTCGATTTCTTCAGCAACTTTTTCCGCCTCCGCAGATTTCTGAGCATAGGCTTTGATGTCTCCTCCTCTCTGAATCTCCATGGCCTCTTCCATCAGTTTCAAATATTTTTTCTCCAGTTTCCTGACCGGGTCTTTCTTGAATAGTCCAAACATAGCTTTTCATTTTAGACAGGAAACAGCGATTCCTGAAAATGGTTGCCAAAAACAAAGCCGGATACCACAGTTAAGCAGTATCCGGCTATTTCCCGGTTATTTTTCCTCTAATAAGGAGGACCTGTTTTCTAAGCTACCGCTTCCTTCACCAGGTCAGCTGCTTCCTGCAAAAGGATAGCGGACTTTACGGCGAGGCCAGACTCATCTATGAGTTTTTTAGCGACATCTGCATTGGTGCCTTGCAAGCGTACGATAATCGGCACGTCGATATTGCCCATGTTTTTGTAGGCATCTACCACGCCCTGTGCCACACGGTCGCAACGGACAATCCCACCGAAGATATTGATGAGGATCGCTTTGACTTCCGGGTCTTTCAGGATAATGCGGAAAGCCTGTTCTACGCGCTTGGCATCAGCGGTACCACCCACGTCAAGGAAGTTGGCTGGCTCGCCTCCGGAAAGCTTGATGATATCCATAGTCGCCATGGCCAAGCCTGCACCATTTACCATGCAGCCTACGTTGCCGTCCAGCTGAACGTAATTCAGGCCGTACTCTTTGGCTTCCACTTCAGTGGGGTCTTCCTCATCGGTATCACGAAGCTTAGCAAGATCCGGATGACGGAACAAGGCATTGTCATCGAGTGTCACTTTGCAGTCAACAGCAATGATACGGTCATCGCCAGTCTTCAGGCAAGGGTTGATTTCAAACAGTGAAGCATCAGCACCGACAAAAGCTTTGTACAGGGAGCTGATAAACTTAACCATTTCTTTCATCGACTTACCGCTCAGGCCAAGGTTGAACGCAATTTTGCGTGCCTGAAAGCCCTGCAGGCCAAGCGTGGGGTCGATATACTCCTTGTGCACCAGGTGTGGGGTTTCTTCGGCTACCGTTTCAATGTCCATGCCTCCTTCCGTGGAGTAGATAATGACATTGCACTTTTGCTCCCGGTCCATGAGGACAGAAACGTAAAACTCGTCGCACTCATCCGGAGAAGGCACGTAGGCATCTTCGGCTACCAGGATTTTCTTGACCAGCTTGCCCGGTCCTTCCATGCCACCCGGCGTTTGCGGGGTCTTCAGCATCATGCCCAGGATAGCGTCTGCTTTTTCCTTAAGATCGCCTTCGTTTTTCACCAGCTTCACCCCACCGCCTTTTCCGCGGCCACCGGCGTGAATCTGAGCTTTGACTACAGCAAAGCCGGAGCCCGTTTTTTCTTTGATCTTTCCGTAAGCATCTACAGCCTCATCTACGGTATTGGCTACGAGGCCTTCCTGTATGGCTACGCCATAGCTCTTCAGCAATTCTTTTCCTTGGTATTCGTGAAGGTTCATGCGCTATTAATATGGTTTGTGATGGATGCCCAAATGTAGTGATTTTATGCAGCTATCAGAAGCTTTTCGCTGCAAAATGGCAAAGTAAAGCCCCTTGACTATCCGGGCTTTTTCGTACTTTGAGGCTTATTGCCAAGGCCCTCGTCCGGGTAATGGACTGACTATCAGACAGCCTTGCACTAACAATTGTAAATAAAAGTACCGCTATGGCCACCAATGCATCCGCCAGGCCCTCTTCCAAAACCGGGCCGCTTGTTCAGAATCGGCTGCGCGACTTCAATAACTCCTGGAAAATGCGCCTGTTTTTCCTAAAACGCCTCCCCTCCTGCTGGTTTTGGGGCATCCGGGTCGACCGCTGCGATACAGATTCCTGTGTGGTCAGCATCCCTTACCGCTGGACGACTCAAAATCCGTTCCGCTCAACGTACTTCGCTGCGTTGAGCGGAGCAGCTGAGCTTTCCACAGGTACCCTGGCGCTGCTGGCCCTTACCGGGAAAGGCAGGATTTCCATGCTGATTACCGGATTCGAAGCCACATTCATCAAAAAAGCCGACACCCGCACTACGTTTACCTGCAATGCGGGTGCCGAAATCAGGGCTGCTGTGGACCGGGCGATCGCCACCAATACCGGGCAGGAAGTTACGGTACTAAGCACCGGTAAAAACACCCATGGCGATGTGGTCTGCGAAATGCGCCTGACCTGGTCCTTCAAGAAAAAGACCTAAGTGGTCTGTCAAGCATCTACGGCTCAATCCACGAATGGCTACTTCTTCTTTTTAGCTGTGGTCGTTTTTTTCTTCGCAGGTGCCTTTTTCTTCGTTTCCTTAAACGAGCCAGGCAACTCTGCCTCAATGATGGCTTTCACCTGCTCCAGCGTAAGGTCCTTAGCCGCCTCCGAGGTCATGCGCTCGCCATCCACTTTAGGGATTTTGACGTTCTTGCGCTTAAAGCGGATGAAGGGGCCCCAACGGCCATTCTCGACGGAAATTTTTTCATCTTCCCAGCGGTGGATGTAGCGGTTGGCTTCCTTTTCGATCTTCTTCTCGATCAGCTCGTGCATATCCTCAAGCGAAATATTGTCGAAGTCGTACTTCCGGGGCACATTCACAAACAAGCCATCGTACTTCAGGAAGGGGCCAAAGCGGCCTTTGCCTTTGGTAATCGGCTTGCCCTTGTAGGTGCCTACGGGCGCATCTTCTTTCTGCTTCGCTTTAATCAGCTCTAAAGCGCGCTCCCGGGACAGCTCGAGCGGGTCCTCATCTTTTGGGATGGAAACGAAGAACTTCTCGCCCATACGGACATAAGGCCCAAACCGCCCAACACCAACCTGAACGGGCTCCCCTTCATATTCCCCCAAGTCGCGGGGCAGCTCAAACAGCTTGAGCGCCTCTTCGTAGCTGATGGTCTCCATAGACTGCCCATGACGGAGGTTGGCGTATTTTGGCTTTTCGTCCTCGTCCAGCTCATCGGGTGCACCGATTTGCGCCACGGGGCCGTTGCGGGTCATGCGGGTAAGCAAGGTACGGCCGGACTCCGGGTCTTTGCCGAGCACTCGTTCGCGGGTAGGGCGATCAGCATTTTCCAGTGTTTTTTCCACTGTTTCGTGGAAAGGGCCGTAGAAGGCCTTGAGCATGTTGGTCCACTCCTTGCTTCCCTCGGCTATAGAGTCGAATTGCTTCTCAATATCCGCCGTGAAGCTGTAGTTCATAATTTCCTTGAAATGCTCGCTCAGGAAATCGGCTACCGTGATGCCCATATCGGTGGCAAACAGGCGGTTTTTGACCGCGCCGGTCATCTCCGTCAGGGTTTCTTTTTTGATATCGCCGGTCTTCGTAAGAGTCAGGAGCTGATAGGCACGCTCGGTCCCATCGCGCGTTTCCTTAACGATATAGCCCCGTTCCGGCTCCATAATCTTGCTAATGGTAGGTGCGTAGGTAGACGGGCGGCCAATACCCAGTTCCTCGAGCTTCTTCACCAGTGCCGCTTCCGTATAGCGGGACGGCGGGCGGGTAAACCGCTGAATGGCTGTCATGTTGAAGAGATTGAGGTCCTGCCCCACCTTCAGCGGCGGCAGCATGCCCTTGGCTTCCTGATCTTCGTCTTCGTCATCGGTAGACTCCAGATAGACCTTCAGGAAACCATCAAACTTCAACACCTCTCCCTCTGCTTTGAGGTAAGCATCCGGCACGGTGCTAATGCCGATCTTGACAATAGTTTTCTCCAGTTCCGCATCGGACATCTGGGAGGCGATGGTCCGTTTCCAGATGAGTTCGTACAAACGCTGCTCATCCCGGTTGCCGGAAGCATTTTGACGATTAATATAGGTAGGGCGAATGGCCTCGTGCGCTTCCTGAGCGGAAGCCGACTTGCCTTTGTACCGGCGTGTCTTCAAATACTGTGAGCCGTACAGGTGTTCGATTTCCTTGGCAATGCTCTTCAGCGCAACTTCACTCAGGGCTACGGAGTCTGTACGCATGTAGGTAATATGCCCGGCCTCATAGAGCCGCTGTGCCACACTCATGGTCCGCTGCACGCTAAAGCCCAGCTTACGGCTGGCTTCCTGTTGCAGGGTGGATGTGGTAAAGGGTGCGGTTGGGCGGCGCTTGAGCGGCTTCACATCAATGTCCGTAATGCTGAACACCGCTTCCCGGCATTGCTGAAGAAACTGCTCCGCTTCCTTCTCCGTAGAAAATCGGGAAGGGTTTTCCGCCTTAAGCTTCACGGATTTGCCCTGCTCGTTTTTTACATCAAAAAGCGCATTGACCCGGAAAAACGGCGAAGGCTCAAAGTTCATGATTTCCCGTTCCCGCTCCACCAGCAGCTTGACCGCCACGGATTGCACCCGGCCGGCAGATAGTTTGCCTTTGATCTTTTTCCAGAGGATTTCTGAAAGTTCGTACCCCACGAGGCGGTCCAGGATACGCCGGGCCTGCTGGGCATTGACCAAATTCACATCCACGGTGCGTGGCTGTGTGATGGCTTTTTGGATAGCCGGCTTG
The DNA here is from genome assembly GCA_024742755.1 of bacterium. Taxonomy (GTDB): domain Bacteria; phylum Bacteroidota; class Bacteroidia; order Chitinophagales; family Saprospiraceae; genus Phaeodactylibacter. The sequence continues at coordinate 15,582 of JANSXW010000104.1, read as the reverse complement.
GTAATTTCCCGGAAAACGATCCGCTTGGTCGAAGCTTCATCGAGCCCGAGCACTTTGCACAAGTGCCAGGAAATGGCTTCCCCTTCGCGGTCTTCATCCGTTGCAAGCCAGACTTCATCCGACTTCTTAGCCAGGTCTTTGAGTTCCCTGACGACCTTTTTCTTGTCGGACGAAACGACATACTTCGGCTCAAAGTCATTCTCGATATCCACTGCCCCGCCCCGTTTATCCAAATCGCGGACGTGACCGAAGCTCGACTTGACAGTAAAATCCTTGCCGAGTATCTTTTCTATCGTTTTCGCCTTGGCTGGCGACTCTACTATAAGTAAGTTCTTTGGCATAGTTCTTTATTGGTACAAAGCGCTTTTACGACTGCAAATGTATAAAATTCATGAATTGTTCAAGCCCGAAGAAAGGGCTATGCCCCTTATATACGCAAAAAACTGGAATCAAAGTGTATATTTGCGACAACAGACACTTTTTGTTTTTCTTCATATATAACAAAACGCACCTGAGTGAAAACGCAAACATTTAAATGTAAAATTAATTCCCAAATTTTGCGTTTAAATGCCAATCCTCCCTGCCAAAGAAAACTTCTTGAAAAAATATCATCAAATTCTAAACGCCATTTCCACCTTTTGCTTATGCGCCTGTTTTTCATCCTGATCACTTTACTGCTATTTGGGGGCTCACTGCCTGGCCAGCGGTATTTCCCGATCAAGAAGGACAACAAATGGGGGCTCATTGATGCTTCCGGCGAGCTGGTACAGGCGCCGGTTTATGATGCCATCGGCGAATTTAAGCAGTTTGGCTATGCCGTCATGCAGTTTGAGGGCAAGGTGGGGCTGCTTGGCGACAACGGGCGGCGGATACTGGAACCCAGGTACGAGGACATCAAAGTACTGGATTCCACGCTGATAGCGGTCATGGACAACGAAGCCTGGATGGTAGTCAACCTATTCGGCAAGGTCATTTTGGAAAAGGGTTACGAGCGCGTCCAGGTCGTGCGCCCGAACTTCCTTGCTTTTCAGAAAGAAGGCAAATGGGGGCTGACCAATCAGTTCGGGCACCGCCTGGCGCCCCCGGAGTACGATGAAATCCAATCCTTCGGCGGAACGTTTTTCCTAACCCGCAAAAATCAGCAGCTCGGGCTGCTCTCCGGTACCGGGCGGCAGATCATTGCCAACCGGGCAGAAGACATTCAGGTGTACCAGGACAGCCTGTTCTTTTTTAAAGAAGACAATCACTGGGGGGCGGTAGATTTCTACGGTATCGAACGCATCCCCAATGAGTTTAAGGGGTACAGCAAAATTGACGAGGGGTACATCAAACTCAGCAGCGAAAAGGGCAACAAAGTCTTCAGCCTCTATTGCAACCGGGTGGTCACGCCCAACTGGCACCACGACTACTACAGCTTTTCCCCCCGCTATCTAATCGTAAAGGACAACCGCCGCCTGGGGCTCATCAACTGGTGCGGCCAGGAAGTTTTTGCGCCGGTTTACAATGAAATACAGCCCTATACCCGCAACCACTTCCGGGTCAATCAGGATGGGCTGTGGGGCGTTGCCACCAAGGAAGGCGAACTGCTTATCCCTATGGCGTACGACTATATTGCGCCCCTGAAGGGCAAACTCTGCGTCGTTAAAAAAGCCGGGCGCTTTGGGCTGGTGCACATTGATGGCACGGAAATCGTTGCGCCATCCTACAACCGCCTTGTGCTGGAAGAACAGCAGGCCAGGGCTTATACCGAAAGCCCGGGCGGGGGCGAACAGCTTACCCTCCTTACTTTCGACGCCGCTGGCTACCTGCGGGACGCCAATCAGCTACAGCAGCATTTTCAGGTAAAAATAGGGGGCGAATCAAAGCGTGCCGGTTCCGAAGAAGGGCTAGAGGCTTCCACCCACAACAGCCAGCTTCTTGACCATTTTGAGTGGTTTTATGCACCGGAGGAAGACCGGTGGGGGCTGCGCCGCCTGAGTGACGGTGGCGTTCAGATTGAGCCCATGTTTTCCTATGTGCAGGTAGAGCATGACCTGGGGCTCACTTTGGTGGGCATCCCTCAGTCCCATACGGTTGGTTTTGACCGTACCCGTTTCCGTTTCGACCGCACCTACGGCATTGTCAACAATGAGATTGGGCTGATGGTCACAGAACTGGAGTTCCTGGACATCCGCCTGAATGATTTCAGGCAGGGCGGCAGCCTGGCCCGCTGTGTTTTCAGCAATGGCAGGCACGGGCTGATTGATCAGACAGGCCGGATTGCCCGCCGGGACCTGGCCTACATCGGAGCGTTTGTCAATGGCGTAGCCCGTTTCAGTTTTAGCGGGCAGTTGTCCGGCAGCACGGATGCGGAGCTACACCTCGGGCTTATTCGGGAATATCTGAGAGCACTCGCCTCCCCAAGTATTATGCAGGATTACACCCAATACGATATTGAGTTCAAAGCGCAGGCTAACCTCATTTGTGAGGGCTGCGAATGGGGATATCTCGATCAGGAAGGGCAGGTGGTGGTCCCCCCCCAGTATAACTTTGCCAAAGACTTCGTGAATCAGGTTGGCATTGTTGCCTGCCACGACAAGTGGGGCATGGTCAACCGGGAAGCAAAAATCATACTCCCCTGTCAGTACGACGGGGTGCAGTTTATGGAAAATACCAACAACCAGATGGTCCGGGTTTACATCAGGGAGCCTAAATACGGGCTGGTGGATACCTTGGGGCAGATCACGGTCAGCGCTGTGTACGACGAGCTCGGGTACTTTAGCGAAGGCAGGCTGGCCGTGCGCCGCAACGGGCTATGGGGCTTTGTAAATACCGATGGCATGGAAGTCATCCCCTGCCGCTTCCGGGAAGTCCAAAATTTCAGCCAGGGCCTGGCTGCCGTCCGGCTGGGCTCGGGATGGGGCTTTGTGGATAAGCAGGGGCGTATCATTATCGACCTGCAATACCGCAGAGTGGGGAGTTTTTCCGACGGGCTGGCCTGGGTCGCAACCGATGATGGCATGGGCTACATCAATGAAGCCGGCGCTATGGTAATTCAGCCGGATTTTGACCGGGCTTATGATTTTCAAAATGGCACGGCCCGGGTGGTTGAGCATCAAAACTACGGCCTGATCGACGTAACCGGAGCCTATCTTCAGCGTCCGCGATTCACACATATTGAGGCCTTTGACGGTAATGGGCTGGCGATTGCTCAGGATGGCGGGCACAACGTGCATTACGAACTGATCGATCAGCAGGGCAACTCCGTTACCAAGCAAAAATTTAAGTCCATTGAGCCTTTCCGGGAAGGACTGGCGGTTGTAAAGACCAAAAACGGGTACGGCTATATTGATGTGCGCGGAAATCTCGTTATTGAAGACCGTTTTTCGAAAGCCAGCCCCTTTTCGGAAGGCCTGGCAGCAGTACAGATGGACGGGCAATGCGGCTACATCGACAGGTCCGGGCAGCTGGCCATCCCCTGTGATTTTTCCAAATGCCTGGATTTCAAGGATGGGCGCGCTGTGGTGTACAAGGGTATGCGCAAAGCCGGGCTTATTGATCAATCCGGCAGCATGCTCATCGAGCCCAGTCTGGACCGCCTGCTCAATTTCCAGGAAGGCCGTGGCCTTGTCCGGGACGAACAATACCGGTTTTACTACATTACCGAACAGGCCAGCCCGTACAATGGCTACTATGAGCAAGCCACAGAGTTCCAACATGGCGTGGCGGTCGTACAGGTGAATGGGAAATGGGGCATTATCAACCAAAAAGGCATTGAGATCATACCGCCCCGCTACGACAAAATTGAGTCCTTCCGGGATGGGTACGCCCGGGTACGCATTCAGGGGTTCACTGGGCTGGCCAGCCTCGAAGGCGAGCTATTGGTGCAGCCGGATTATGAGTACATCAGCTACGCCGGCGAGGGGCTCTACCGGGTAGAAAAGGGCGATAAAATTGGCTACTTCGATCAGTCCGGGCAGTGGGTCTGGGCACTGAACCGATAGTCAGACAGGTCCTACCTGTTTCAGCGATTGAAGCCTTCCGTCTGAAAACTTCCCCTGGTTTATCTATTTTCTGCCGCCCTTGGCATAAGGTTATTGAAAAAGCCTATGCAAAGCCTTATTTTGGTGACCAGGTCCTTTCGGTTGTGCCAACCGGAGTCATTTTGAAAGCATTTCATCCATGAAGAAGAAGAACGTAGCAGGGTTTTTGGCGTTGGTTTTTGGTTTTCTGGGCGTGCACCGGTTTTATTTGGGGCAACGTTTTCTTGGCATCCTGCACATGGTTCTGGCATTCTTTGCCATTATAATTACCGCTGAAGAAAACGTGCCGATGGTCCTCGCGCCTGCCCTGCTTGGTTTGGTGGACGCCATTCTTTTCTTTGTTATGCCCAAAGAAGACTTTGACCGCCGTTACAATAAAGATAAAGACCGGCAGTGGTACGGCAGGCACTACCAAAACACCGACCGTTTCCCGGCACCGGGCCGCCGCCGCAGGGTCCACCCATCGGAGTTTGAAATCGTCAAGCGGCGGGGCATTCAAAACTTTCGGGATTACCAGTTCGAATCTGCCGCTGAGGATTTTGAGCAGGCGCTGAGCCTTGAGCCCGAAAATGCGGCCATCCACTACAACCTGGCCGCCACTTACTCCATGCTGGAGGATGAACAACTTGCGTTCCAGCACCTGGAGGAGGCGGTAGAATACGGCTTCGACCAGGTAGAGAAAATCCATAACCACGACGCTTTGGCTTTCTTGCGTTCCCGCCCGGCTTTTCAGGCTTTTGCAGACAACGGCTACCGGCTGCCGGTACTTGGGCTGGAGGCACCGGAAGCATCAGAGGAACTGGAGTTGAAGGCTGCCCGCCCCTCCCCTGTCGCCAAAGATGCGGCACCGCCTCCCAGTGACAAACTGCTCGAACAAATCGTGGAGTTAGGCAAGCTCCGCGACCGGGGCATCCTCACGGACGAGGAATTCGCGCAGCAAAAAGAAAAACTGCTGATGAAGCAGCGTGGGTAAAATGCTTTGGCAGTTAACTAAAAACGGGCAGGAACTTCGTGGTCCTGCCCGTTTTTAGTTAATCTGGTTATACACTTCCCTTAAAACCGGAACATCACCCCTGCCATTGCATTGATCCCGAAAATCGGGTAGCGGAACCAGCGTTCCCGGCGGTTGTTGGCGAGGTTGTTGATTTGGATAAACCCACCAAACTTTTCCGAGAAGAAAAAGTCTGCGCCCAGGCTCAGGTCGAAAAGGCCATTCAAATTGTCGGCTTCCATTGTCTCCGGATTTAGGTAAGGCACGCCGTTTTCAAGGAAAAAGTCCCCCTTGACGGTCAGGCGGTCCTCCATTGTGGTGTAACGAAGCCCGGCATTGACAGAAAGTGCCGGCAGATGCCAGGGTTTCTGATCGTCCTCCAGCGTGTAGATGTTTTGGCTGAAGGCCGCAATCGCCTTAAAACCCTCAAAAATGGGGGCAGTAACAGAGCCTTTGATCGTGACGATGCTTCCATCCTGATACAAGACATCAAATCTTGGCTGATTATCAAAAGGGTCGAGCAGCCGGAAAGTGGCCAGGTCATCCACCGCCTGATAGCCCACCTGAAAATCATAGTCTATACCTTCTACATTGCCACGGGCACCGCCAAAGTAGTTGTAATGAAGGGTGTTGCGGATACGAAGGGGCGAGCCCACGAATGGGTTGTAGGCCGCCAGGCTGCGGAAAGTATTCTTCTGCAAAGTACCATCCGCTCCTACGTAGGCGTTCACGATGCCTTCCAGAATGACGGCTGTAGCCTCAATATCCGGGAAGAAGGTGAAGTTGTCATCATTTGATGCCAGGTTGAAGCCCAGTTTCACCCGAAAGCGGTCCGCATGGTAGGTGTAGTTGGGGCGCAGGAAGAAGTTGTTCAGGCTTTGGTCGCCTTCCGAATCATCGTAGCTTGTGAAGTCGGTCTGAATCTCCACCGAAAGCGGGTGGGTGTCGTCAAACCATTTGGTGCCGCGAAAAACCAGATCGAAGCCATTCTCCCGGGAAGGGGAATAGCTGTCGTTCATCAGGTAAGTTTTGAAGCCTGCGTAGTAGTTGAAGTCTGCTTCGGTACGCGCACTATTGTAAATGCTGGCTTGCCCATCAAAAATGGAGAAGCGCTGCCGCACCTCTTCCGGGTCGAAGGTAATCACTTGGTCGAGTGCTTCCGCCACCTCGTTGTAGCCGTAATAATGCACGGTATTGGAGGTGTATTCGAGGTGGGCGTTGACTGCAAAGCCCTGATCGAAGTGATAGGTCCCGTCTACCCCACCGTTGCTGTTGCTGAAACGCTGGTTCTCCACATTTTGCCCGTTGTTGGCAGAATGGTGATTGGCGAAAAGATCAATGCTCAGGTTGTCGTTGTTGTTGATGTTATAGTAGCCCTGCCCAAACAAAGCTGCGGGGAAACCGCCTCCTGCTTTGATGTAGCCATCATAGCCTTCCTCTTCCTTCTCCCGCCTCATGGCAAGGGGACGGATTTTGGGCGGCAGGTACTCCACAGGCAACGTACCGGTAAAAACATCGTACTCCAGCCGCCGCGCGGAGGTGTCCAGGGGCGGCAATTCCGGGTCTACCCGGAACCGCTCTGCATCGCCCAGGCGGGCATCGAAGCTTTTGATGATGTCAATTTCACCGGAAGGCAGATCATCCGGATCCTGTGCCAGGGCGGGCTGGGCAAAGGCAAATCCAATCAGCAGGAAGAATAAAAACTTGCAGTATTTCATCGGGCTATGCGCTATTTTTTGTCTGAGGAATAAGGTTTGGCGCCCTGCCGTCAGCCAGGCAGGGCATTAAAGGCGTGGTTACTGGCCGCCATCGGTATCCATAAAGCCATCATCTTCCGGGCTGGTATTCAGACGGCTCGACTGATTGATGAGGCTGTTGATGGTCTGGAGTTTTTCTCTGGCCTCACTGACCAGCTTTTGGTCGCCGTCGTAATTTTCCAGCAACGCTTCCAGTGCGGCCCGGGCATTGTAAAGGTCTCCTTTCTCCCGAAGGATATCCGAAAGCAGGATCACGCTCTTAGCCACCCAAAACGGGTAGCCCGAACTCTCTTTATTGGCATTGATGCAAATCTCCTGTGCCCGTTCCAAATCACGGCGCAGGTAGAAGATGTAAGCTTTGAGGTAGCGGGCTTCTGCCGTTTGCTCATTATCGCTCAGGCGGATGACCTCATTGAAAGCCGTAAGGGCGTTCTCATAATCCTGACGGTCGTAGGCCATCTTGCCGAGGTAGAAATTCGCGGTGGCAATCTGCAGCTGTGACGCATTCGGGTTGGTAGCCACTTTCCGGGCCAGGGAGTAGACGGCATCGTTTTTGCCGACCCGATAGGCCGAGCGCAATGCACCCAACTGGGCTTCAAAGCGCTGCTCAGGCGATTGGGCCACTTCCTCCAGCTCGGTGAAGAGGTCATAAGCCAGCAGGAAGTCTTTTTCGTGGTTGTAGGCAATCAAGGCGGCCTTTTCCAAGGCTTTTACAAAGTACGGGCTTGGCCCTTTGTCTACCACAGCCGCGTAGTCCTCCAGGGCATTAGAGTATTGCCGCAGTACGGCGTAGGACTCTGCCCGGTGGTAGGTAGCCGGGAGGATGTACAAGCCGCGCGGGAACTTCCGGAGGTAATCCGTGTAGGACTGAACAGCGCGCTCGTAATTGGCATTCTCAAACTGAGACTCCGCTGCCCGGAAGTTGATCGAGTCCCGGACCTCATTTTCCACATTGCCCTGCACCGTTTCCAGGAAGGCAAAGTAGGCATCCGGCTGTCCCAGGTCATCCACATAAATCTCTTCCAGTGCCGCCATAGCCAGGTTTGACTCGCTGGCGTCCGGGTTGGTGGAGAAGACCTGCTTGTAGTAGTTGATGGCGCCATCGAGATTGCCTTGGTTATAACTGATGAGGCCGAGGCGGATCAGAGCTTTGGTCACCAGTTCCGACTTGCCCTGATAGCGCCGGAGCAGTTCCTTCAGCGGCACCGCTGCTTTGCTGAGCTGTCCGATTTCCTGATAGGTGGTACCCAGTGCGAGGAGGGCATCATCGGCATACTGAGACTCCGGATAGTCGCGCTCAATCCGCTCCAGTGCCAGGATTTTGCTGCTCGTTCGCCCCAGAAGCCCTTCGATTATGGCTTTTTGGTAAAGCGCGTACACAAAGCCGGTGTATTGCTTATTCACCGCCCGGTCGTAATAGTCTACCGCGCGCAGGTACTGATTGCGCTTGAACAGGCAGTCGCCCGCCCGGAGCGTTGCATCGCCCAGCACCTGATTGCGCACCTTCTCGTTGCGAATGAAGGAGCGGTTACGGTCTATCCCATCCACCGCTTCTTCAAAAAAGCCGAGGGCAGCGGTAAATTGTTCCTGCTTGAGGTAGTTGTAGCCCTGCGTATAATTGGCCGTGAAGATCGAGGCTTCATCCGGCATATTGCTGAGGGTCTTGGCCAGCGTCAGGTATTGGTTGAGCAAGCGGATACTGGCGTTGTAGGCTTCTTCCCGGTGAGCAATATCTCCCAGCCAGTAGATGGCGAGAGCGCGGGTGCGGGCATCAATGGATACATCGAGCGACTTTTCGAAGTATTGCTTGGCGGCATTGATTTCGCCATTTTGCAATAGCTGCAGCCCCCGGAAGTAGGATACCTTTTGGTAAGTTTCCTGCAGCTGAGGGGTGCGATTGGGCAGGGACTCGATGATGTCCATCGCCTGCTGATAATCGCGGTAGCTGAGGAATATTTCGCTCATCAGCTGTTGTGCCTCAATGTAATGCGGAGAGGAAGGCCGCAGTTCTTTTAGGGCGTTGATGGCTTCGCGCGGGTCCTTCAGCTCATAGCTGAGCTTGGCATAATTCCAAAGCGCATCCTCCTGAATATCCTCATCGTACGGCATGCGCTTGGCATTACCGAAAGCGTTACGGGCGTACTGCCGCTGATTGACGCGCAGGTAGGAATCACCGAGGATGAACATGGCATTCTGGCCGATTTCTGAGTCTACGGTCACCAAATCCTTAAGGTACTGAATGGCTTTCTGATAGTCGCCTACCTGATAATAAGTGTAGCCAATCTGATAGAGTTCTTCTTCCCGCAACCGGCTGTTGCGCTCGGCGTAGTACTGCAGGTACGGCAGGGCTTTCTGGTACTGCCCCTTTTCAAAGTAAGACTGCCCGATGAGCTGCTTGATTTCTGTTTCCTTGAGCACGCCCTGCTGCTTGACGCGGGGCTCCGCATACGCGATCAGCTCATCGAAGCGGCGCTCGGCGAAGTAAATCTGCGCCAGGTAGTAAGGGACGTGGGGCTTGTACTTGCGGGAACGCTCCACGATGCGGAACTGCGCAATGGCCGCATCATAGCTGCCTTCAAAGAAATAGCATAGCCCGAGGTAATAATTGGTTGGATAGTAGTAGTCGTTCTCAAGGTCCTTGATGCTGCGGAAGTTGGCCTTGGCCTGCGTGAATTTCTTCTCCACAAACAGCGCGTAGCCGAGTTTAAACTTCACTTCGGCTTTTTGCTCCCGGCTCATGCCGGTGGTCGGCACTTTGGAAAAGAAGTCGATGGCTTTTTCGTACTGCCGGGCATTGTAGTAGTAATCGGCTACTTCTATCAGGGCCTGATTGGCAATGGTGTTGGGCGCATACTTGCGTACAAAATCGAGGATGAGCTTTTCGCCATCGGGTGCCTGCGTGCGCACAGCAGCCCGGGCGATATTCAGTTCTGCCTTCGTCCTGAGGAGCTCTGCCTCCGGCTCATTCACAGGCAACAGCAGGCGGTGGGCTTTTTCGAAATGGTGCCTGGCTTTACCGTAGATGCCCTGCCCGAACATCAGCTCACCCGTCTTGTAAGCTTCATTGGCTTCGGTAAAAACGGCAGTTTGCTGGGCCAAAACAGGCCAGCCCAACAGTAGGAACATAAAAATTGGGGCGATTCTTTGTAGCATGCTTAAGCGTTTTGTCATCGTTTTGCGTCTGCGGCTGGAGCAGTTGTGTGAATCACGAATTTATAAAAAAATAATCCGTACACCAGCTTTTTGAACTTCGCACCCACAAATAACGCCAGGTGGGCGGAAAAAATTACGCAGGACGGCGGGCAGATGAGGGACGGGTGATGTCATTTTGATCACAAAAAAAGCCAGGAACCACTGCTCCCGGGCAGCTATTCCTGGCTCAGCCTGACTTCCTTGCCTTCTTTAGGCCTGGAAGTTGAGGATGGTCTCTTCTATAATATCGCAGCATTCGCTGAGCTGCGCTTCGGTCATAATCAATGGTGGCGCAAACCGGATTTTGTTGCCGTGCGTGGGCTTGGCCAACAGGCCATTTTCGGCCAGCTTCAGGCAGATGTTCCAACCTGTTTTGCTGTCCTCCTCGTCATTGATGACAATCGCGTTCAGCAAACCTTTGCCGCGGACCAGCGTGACCAGGTCCGTTTTTTCCACCAGGTTCTTTTGCATGCGGCCGCGGAAGATCTGGCCCAGGTGTTCTGCTCTTTCGGACAGCTTCTCATCGCGAACCACTTCCAGTGCCGCCATGCCCACTGCACAAGCTACGGGGTTGCCGCCAAAGGTTGAGCCATGCTCACCGGGCTTGATGGTCAGCATCACCTCATCGCTCGTCAGCACGGCCGATACGGGGAAGACCCCGCCGGAAAGCGCTTTGCCCAGAATGAGAATGTCCGGTTTAAAGCCTTCGTGCTCGCAGGCAATCAGTTTGCCGGTACGGGCGATGCCGGTTTGTACCTCATCTGCAATAAACAGTACGTTGCGGGAACGGCAGAGGTCGTATGCTTTGCGCAAATAGCCTTCATCCGGAACGACTACGCCGGCCTCGCCCTGAATGGGTTCGACCATAAAGCCCGCAACGTTGTCGTCCTGCAGGGCTTCCTCCAGTGCGGGGAGGTCGTTGTAGGGAATGATTTCGTACCCCGGCATGTACGGGCCAAAGCCAGTGGTGCTGCTGGGGTCCGTAGAGGAAGAAATCGCCCCCAGGGTACGCCCCCAGAAGTTGCCGGTGACGAAGATAATCTTGGCCTGATTGGCGGGCACGCCTTTAACTTCGTAGGCCCATTTGCGGCACAGCTTTACAGCCGTTTCGCCCCCTTCCACGCCAGTGTTCATAGGCAGTACACGGTCGTAGCCGAAGAATTCGGTGATGAACTTTTCGTAAGGCCCCAGCATGTCATTGTGGAACGCGCGGGAGGTCAGTGTGAGCTGTTCCGCCTGCCTTTTCAGCGCCTCTACGATATGCGGGTGGCAATGCCCCTGATTGACAGCGGAATAGGCCGCCAGGAAGTCGTAGTATTTTTTGCCCTCAACGTCCCAGAGGTAAGCTCCTTCCCCTCGGGTGAGCACGACAGGCAGTGGGTGGTAGTTGTGCGCGCCGTAGCGGTCTTCCAATGCGATGTAGTCCTTCGAGGAGCGTAGCGTTTCCTGTTGTACCATGGGTAAAAATTTCTTGTTAGGAAGTTATAATTTGGTCTGACTGCGCAATGATAGCACCTTTTTCGCGCATTTCCGAAAGGGCTTTATCTGAATCGCCTTCATTGAGATTAACGCCCCGGCAGCCATCCTCCACGAGGTAGGTTTTGAAGCCCAGCCCGAGGGCATCAAGTACGGTGAATTTCACGCAAACATCAAGGGCTAAGCCGAGAATGTAGACTTCGTCCACGCCTTTTTCCTTCAGGTAGTCGCCCAGCCCGGTGGCTTTGCGGTGCCCATTGTCGAAAAAGCCGCTGTAGCTGTCAATTTCGGTATCGGTGCCTTTGACGAATACCGCTTCGAAGGCATCCGTGTTGAGGCCCGGCGCAAATTCTGCACCAAAGCTACCCTGCACGCAGTGGATCGGCCAGAGGATTTGCTGCAGCCCGTTCAGGTCGATGACATCGCCCGGGTAGCGCCAGGGGTGCATGGCGGCAAAGCTTTTGTGGTTGGCCGGGTGCCAGTCTTGCGTGGCGACCACGAGGTCGAAGTGCTCCATCAGCTTGTTGGCGACCGGTATGACCTGATCGCCTTCTTTGACTTCAAGGGAGCCGCCGGGGCAGAAATCGTTTTGTATATCAACACAGATTAGTGCTCTCATCACGTATGGATTTTTAATACGAAATCAGTTGCAAAGTGTCCAGCTCTGCGCTTATTCGGAGAATGCGCTCAAGCCGCTCTTTGTTTACCGTGGTCCCCCGCCGATTGGCCCAATCGACCATAAAAACCGGTGGCAGGGTGACGGTAGCCGAGTCATTTACGGTACGGGCTTCCGGGGCAAACTGAATGGACTCGATATCGGCACCAAAGGATTCCCGCGCTACCCGCAGGCTTTTGGCAATAAGGGTGGAATCGCTCTGCCGCCGGGCCAGGGCGCGTTTGAGGGCTTCGGTTTCTTCCACGGCGGAATTGGCTGTGCGGCGTTCGGTTTCCAGCATTTTCACCACCTCCTGCCGCTGCGCCTGCAGGGAGGTTTTGATGTCTTCCAGGCTCATTTCGGCCTGCATGGGAAAGAGGCGCACCGGCGTATTCAGGTCGTACTTTTCGTGCAGGAGTTCCTGATAATACAACACGGAGTCTTCGGAAATGCGCCGGCCGAGCAGCTGCAGGATCAGCTTGTTGGTATCCCGGTCGATGGAGGTCAGCTCGTAATTGATGCAAGCCTGCGGGAAGTAGGTGTCTACGAAAGCTTTCACCTCCGCTTTGTCCTGCTGCATTTCATAGAGATTGTACAAAATGATGCCGCTTGGCAGGGAAACCAACAGACTAAAGAAGGCGGTAATCATGCGGTTGCGGCGCGCCTCCCGGGCGTCCACATAGGATTTGAGGGGGAAACGCAGCAGCCGGATGATGATGTAGGTGGTCAGCGCAATGAAGAAGGAGTTAAGGAAAAACAGGTAGAAGGAACCGCCGATGATGCCAAATGCCCGGTTGATTTCAGCGCTAAACGCCTGTGGCTCCATGCTCCCTTTCCGTATCCAAAGCTCAAAGACCTCAGCCACGCCAAAACCGGTCACACAAAGCGGCGGCATCAAAGCCGTAGCGATGGCAACGCCCGGTATGGCATTTGTTTTGTCTTTTCGGGAAGAGGAAATGATACCGGCAAAGCCACCGAATATCGCCACCAGGCCGTCCAGGAATGTGGGGGAAGTCCTGCCCTGAATTTCCGGGGTAATGTGCCCAAACGGGCTGACGAAAAAATAGAAAGTGCTCACAAACAGGGCAATCAGGATGGCGATCCCAAAGTGCCGCATGGAGGTGAACATGGAGTCTTTATCATTGATGGCTACGCCCAGCCCAATGCCCAGGATCGGCGACATCAGGGGCGACACCAACATCGCGCCGATGATCACGGCCGGCGAGTTCAGGTCAAGCCCGAGGGAAGCAATCATAATGGAGCAGCCAAGCAGCCAGGCATTGGCCCCCTGCATGCGCTTATTATTGCGGATGGCAATGATGGTGCCTTCGCGGTCGAGCCCGGCCTCAAGGTCGAGCAGAGTGTGGAACCATTCGCGGGCGGCCTGCCAGAGGTCAGACAGGGCCTCGCCGATCGTTCTGGAAGACGAATTGGGTGATGGAGTCGTTGCCATAGTGTAGAGGTATTAGCTTAACAGGCCATCCTTCATTTCCAGCCGCCGGTCGCTCATTTGCGCCAGTTCTTCGTTGTGGGTCACAATCACGAAGGTCTGCTGAAAATCGTCCCGGAGCTGAAACAGCAACTGATGCAGTTCCTGAGAGGAGGAAGAATCGAGATTGCCGGAAGGCTCATCCGCAAAAACAATCCCCGGTTGGTTCATCAGCGCGCGCGCCACGGCCACCCGTTGCTGTTCCCCTCCCGAGAGTTGTCCTGGTTTATGCTGCAGGCGGTCGCTAAGCCCCAGGTAATCCAAGAGCTCGCCTGCCCGTTTGCGGGCTTCCCCTTCCGGCTTTTTGGCGATCAGGGCGGGCATGAGCACATTTTCCACAGCGCTAAATTCCGGCAACAGGTGGTGGAACTGGAAAACGAAACCAATATTCAGGTTGCGGAAGGCAGCCAGCTTTTTGGTGCCCATTTTCTCAACTGCCGTGTCATTGATCAGCAGCTCACCGCTGTCCGGGCGGTCGAGGGTGCCCAAAATATGCAGCAGCGTGCTCTTACCGGCACCAGACTTCCCGACAATGGAAACAAACTCTCCCTTCCCAATCGAGAGGTCTACCCCTTTAAGTACCTGAAGTTGCCCGTATGCTTTTTTAATGCCTGATGCCTGAATCACAAGCCGTGGATTTTGTGAGCGGTAAAAATAGAAAAAAGTAGGGGGTTTCCGCCAGGTCCGGCTTATTCCTGCCTGGCTTTTTATAAAAAACCGAGATCCTTAAATAATGAGCCCTTCGTGTGTTAAATCTTTTTCTGAAGCGCAAAAAAAACAGGTGCCAATCGTTTTGATTTAGGAAAGGGTTTTAATCCGCCCTAATCTTTCAAAAAACGCCTTTTATGAAGTTGCACGACTACTTTCTACAGCGCGATCTTCCATTTAAGCTTATCGGCCGAAAGGCAACAAACACTTCTGGTCAACTTGCCAAAATACCTGTTGAGCCTCTCTTTTTTGCAATCCTTTTGCTCTTTTCCCCGGGGTTTCTGCCTCAGCTTTCCGCCCAGCAATCCTCAGGCCTGGAGCTTCACCTGATGGTTGGACAGAGTGATGCCGTGTGGATTGAACGAGATTATTCAATGCCTATTCTCGAAAGCGGCGTGGTAAACTCAGGGGCATCGCCCACCTTCGAATTCCAATTGCGCCATGCCCTACCCCTTTCAGAACACTGGCAGTGGGTGAATGGCCTGGCTTTTGGTGTAGACTCCTACAAATTAAATCCTTATGTAGATAAGGACTTCAACCGCTACGGATCAGAGAATTCTGATTATTTTATTAATGCAGGCATCTACCACTTTGTCTTGCTCACTGCCATGCGGTACGATCGATCGTTCAATGAGAAGCATGGCTTTTGGGTACAGCTGGGGCTTCAGGCGGCCTACTTTGTGCGGGGTTATGTTGATATAGAACTAGCTGCTTATATTGGTCATGGTCAAGCTGAAGAGCTTTTCCATTCTGAACTGATCATCAACGATGCTAACGAGATCGCCTTCGCACCTGAAATCCAGCTCGCCTACCGCCGCACCCTGGGGCAAAGCCGGTGGAAGCTATTCCTAGGCACCAGTGTTGTTGTTTCCAGATTTGAATCCGCACAAGGAACCTTTCAAATCTTCGGAGACAATGAGGTGCGGTCTGGAACATTGGAAAAAAGGTGGCTGAAAGCAGGGCTTAATTTGGGGGCGCAGTATGCACTTGCTAAGCCTTAGAATCAAATTTAGTACCTGAAAAGACGAATTCACCACCAAACCAAACTATCGGTATCATCCCGGGTTCAACAAAAAGAAGAGGCACCTAATCCTTAATTCGCAAAGAGTTTGCGGCTCAGCTCATTAGTCCATTAAAACAACTTTAACTGCACCCTTAAGCTTACCATGTTGCCGAACTCCTATCATGTAAAGGCCTGGCTGATATGCAGAAATATTGAAATTAGTTTCCTGATCCAAAGTTTCAATGGTCTTTAATAATTGACCTCGTGCATCATATAGTATAAAGGTTTT
>JANSXW010000347.1 GCA_024742755.1 bacterium | reverse complement strand
GGGCTGGGATGTAAGCAACGCTGATAGTTTAACGGTGATGTTTGCCGACGCGGCGGCTTTTAACCAAGACCTGAGCGGCTGGGACATCAGTAATGTTACTGATATGTTCTTGTTTGCAGATAATACCAGCCTGAGCCCTGCTAATTATACCAACATGCTGACGGCGTGGAGCGCCTTGCCCCTACAAAGCGGGGTGGACTTCTCCGCCGGAGCCACCACTTACGCCATTGCCGGGCTCGCGGGCCGGGACGAACTAACCGGCACCTACGGCTGGTCAGTAACCGATGGCGGGCTTACTGCAACCACCTTAAGTTTAACCACCACAGAGGTCTCTCCGATCGACACTTCTCTCACCGATACCCTTTGGATGGACTTGACCATAGACGGCGTGGTTGTAACGGATGCTTTATCTCCTCAATGGAGTATAACGCCGGAAAGTGGATTAACGGCTCCGGGAATTCCTGTTTATAGTGCAACGCTTGGGCAGTGGGGATTCGATGTGAGTGGAATTGAAGTGAGTGCACTAGATCAGGAGTACACCTTAACAGTTGCTGCTTCGGTTGCACTCGAAAACGGCGCAAGCACTATCTCCGACAATCTAGCAACTAGTATTATCGTGCCGAATACGGCACCAATAGTAGTAGCTCCTATTATGGATGTGACGGTGGATGAAGATGCTACTGTCGGTACTATTGAGCTTACTTCCTATTTTGAGGATGCCCAGCAAAGCGCGGGTAGTTTGGTGTACTCGGTAGCTGCAAACACCAACCCGACCTTAGTAAGTGCTAGCATCGATAACGCCACGGATATACTCACCTTAAGCTATGCGCCCGATGCATTCGGCGTGGCCGATATCACCATTCAAGCCGCCGATACGCAAGGACTAAGTGCTGATACCTCGTTTACAGTGACGGTAAACGCGGTCAACGATGCGCCGTTTTTTACCAAGGGCGCGGATGTGAGCGTGGATGAGAACTCTGGTGTTCAGACTATAACGAATTGGGCGAGTGGGATCTCTGCCGGAGCGGCCAATGAGAGCGGGCAGGCGCTCAGTTTTATCATAAGCACCAACAATGATGGATTATTTGCAGCGCTTCCGGCCGTTGATCCGGCCACGGGAACGTTGAGCTTTACCCCGGCAACCGACGCCTTCGGGCAGGCTACGGTTACCATTGCGCTTTCCGACGATGGAGGAACGGGCAATGGCGGAATCGACAGCTCGCCCGAGCAAACCTTTACCATTACCGTAAACGAAGTGCTGCAGGTAGATCCTGCCACGGCTTTCATCACCACGTGGAAAACCACCACACCTGGGGAATCGATTACCCTGTACACCGATGGCGGGGCGGGGATCACCGACTTTGACGCCCTCATCGACTGGGGCGATGGCACGGTGGAGCGAATTACCGGCGACGATCCTGATCCTTCCCACAGCTATGCTGCAGCCGGGGAGTACGAAGTGCGCATCGGCGGGACATTCCCGCGTCTGGATCTTACCGACAATACTGGATTAGACTATGGAAACACCCCAGTCTATGCACTGAATTCAGCGAAACTTATAGAGATAAATCAATGGGGAACGATTGCCTGGGAGAGCCTGGAGAATATGTTCTACCAAACCCCGAACCTGGTTACGTATTCCGCCACGGATGCCCCTGATGTATCCCAGGCGAGTAGCATGGAAGGCATGTTTGCCTTTACG
>JANSXW010000088.1 GCA_024742755.1 bacterium | reverse complement strand
TTCGCAGAACGAGTAACGCCTGCTAATCAGTCACGGGAAAACCGGAGTCCGTATGGACGAGGATTTTCGCAGAACGAGTAACGCCTGCTAATCAGTCACGGGAAAACCGGAGTCCGTATGGACGAGGATTTTCGCAGAACGGGCAAACCCTCTTTTTCATGCACTTGAAAGCGGTGGCCCCTTTACCCTCCAATAGTAGACATCGACTCCTGCACAGGCAGCCCAAATGACCGGTTGCGCTCCGCCTCCCAGCCATCCTTGGCGCGGTTGCCCAGGGCCTCCAGGAAGGTGGATTTCAGTTGTTCATCCGTAGCGCCCTGCCGCATGATGTCCCGGATGTTGAAAACGCCATCGTCGTAGAGGCAGGTTTTGAGCATGCCCTTGGGCGTGATGCGGATCCGGTTGCACGTGCCGCAGAACGTCCGGCTGTAGGCCGCGATAATGCCCACCGAGCCTTTGTGCCCGGGTATCTGATAGTTGTAGGAAGTGGAGTAAGGCGGGTCCGGCAGTTTCTCCAAATCAGGAAAGCGGGCCTGCAGGTGCTTTAGGATTTGGCGATGGTTCCAGGCCAGGGTCTCGTAATGGGCGCCCTCTCCGTTGAAGGGCATTTCCTCAATGAAGCGAACGCTCACAGGGTCTTCTTTGGTGAGCATAGCCATCGGGATGATATCCTCAATATTTTTGCCCTCCATCACCACCGCATTGATTTTGGTGGGAATGCCGTGGTCCAGCAAGGCCCGGTAGGTCGCCATCACCTTATCGTAGGCATCGCGCCGGGTAATTTCGAAGAAGCGGTCCTTGTCCAGCGCATCGAGGCTGAGGTTGATGGAGTTGATACCGATGGCTTTAAGTTCCGGTACCAGGTCTTCGGTCAGCGTGCCGTTGGTGGTGATGTTCACTTTTTTGATCCCCTCAATGGCGCAGAGCTGCCGCAGGAAGTAGATCATATCGCGGCGCACAAAAGGCTCCCCCCCGGTGATCCGCACCTTTTCGATGCCCATGCCCGCAAGCAGGCGCATGAGGCGCAGCATCTCTTCGTAAGACAGGAGGGCTTCCCTGGAAACGTATTTGATGCCCTCTTCCGGCATACAGTAAAAACACCGGAGGTTGCAGCGGTCCGTAACGGCCAGGCGCACGTAGTTGATGTGGCGTCCGTGGTTGTCGTAGAGTTTGGTTAAGGCCATTGGCGTAAATGGATTGCGTTTGAAAAATCAGGCGGCACAGCGCAGCCTCTTCGTTTTGCTTTTGCGGACCGGGGTGTTTGGATGTTTAATAATATGAATAAATGATCATTTTGTTTTGTGTTCAGCTCATTATTTACTCATGCACCTGAATCCGCACCGCCACCCACTTGGAGGACGGCGTTTTGCTGCCCTTCGCATAAGCATCTACGGGGACCAGCACATTGGCTTCCGGGAAGTAAGTGGCCACGCAGCGTTGTGGAATATCATAAGGGACTACGATAAACTTCCGGGCAGTACGCACCTGCCCTTTGTACTGACCGGTTAGGTCGACTACCTGTCCGCTTTTCAGGCCCGTCTGTGCCATATCTTCCTGATTCATCAGGACCACCCGGCGCTCGTTGTAGATGCCCCGGTAGCGGTCGTTCAGCCCGTATACCGTGGTGTTGAACTGATCGTGGCTGCGTATGGTCATCATAACGTACTCGTCTTCGCCAACAGATTTTTGGGGCACCGCAGTTACAGAGAACAATGCCTTGCCGGAAGGCGTATTGAACTGCCGGTTGCGCGCCCCATTGGGCAGGTAAAAACCACCCGGCTCCCGCACCCGCTCATTGTAGTCCTCAAAACCAGGGACCACCTTAGCAATAGCTTCCCGGATGTGGTCGTAATTGCCAGCCATTTGATCCCAGTTCACTCGGCTCCGGTCTCCCAGAGTAGCCCGGGCAACCCCCGCAACGATGGCAGGCTCACTCATGAGGGTATCGGATGGCGGCTCAAGGACACCTTCTGAGCTGTGCACTACGCCCATGGAGTTTTCCACACTTACAAACTGCGGCCCCGACTCCTGCCGGTCGATATCGGTGCGGCCCAGACAGGGCAGAATCAGCGCCCGCTTGCCGTGAATCAAATGGCTGCGGTTGAGCTTGGTGGAAACCTGTACCGTCAGGCTGCACTTTTGGAGGGCTTCGGCTGTGTATTCGGTATCGGGGGAGGCAGAAAGGAAATTGCCGCCCATAGCAAAGAAAACGGAGGCTTGCTCCTGATGCATGGCCTTGATGGCATCCACCACTGCAAAACCATGCCTGCGGGGCGGCTCGAAGCCAAAGACAGCCTTGAGCTGATCCAGGAAGGCAGGTTTTGGGGCCTCCCAAATGCCCATGGTCCGGTCACCCTGTACGTTGCTGTGCCCGCGTACCGGGCAGGTGCCTGCTCCGGGCTTGCCAATACTGCCTTTGAGGAGCAGTAGGTTGACGACTTCGCGGATGTTGTCCACGCCATTCTCATGCTGCGTAAGCCCCATGGCCCAGCAGATGATGATTTTCTTTTTGCGCCTCAGCATCTCTGCCGCTGCTTTGATCGCTGCCCGGGGTACGCCCGATGCCTGCACCAGGTCTTCGAAATCGTGCTGTTTCAGGCCGGCGATGAATGCCTCGTACCCTTCGGTGTGTTCCTGTATAAAATCCCAGTCGAAGACCGCGCCCGGCGCTTTTTGCTCCTCGTACCAAAGCTGCAGCATGATGGCTTTGAGCAAGGCGATATCGCCATTGATTTTTACCTGTAGAAAAAGGTCGGTGAGCGCGGTGCCACCGGTCAGCATTTTGCCGGGCCGCTGAGGGTTTTTGAATTTTTGCAGCCCTGCTTCCGGCAGTGGGTTGACGGTGATGATCTGCCCGCCATTTTCCTTGCAGCGCTCCAAAGCGGAGAGCATGCGTGGGTGGTTGGTGCCGGGGTTTTGCCCCATGACGATGACCACCTCCGCTTCGTAAAAATCAGGAAGGGTGACGGAGCCTTTTCCAATGCCCACCGTTTGAGCCAGCCCCTGCCCGCTTGATTCGTGGCACATGTTGGAGCAGTCCGGGAGATTGTTGGTGCCGTACTCGCGCACAAAGAGCTGGTAAAGAAAAGCCGCCTCATTGCTGGTGCGCCCGGAGGTATAGAAAATCGCCCGGTCGGGGGTGTCGAGCGCGCGAAGCTCCTGCCCGATCATCTCAAAGGCTACTTCCCAGCTGATGGGCTCGTAGTGCGTGCCGCCGGCCTGCAGCACCATAGGTTCAGCGAGCCGCCCCTTTTTGCCCAGTTCAAAGTCGCTCCATGTCCGCATCTCCGCAATGGAATGCTGTTGGAAAAAAGCGCGGCCGATGGTCTTCTTTTGAGCCTCTTCAGCAATCGCTTTGATGCCATTCTCACAGTACTCCCCAAGCTTGGAACGCTCGTCGTCAGGGTCTGGCCAGGCACAGCCCGGGCAGTCTATGCCGCCTTTCTGATTGAGCCGGAACATGGTCTTCACCGCCTGTCCGGCTGCCATATAGCGGGTGGCGTGCGTGAAGGCCGTTGTAATGCCTTTGATGCCCGCTGAGGTCCTGGCCGGCTTGCTCAGCCTGAGCCCGGTGAATTCCAATGGCGGCTGTGCACCCGTTATCTTGATGGCAGGCTTGTCTTGCTGTTCCTGCCCTTGCGCGTCCGGTTGTGGCTCCATAATTTACTCCTCGTCGTTCAGTGATTAATCGGGGGCGTACAAATTACGAAATATTGGCAGAACTATCAGGAGGAACGCCCATATGCAATCAGCAAACTTTCTAGAAGCAAGTAACTTAATAGGGGAAAAAAGTGGACTGGATACATAATCTATCAGAACTAAATATTTAATGCTGTAGAGTGTTGTTGTTCTGTATCAAATTGCACCATCAAACAAGCGTTCAGGCCTAATTCTATTAGCTTTTAAACAAAATAAGCAGTAAAGAGAGTGGTGGTAAAGAGTTTGCAGCCCGAAAATAGCCTGTACGCGATTTGCGTACTGTTTTGAAATTGATTATTTTTCAGACCATGAACGTTAAAATCTTCAAATGGGCAAATGTCCTGGAGCATTGCGGCCAGGATGTCATTATGTTAAAGGCTTTTTTAGATTTTAGAGAACAGCTGAGGTATTGTGACTGGAACAGGCCTAACGATATTATAAAAAGTTTTAGAACAGCTGATATAGTTAGCTGTGAGGGAGTGTCATTCAATCGGGTGATTTTCAATGTGGGAGGGAATAAATACAGACTCATTTGTGGATATAAATTTGGGATAAGAAATGTCGTTTTGTATGTCAGGTTTGTAGGGACGCATAAAGATTACGACAAGATCAAAGACGTTTGCACTGTAAATATGTTTGCCTAATGAGCGCACAAATGAAATATAGAATCATCAAAAGCTTATCGCAATATACCGATTACTGCAACAGGCATGAAAAACTGATGCAGGAAAACGAGTCTGAGTATCAGGATGAAATCGAACTGCTGGAACTTTTGATTGAGGATTATGATCAGCGTATGACTGGAGAGCGTTATGCGCTGGACCCGGTAGCTTTGCTGAAAAGACAAATGGAAAGTTCGGCAATTAACCAAGTCGAACTCGCACAACAACTTGGTGTATCCCGACAGCTGGTGAATGATGTTTTAAAATACCGAAGAAATATTAGCAAAGAAGTAGCAGTCAGGTTATCTGATCTTTTTGCCATGCGCCTGGATGCTTTTGCCCGGCCTTATCCGTTGGCGCAGGGTGGGGATGATAGCAAAGAAGCCGCTAAAGAGCACTAAAACACCCAGGACGTGATGCCTGATTATTCTCAGCTCAAACCACCACCCGCTCCACCCCGGCATAAACATTGAACCGCCTCCCCCGCAGGAAACCAATGAGCGTCATGCCATGCGACTCCGCCAGCTCCACCGCCAGACTTGAGGGGGCACCCACCGCCGCCAGCAAAGGGACGCCTGCCATAGCGGCTTTTTGCACCAGCTCAAAACTTAACCTGCCACTGACCATAATCGCCTGATTGCGCATGGGGAAATTGCCGGAGCGCATCTGCCCGCCGATCAGTTTGTCCATGGCATTATGACGGCCAACATCTTCCCGCAGGCACAGCAACTGCCCCTGCTCATCAAAAGCCGCCGCCGCGTGTAAGCCACCGGTCTGCTCGAAAATGGGCTGATGGCCCATCATCTGCCAGGGGAAATGCTGAATCTGCTTTGGGCTGTAAGTGGGAAAGCCACGCTGCGGATAGTACAAATTGACTGCCCGGAGCATCTCAATGGAGGCTTTGCCGCACACCCCGCAGCTGGATGAGGTGTAGAAATGGCGGCTAAGCTGTTCAAAATCGACCAAAGTATCTGGCGATAATTCCACCAGAAGAATATTTTTTTCAGATTCAGGAGATAGTGCCTGCCCGACATGCTGCAGCCCGATCACTTCCGAGGCTTGCCCAATGATACCTTCCGTAAACAGGAAGCCGATGGCCAGGGCTTCATCCTGTCCGGGGGTACGCATGGTAATGGCTAAGCTGCGGTGTTCCCGTTCTCCTTCCTTGCCAAAAGCCAGTTTGATTTCCAGCGGCTCTTCACAAGCTATGGCATCGGTTCTTTCCTCGCACTGGCTGTTGTGGAATTGGAATATGGTTTTGGACTTAATGCCGGTAGATCGGGGCATAGGCAGGTTTTTTAGAAAAACACCCTGGCCGGAGTAGGGGTTCAGCGCGGGCTGCCGCATCATTGCTATACATACACTGCAAACCCTGCAACGGTAGGAAATCACCCGTCTGAGTTAAAAACGGAAAGCATCAGTTGCCGCAAAGGGGCTGGTGCTTTTCTTTTTTGGAAACCTTCCCTGACTTTACCGTACAGTCTGAGCTGTAATTGCGTCTATTTTCATTACATTTAGACGGTAACAACGTCCTTTAACTAAAATCTATACTATGCAGCATTGGACGAAAGCCCCGCTGCTGGCCCTGCTCTTGGGGCTGGCTGTATGGAGCCCCATGCGAGCCCAGGCGCCTGAGGCTGGCGCGGCTTCTTCAACAACCATTCCCGGCACTACAGTAGAAGTGGAAACGGTATATTTGCCCGGCGGGACCTTCGAGTGGCAGCGGGGAGAGGTGACTCAAAAAGCAAAAGTCGATCCCTTTTGGATAGGCACCTATGAAGTTACGCACGACCTGTTCAGCCTTTTCCAGCACCGGGAGGAAGACTCTGACGAGAGCAATTGGGAAGGCGGTGGCTTTGAGGCAGATGCGGTAAGCCGTCCGACTCCGCCCTACATTGATGTAACGTTCGGAATGGGGCATGAGCCCCGCCACCCTGCAGTAAATATGACGCAGCAGGCTGCACTGCTGTTTTGCGGCTGGCTGTACCAAAAAACCGGTGAGTTCTACCGGCTGCCCACGGAGGCTGAATGGGCTTATGCCTGCCAGCTGAGCGCCGGGGGGATGGAAGATTTGGATGCCCACGCCTGGCATTATGGCAACAGTGAAGAATCCTACCACAAAGCTGGTGAAAAGGCACCCACCGGGCTGGGGATTTACGACCTTTTGGGCAATGTTGCCGAATGGACCCTCGATGCCTACACCGAACCCGAGGATACCGGATCGGGAACACTCGACAACCCGTGGGCGGTGCCGGAGCAACGTTACGGGCGGGTGGTCAAAGGCGGCTCCTTTGATTCTGATGCGGAAGACTGTACTTGTACGGCCCGCGAAAAATCTTCTATCCGCTGGCAGCAGCGCGACCCGCAGATTCCCAAAAGCCTTTGGTGGAATACCGACTCGCCCTTCGTGGGTTTCAGGTTAGTGAAGCCGGCGCAGCAGCCGAGCCCGGAAGAAATTGAGGCTTTTTTCGGAAAAGCGATCAAGTGGTAAAATCATAAAATACCTAACCAGGAAAATTGTACAACTATGCAAAACGATCAACCTTCAAAAATGAAACGCCGGGACTTTGTTAAAAAGACCGGTTTTGCAGCGGGCGGCCTGATGATGGCCCCTTCCATACTTTCAGCCAAAGCTTATACGACAGGCGATGATACCATCAAAGTCGGGCTCATTGGATGCGGCGGGCGTGGCACCGGTGCTGCCCTTCAGGCCATGTCGGTCAAGGAATCCGTGAAACTGGTTGCTATGGCCGATGCCTTTCAGGATCAGCTGGAGAGCAGCTACAAGCGGTTGAAGGCGGAAATGCCCAATTACGAAATCGATGCCGCCCGTATGGAGGTGCCGGCTGAGCACCGTTTCCATGGCTTTGAGGCCTACAAACAGGTGATTGACTTGTGTGACGTAGTCCTGATCGCCACGCCCCCGGGCTTTCGTCCTGATCATTTCGAGGCTGCCATCAAAGCCGGGAAGCATGTCTTTATGGAGAAACCCCTGGCGGTGGATGGCCCCGGGGTGCGCAAAGTACTGGAAACCGCAGAACTGGCCAAAAAGAAAAAACTGAATGTGGTGGTGGGCCTGCAGCGTCATTATCAAAAGAAATACCAAAAATGGGTCGACCTGCTGCACGAGGGCGTCATCGGAGACATCACCTCCTCCCGTGTGTACTGGAACAGCGGTGGCGTATGGGTACGCCCACGCAAGCCGGGCCAAACCGAGATGGAATACCAAATGCAGAACTGGTACTACTTCAACTGGCTTTGCGGCGACCACATCAACGAGCAGCATATCCACAACCTCGATGTAGGCAACTGGGTCAAGCAGGCCTATCCGGTAAGGGCTTCCGGTATGGGCGGCCGGCAGGTACGCACCGGGCCGGAGCATGGCGAGATTTTTGATCACCACATGGTCGAGTACGAATATGCGGATGGCTCCTTCATGCACAGCCAATGCCGCCATATTAAAGGCTGCCCCACTATGGTGACAGAAGCTTTTCACGGGACCAACGGTACGGCACCAAAGCCGGGCGTCATCCTGACCCGAAGCGGGCACAGCATACTGGACTACAACGACCGCAAGGACCCCAACCCCTATCAGTACGAGCACGATCTCCTCTTTGAAGCGATCGCTAACGGAGACTACAAATACGAAGATGCAGAAAATGGTGCAAAGGCAACCCTGACGGCCATCATGGGGCGCATGGCCACCTACTCCGGGCAAGTCATCGAATGGGATCAAGCCTTGAATTCCAGCCTTAGCCTGATGCCTGAGAAACTGGCCTGGGATGCTAATCCGAAAGTAATGCCGCTTGAAGACGGTCATTACCCTATTGCAGTGCCTGGAGAAACCAAGGTGCTGTAGCATGCGGAATCTGAAGGGGCCGCTAATCTGGCTGAGCTGTTTGTGGTGCGTGGCGGCAGGTGCGCAAGAGCGTTATGCCTTCACGCACCCACAGATGGGCACGGAGTTCCGGGTGATACTGTACGCGGATTCGGACCGCCTGGCCCAAACGGCTGCCCGGGCAGCTTTTGATACCCTCGATGCCCTCAATGCCCGCCTTAGCGACTACGACGCACAAAGTGAGCTGAGCCAGTTGAGTAGATTGGACTCCGGCGCTGTGGTGGAAGTAAGCCGCCCGCTTTGGGAAGTGGTACGTCAGGGGCAGGCACTATCCGGGTTAAGTCAGGGTGCTTTTGACCTTACGATCGGGCCATTGTCCAAACTCTGGCGCCGGGCCTTCCGCCAACAGCAGTTTCCTGATTTCAAACAGATTGAAGCAGCCCGGGCGCGGGTAGGGTATGAACACATTCAGGTGCTGCCCGGTCAGCGCTTGCGGGTCTTAAGCTCCGGGATTAAGCTGGATGCCGGAGGTATTGCCAAAGGCTTCGCGGTAGATGCTATGACGGAAACGCTGCTCGCCTGTGGCATCCAAAGCAGCCTGGTAGATGGCGGCGGAGACATCCGCATCACGTCGCCTCCACCGGGTACAACCGGCTGGGCCATACAGGTGCAGCAAATGGACAGCCTCGGGCAATCCCAATCGGTCACCCTCCACCTTGCTCACCGCGCTATTGCCACCTCCGGGGATTACTACCGCTACCTCAGCTGGGAAGGGAGTCGATACAGCCATATTATCGATCCTCGTACCGGGCTTGGGGTGCAGCATGGTGCGCAGGTCACGGTTCTTTGCCCCGATTGCGCTACTGCAGATGCGCTGGCTTCCGCTCTAAGTGTGATGGGGCCGCATTCGGATTGGGAAGGTTTGCTCCGGGCTTATCCGGATTGTGAGGGATGGGTGGTGTGGAAATAGGATGTTAGTCGATGGGTCGAAATCAAAAAAGCAATGACGATCAATGGAAAAGTACCTGCCTGAAAGAGGAGAGGTCAACAACTTTTACGGTGGGAAAAGGAATAGTGTCTAATACCTTGAAGTGTTTATCATGGGGTACCAGATAGTTGGCGTTGGCTGAAATTGCCAAATCTGCAAACTTGTTATCATCCGGGTCAGTTTCTATCAACTCCCATCGGAAATATGGCTCAGTGAAAGTGACATTGGGAGCAGTTGAAAGAATTTTTAAAACTAAGTCCGCAGTCTTTGGAGAGTAAAAGGAAGAGAGTTGTTCTTCGTATTCAGTGAGGATTTCATTACTTATCAGCCATTCAAATAATCCATCCGAAAATGCTTCGTATAACCAAAACTCAGGATTCTTTCGGGGAATGGAAACGATTAAGCAATTGGTGTCAATGACAACTTTCAATGGGAACTACGTTGTTGCTGGTTTAGACGCTCTTGAAAGTCAGCAGGGCTGAGATTTTTGTCTGCTATCACCTCATCAAGCTCTTTTTGAAGTTCCTTTTCGTAATAATCCATCAATAACTGCTTGATGTGTGTCATTTCATCAGAAGACATCTCTCTGCTAAATAGGCGAAGCAGTGTAAGTTGTATTTCGTTTAAGGGAGGCTGGTTTGTTGTGTCCATTATCAAATTATTGCTATTCAAAAATAACACAGAACACTTCTCTAAAGTTCCCTGCCTTTTAGGCAACGGGCTATACTCATTGTGTCTGAACTTAATGGGTGTAAATAGACAAAGCATAAGCGAGGCATTTCCAATAAAGAACTGCCAAGGGGCCCAAGCCCCAAAAAGAAAATGAGCCCAGCATACCCGCCGCGCCCATTTCCTCATCGTTATCGGTCCTGACTAACTTTAAACCCAGGCTTAGATATCCTTCTTCGCCAGATAGAAGTCTACCATTTCATATTCTGTGTTCTTGATGCGCTCGTCCATTTCTGCCAGTGTTTTGGGTGGAGGAACGATGGCTTTCTCGCCCGGCGTCCAGTTGATAGGCAGGGCACAGTTACACTCGTCTGCCGTTTGCAGGGCAATCAGTGCGCGCTTGATTTCCTCCATATTGCGGCCCACATTGAGAGGGTAGTACATCATCAGGCGGATGGTGCCTTTAGGATCTATGAAGAACACCGCGCGTACAGCAGCAGTAGTGCTCTCCTTATCGTGCAGCATGCCGTACAGCTGAGACACCTTCATATCGAGGTCAGCAATGATCGGGAACTGGAAATAGACGCCAGTCTTTTCCTTCACGTTGTTGACCCACGCCAGGTGGGAGTGGATGCTGTCGATGCTCAGGCCCAGCAGCTTGGTGTTGCGCTCGTCGAAGAACTGCTGGTCGACCGCGAAAGCGCTCATTTCTGTAGTACATACCGGTGTGAAGTCGGCAGGGTGGGAGAATAGGATCACCCAGCTGTCTTTGTTGTACTCAGAAAGTTTCAACGGGCCAGTAGTTGTGGAGGCAGTGAAGTCAGGGGCCTGATCGCCAATACGTGGCATTTGATTGATGGTGGTGTTATCTTCCATGTTTTCTATTTGTTTTATTATTTGATAACACAAATTTATGATCATATGGACATGGGTTGTGTGTCCTAAGTCACACGGGGGTATTGGGTTTTTCTATGGCTACATTGGTTAAGCCTATACTTGCCCCTGCCACTCGTAGGCCACTTTGACAGTGCCCTACGAGCGGCAACAAGGCTCATTCCTCAATCTTGATCCCCATCCGCTTCATCAAAAGCGTGGCGTTGAAGGACTGGCTCACGCCCTTCTTGAGCTTGTAGTCGAAGTGTAGTTCGCCATCCTGAATTTCCACCTCTATGCGAAGGTTTTCAATCGTGCCGTTGGCTTCAGCTTCCAGCTGCCCCAGTTCCAGGTCGTGGGTGGCAATGATGCCTGAACCCCGGCTGCGGATGAGCTGCCGGATGAGTGCCTTGGAGCCGGTATGCCGGTCGTTGCTGTTGGTGCCTTTCAGTATCTCATCGAGCAGGAAAAAAGCCTGCAACTGCGGCGGCTGATGATCAGCGGTGTCCTCCACCGCTTCGATGATGAACTTGAGGCGCTTGAGTTCGGCGTAAAAAGAGGAAGTGCTTTCCTGCAGGGCATCCTGTGTGCGCATGCTGGTGTAGACCTGCAGAGGCGGCAGCGCCATACTGCGGGCACAGATCGGAGCGCCGGCCATGGCGAGTACCATATTCAGGCCTACCGTTCTCAAAAAGGTACTCTTGCCGGCCATA
Organism: bacterium; assembly: GCA_024742755.1. Classification (GTDB taxonomy): domain Bacteria; phylum Bacteroidota; class Bacteroidia; order Chitinophagales; family Saprospiraceae; genus Phaeodactylibacter. The sequence continues at coordinate 14,174 of JANSXW010000088.1, read as the reverse complement.
TTCGAACCGGTGATGAGCTTGATGTGGCCATTGGTGGGCAGGTGGATGTCATTGCACACCCGCTTGTCGCGGTGCAGCAGCGGGTGCCCCAGCTCTTCGGCTTCCACAACTGCGCCATTTGTGATGGCAGGGAAAGCCCATTCCGGATTATTGTGGTGAATATTGCCCAGGCTGCTCAGGGTTTCGAAGCTGGCCATGGCTTCAAACCACCTGGGCAGGTGGCCTTGCACAGCGGCTTTCCATTTTTCCAGCCGGTAGACATACTGCAACTCCCACAATCCGAAAATGTTGAAGAGGAAGGAAAAGGCATTGTACCGCACATTCAGCTGCCGGATGATGTAAGACAGGCGGCGGATCATAACGGAGGCAGGTTGCCCTTCTGTTGACAGCTCATCGTGGAGCTGCCGCAGGAGGGGGCTTTGGAATTTTTGTCCCTCAATATGCTGTATGAGCTGTGCATAGTGCCGTAGAGCCAGCTCCGCATGTGTTGTTTTTTGGTGCGTTTCGTTGACCCGTTCCACAAAGTGCCGCAGGATAAGCAGAGCAGGGAGGTACAGCAAAATGCCGAGGTACCAGGGAAGGTACAGCGCCCAAATTACGGCAGCACCCACCGACCAGAGTGGGATGATGTAAAGCGCTGCTGCTACCCATTTTTTGTCGGTCAGGAAAGGTGGTTCTTTCATCCACCGGTGCAGCAGGTCGATTTGCTCGAGGTTATCCTCTGTTTCCAGCCCATACGCCTGAAAGTGCTGCCGCCACTCCAGCATTGGGCCGAGTTCCTGCAGGGCTTCCTGTCTTTCTTGGATGGCATCGGGGGTAGCCGGTTCAGCCAGCCACCGGGCGAGCATTCGCTGCCCCAGGGCAGTCACCGCCCGGTTGAGGTACTGAAACATGGAAAAAGGCCCGTAAAGGTCCAGGTCTATGGCATTGGGGTGGCCATGATCGAGGAAACGGGCACCATCGTTGTAGTTCGAAAAGTCATGTTGTTCCACGGCAGCTTCCCAGGCATTGACTTTGGCGAGGTTGCGCTGATGCTGCTCTTCGGTCTTCAGCCGTTGGTGCCAGGTGACGAAGCGGTAGAAGCCAGCCAGAAAGACAATGATCCCGCCCACGCCCGCCAGAGCGTGCACCCCATTCCAGAGGAGTACCACCGCGGCAATTCCGCCCAGAAAAATCAACAGGCGGATGATGGAAAGGCGATTGTAACGCTGGCTGAGGGCTTCCGCAGCCGATTCAAACTGAGCTACGCGTTCGGTATACTTAGGTCGGGTCATGTCGTTGAAATGTGATTAACGGGTCAGGGTGCTGGCCATGCTCAGCAGGGCTGCTTCCGCAAATTTGGGCCCCATCAGCTGCATGCCGATGGGCAGGCCGGCATCGTCTGCTCCGGCGGGAATGCAAATGGCCGGAATGCCCGCCATATTAGCCGGTACCGTAAAAATATCGGCCAGGTACATCTCTACCGGATCAGCCGATTTGTCCCCCAGCTTCCACGCGGTGGTTGGCGCAGCGGGCATCATAATGAAATCGTAGTCCCGGAAAATGGCATCTGTTTTTTCCTTGAGCAGGCGGCGTACTTTTTGCGCCTTGGTGTAATAGGCATCGTAGTAGCCCGCGCTCAGTACAAAGGTGCCAAGCATGATGCGGCGTTTGACTTCCGTGCCAAAGCCCTCGGTGCGGGATTGCTGATAGGTCGACAGCAGGTCTGTTGCATTTTGGCTGCGGTAACCATAGCGTATGCCATCGTACCGGCTGAGGTTGGAAGAAGCCTCGGCCGTGGTGAGCACGTAGTAGGCGGGGATGAGGTAATCAAGGAGGTCAAATTCAACACCCTCAACGGTATGCCCCTGATCCTGCAGTTGCTGAATGAAGGACTGCGCAGTGGCCCTCACTTCGGGCTGTATGCTTTTGTGCTGCAGTGCAGCTGGGAAATAGGCAATGCGCTTTCCGGAAGCGGCTGCCTTGATTTCTTCTGCCAGGGGTACCGGCTTTTGACTGGCAGTGCTGTCGAATTCGTCCGGCCCGGCCATGATCTCCAACAGCAGGGCTGCATCCTCCACCGAATGCGTCAGGGTGCCGATTTGGTCAAAGGAGGAGCCATAAGCCAGCAGCCCGTGGCGGGAGATCCGCCCGTAGGTGGGCTTCATCCCAATCACCCCGCAAAACGAGGCCGGCTGCCGCACCGAGCCCCCGGTATCTGACCCCAGAGAGGCCAGGCAGGTGTCTGCCTGTACCGCCACGGCAGACCCTCCGGAAGAACCGCCAGGCACCCGCTCCGGGTCGGCGGCATTGCGTACGGGGCCGAAGTGGGAGGTTTCGTTGGAAGAGCCCATGGCAAATTCATCACAATTCACCCGCCCGATGATGATGGCATCTTCAGCCAGCAACCGCTCGATGGCGGTGGCAGAGTAGAGGGACTCAAAGCCTTCCAATATTTTAGAACCGGCCTGAACACCATGCCCGGCGTAGCATATAACGTCTTTGTGCGAAAGCACCATGCCATACAGCCGGCCAAGCTCTCCGGGCGACTGCTGACGCCGGGCATCAAGGGTGCGGGCGCGTTCCAGTGCCGCTTCAGCATACACCTCCACGTAAATATTCAGGTGGGCCTGCTGCTCGATTTGGCCGAGGTAGTACTCCACGAGCTGCGTGCAGGTCAGGTCGCCATCTTCAATAGCCGTACGTACTTGGGAGAGGTGGGTGAATTTAGGCATGGCAGATTAGTTAAGGATCTTTAAGGCCCAGCGGTTTTTATCCGGGCTTTCGCCGGGCTGAAGGATGGCAAATTCACGTTTGCGGGTGCCAAATTTGATGCCCACACCCACACCAGCCGTAAGCAGGCTGTACCCGGCGACACGGAAGTAGCGGTCCCCATTGAAGCTGCCCGCGCCGTAATCAATGCTGGCCAGCGGAGCAACGAGCAGCGCACCGGCAGCGCCGGCAGCCATTAGGATTTTCCCGGCTTTATTCAGGCGCTCCGCAGACGGCGTTCTATAATGGATTGAGTTGACCTCTTCCAGGGGAAGGCGGAAGGGTTGGCGGCCGAGGAGCGCTTCATAGTAGGTATTGTCTTCCCGCTCCAGCCCGTTCTCAAAAATATACTGCTTGGTTTCCTGTACAGGCAGGATTTGCAGGAGCCCTTTTTCCGGGGCCTGCAGCGCACCGGTCAGCACCCGGTTGTTGGTACGAACCATCTGAGCGGCGGGTAAATCCAGGTGTAAATCGACGGTACTGCCCGGCTTCAGGGTAAGAGTGCGCCCGGTGGCGGTATTCTCCAACTGCAGCTCCTGCGCAATTGCAAGGCTGCCAAGGGCACAAAGCAGTAAGCTAAGGTAAAAACGCTTCATCGCTTCAGTTGGTCTATGATCGCATGCAGTTGGAGGTTTTCTTGTTGGCCGGTCACCATATTTTTGAAGGCCAGCTCGCCCGATTCCATCTCGCGGTCGCCAATAACGACCGTGTATGGCACATTGCGCTGATCAGCGTACTTCATCTGTTTCCTTAGCCTGGCGGGTTCCGGGTAAAGCTCAGCATTGATGCCAGCTGCCCGTACCTGCTGCAGCGCTTTGAAGGCGTAGCGGTGCGCCTTTTCATCAAAGGCAATAAAAAGCAGTTGCAGGGTATTGGCTTTGTCTTCCGGGAAGCGGTTGAGCTCTTCCATCACATCGTAAATGCGTTCTGCTCCGAAGGACACGCCCACACCAGAACCATTGGTCTTCATGCCAAAGTTTTCAGTGAGATTGGCGTAGCGGCCGCCCCCGCCGATGCTGCCCATTTTGATGTTTTCCTGCCCCTCAGCGCTCAGGTCAACGGCTACTTCGTAGATACAACCGGTGTAGTAGTTGAGCCCGCGGGCCAGCGTGATGTCGAATTGGATGGTATTGTGGGTGTCGCCAAGATTAAGGTAACTGAAGACCGTCTCTAGTTCCTCAATGCCTTTGAGCCCGGTTTCGCTTGCCGCAAAGGTGGATTTCAGGGCATCCAGCTCTGTGGTGCCCAGCATGGCCTCAATTTTGGCAATAGCGTTATCTGAGATATCCCGCTTGCTGAGCTCCTGCTTCACGCCGTCCATGCCAATTTTATCGAGCTTATCGATGGCAATAGTCATGTCCATAAAGCGGTCTTCAGATAAGCCGGCTGCTTCTGCCATGCCCGCCAGGATTTTCCGGTTGTTGAGCTTGATGACCACTTTGAGCCCCAGCTTTTGGAACACCTCATCGTAAATCTGTGCGAGTTCGGCTTCAAACATAAGAGACTCCGAGCCTACCACGTCCACATCGCACTGATAGAACTCCTGATAACGCCCTTTCTGCGGCCGGTCGGCCCGCCATACCGGTTGAATTTGGTAGCGCTTGAAAGGGAACGGGATGTCATTTTGGTGCATGGCCACGAAGCGGGCGAAGGGCACAGTGAGGTCATAGCGCAGCCCCCGCTTGGAAATGGAAGGGACCAGCTTTGCCGAGTCCTTAGCCCCGAGCGCACTTTGATCCGCTTTGGAGAGGAAATCGCCATTGTTCAGCACTTTGAACAGCAGTTGGTCGCCCTCCTCCCCGTACTTGCCGGTCAGGGTAGCGAGGTCTTCCATGGCCGGGGTTTCTATGGGCTGAAAGCCATAGCGCACGAACACTTCCCGGATGGTGTCGAATATATAATTGCGTTTGAGGACCTCAGCCGGCCCGAAGTCGCGTGTACCTTTGGGGATACTCGGTTTCATAGTCGTTTTTTCTAGATCGTAGAAGCGAATTGCTTCAGGAAGCGGACATCGTTCTCAAAGAAAAGGCGGATGTCGCCGATGTCGTACAGACGTAGGGCCTGCCGCTCAATGCCCATGCCGAAGGCAAAGCCGGTGTATTTGGTGGAGTCGATGCCGCAGTTCTCCAACACAGCGGGGTCAACCATGCCGCAGCCCAGGATTTCCAGCCATCCGGTGCCTTTGGTGAGGCGGTAGTCTTTCTCCGTTTCGGTGCCGAGGTAGACATCCATCTCCGCGCTGGGTTCAGTGAACGGGAAGTAGGAAGGGCGCAGGCGGATTTGCGCATCGGGCCCGAACATTTCCCGGGCGAAGTACAGCAGCGTCTGCTTCAGGTCGGCGAAGGAGACATGCTCATCCACATACAAGCCTTCCACCTGATGGAACTGGCAGTGGGAGCGGGCAGAGACGGTCTCGTTGCGGTACACCCGGCCCGGCGCAATGATGCGGATGGGCGGCTGTGTGTGCTTCATTACCCGCGCCTGTACCGAAGAGGTATGGGTGCGCAGGAGCATCTCCATGCTGTTTTGCAGGTAGAAGGTGTCCTGCATATCGCGTGCCGGGTGGTCTTCCGGCGTATTCATAGCAGTGAAGTTGTGCCAGTCGTCTTCGATTTCCCGGTCATCGGCCACCACAAAGCCAATCCGCTCAAAGATGCGGATGATCCGGTTCATGGTCACGGCAATCGGGTGGCGGGAACCCAGTTCAAGGGGTTCACCCGGTGCGGTCAGGTCAATGTCCTTGACGGCCGCTTCTTCCGCTGCCGTTTCCAGGTCCTGCTTCAGGCTGTTGTACTTGGCCTCTGCGGCTTCCTTCACGGCGTTGACCCGCTGCCCGTACTCCTTTTTCTGCTCGTTCGGGATATTGCGGATTTCCCCAAACAAGACCTTGATGACGTTTTTGGAGCCCAGGTATTTGATGCGAAACTGCTCAAGCGCCTGCAGGTCGCCCGGCTGATCGGCCTCAATGGCCGCCTTCATTTCGTCTACTTTGCTGAAGGTGTCTGCTGACATAGCGGTTCGGATATTTTAGACGCCCAAAGGTAGAAAAATTGTGGTAGATATGCTGCCCGGGGGCTTGTAAAAGGCTGACTGGCGCAGGGAGGTGGGAACTTAACGACCTTTACAGTGGTTTTGTATTCAGCATAAATCTAAAACGGACTACTCATGGCAGAAGAGTTGACCTGGGCAGAAATCAAGCAACTGTTTAAAGAGACGGACGCAAAGTTCAAGGAAACAGATGCGAAGTTCAAAGAGACGGACGCGAAGTTTAAGCAAACCGATAAACGCATTCAACAGGCTTTCGACTTGTTCGAATCACAGTGGGGGCGCCTCATGGAATCTCTGGTTGAGGGTGATGTGGTGCGTATCCTTCAGGAAAAGGGCATCAGGATCAACCGGACCTCCACCCGCGTGAAAGGCACCTATGAAGGTACGAGCTATGAGTTCGACATCATTGCCCACAACGGCAAAGAGATCGTGGTCATCGAAGTCAAGACCACCTTACGCACGAAGCATGTACGTCAGCATATAGAAAAGCTGCAACAGGTAAAAACCTGGCTGTCCGAATATCATGACCACAACGTTTACGGTGCTGTCGCCTTCCTGCGTGCAGAGGAAAACAGCGAAGACATGGCCGAAAAACGAGGCCTGTTCGTCATCCGAGCCACCGGTGATTCCGCTGCCATTATGAATGCGGATGGGTTTGAGCCGCGGGTGTTTTAAGCAAAATCAGCCGCTCCCGAAGTGCTCCGGAAGCGGCTGAAGTAAACTAAGAAGTGTATGTACTTTACTGCTCCTCCATCATAAAAGGAGTGGAGTATGCATGCGTAAGCAAATCAAAAGTCGTCACAATGCCGATAAGGCGGCCCTTGTCCACTACTGGCAGGGCGTGGAAGAGGTTCTCCCGGAAAAAGCCGACGGCCATTTCCAGCGAATCACCGGGAGCAAGGGTAGCGACCTGCCGGGTCATGGCTTCTCCGGCCAGGAGGGAGCGCATGATGGCATCGTTGTATTGCTCGCTTTTCTGTGTCTTGAACAGGGTGAAGCCGTGCAGCAGGCGATAGTAATCAGACTTGCTGATGATACCCACCACTTTGCCATCGTCGACCACAGGGATGTGGTGGATGTTGTTTTTGCGGAAGATATCCTGTACCTCGCTCATCGTGTCATTTGGCCCCACTGTGATTACAGGTGTGCTCATGATTTGAGCAACGGTGGTGGTTTTATCAGTCATGGCTGCTAATTTTTCAGATTTAAAGTTCTTCTTCAAACACTTCTTCCTGCTTGGGAGGCATAGGCTCTCCAAAGCGGTACGAAAGCAGGTCGTGCGTGGTCACCAGCCCCATCAACTGATCATCCTCAATGATGGGCAGGGCGTGGAATTTGTTGGCCAGGAAAATATCTGCTGCCAGGCCTACGGTATCGTCGGGGTCAAGCGTGACCGGGTAGCGGGTCATAATGTCAGCAGCTTTCAGGCTTTGGTATTCCTTTTCAGAATACTTCTTGCCGGTGGTTTGCAGCGACAGTACATAAGACAACTTGAAAACATCTTCCTTGCTGATGATGCCGATCAGGCGTTCGCCCCGGTCAACGACTGGGATATGATGGAATTCATTTTCGCGGAACAGCTCCTGAATGGCTTCTACGGTGCGGTCGGGCCCAACCGTAATGAGGTTGGTTGTCATAATTTCCCGAATAGGTGTGTCCGGATTCATAATGGCCGATTTTCGGTTATCTAATAAGGTTGTGCCGGGCAAAGAAGGTCTGTGTAGACTGGTAGTCCCCAAAGAGCCGGAGTACTTCGTTGTAGTGAGGTATAAGGTCTTTGGCCGCAGTCGCTACTGCATTCCGGTCTGCCCGCTGGGTTGCTTTTGCGAAAGTATATAGAGCTTCCGCCATTGCTCGTTGTTCGTATGTCAGTCGTTTGACGTCCTTGTCGTCAAAGTCGTACAGTTCCTGATCAAAAGGCTTTTGCATGATGTACTGCCACTCCAGCCGCAGCTCCTTGCCGAGGGCAACGAATTCACCCCAATCCATAAGGCAAAGCATTTCATCACTGGCAGCTTCTGTCAGCAGCTCCAGCCCGCCCTGAAAGTCGTACAGGTCATCCAGATAGTAGTCGATGCCGTAGCGGCCGCGCAGGACCATCAGTTCGTACTTCACGTGCTCCAGCTGATTGGCTGCGGTATAGGGGCGGTTGGCGTCAATGGCATAATAGGCATCGCCCAGCCAGCTATCAATGCGGCGCAGGGTCTCCTTTTCGGCCGGGTACTGATGCGCGAGCTGATCGCGCAGCCGGCGCCAGCGGAATTCCAGGTAGAAGACAGCCTTTTTGGCATCGTGTGTATTGGCGTGCAGGGTGTAATCCAATGCCGGCAGAAATGCCCGGTCAAATTGCACCATGCCAGGACGCACATCCCGCCTGGCAGCGCTGGTCATCAGCAAGGTCGCCAAAAGCAGTATCGTAATGCGGATGAAGGTTTTCATGATGCGCTGGTTTTATGTTCTATCCAAATGTAACCGGAATTTCAGCGCAAAGCAGATGACTTTTCTCAGTGGTTTTCAGTGACTTTGATTAGGTGGCGGCCGGGGAGCGGGCATAAAAAAACGCCGGTAATGCAACGGGTGCACTACCGGCGCTGAGGCTTAGCCGGGTAAAAAAATAACTTTACTGAATGGAGAATTCTACATCAGCAAACTCTTTCTCTTCGCAGTCATGGTCCTTGCAAGCTTCCACTTCGAGGTGGAACTTGGTGCCTGCCGGATAAGAAGACAGGTCGATATCCTGCTCGAAAGTGACTTTTTGATCGTGGTCATGCATGTGCTGATCGATGATCTTATCGTTTACGTCACCATCCGGGTGGAGAACGATGTCGATGTCGTGATTGGTATCAGTCGCTTCGATTTCAATATGGATATGAACGTCGCTTGCATCGGCCACCACTTCATCGGCACCAGGCTCCAGGATGTTAATTGTAATGTCATTGTCGCCGTGATCGTGGTCATGGTCATCGTCTTCGCAACCAGTGAAAACTGTTACGCTGAGCGCTAATATAACCAGCATGGAGTACTTTAATAGCTTCATCTTTTGAGTTTTTGTTTTAATGCAACGATGTTGCAAAAGTAAGACAAGAATCCAAAAGATGCAACAGTGATGCAAAAAAAAACGGCTAATAAAATGGTGCATAGCCGACAGGTACAGGATATACTTGCCGAACAGGTTCGCCCAAGCCACTCCGCGTCATGTATATAGGTTAACGAGGGCTTTGCTGATGTCAGCACAGGCTGCTCCAGGCGACTTGGCATTATCGACAGGTGCTATTAGGTCAAAGCGTTGGGCGCTCAGGATTCGACAACGGGCTTTACAGTTCAGGGACATGGCTTATGCACTCCCAAACGCCCGCTTCCACCCAAAACGGATGACCAGTAGCAGGCCAACAAAGAAAAAGATAACATACTCAAAGCGCAGGTACGAAAATACAATAATCCGCATCCGGTCTATGAACCACATGATGATGAGCGTGGAGGCTATGATCATCACCAGCCCGCCCAGCTTGTCGAAGCCCGGGATGTAATCCAGGTTGACGTTGCGCCGGATGATCAGCAGGGTGACGACCATGGAAACAATGGGCAGGACCTGCACAAATACGTCGGCATCCCAAATGCTGCGCCGCTCAAACAGAAACTGATAGACCGAGACCGTTATGGAAAAAATACCCGGCACACAAATGAAGTAAATGAGGGTGGAGTAAAGGTATTTCCACGGTGCTTCGTGCCCTTTGTCCTGGCCCGTCAGCCCGGCCACAAATGCCATGACCGGTATGATGGCCAAATAGATCAGTACGTAAGTCGGATCGTTGGTCAGTACGTCAAAAAATTCCCTTAGTGTCATAGGTTGCGGATTATGGTCCGCGCAAATATAGTTATTTGGCTATGGCCTTTGTCGCAAAAGTAGCTTCCCTGACCTGCTGGCCGTCATCGGAATAGCTTTGGTAAACCCTGCCGTTAATGCAGGGCAGTAGGCGGGCGATTAAGTCCGGTGTCTGGTAAGTATGCCGTTTCCCCCCAAGGGTAGCCTGCATGGGCCCTTGCAACTGGTCGAGGCAGGTGAGGAAAAGGTGCCGCTTTTGCCCGGCGGAGTAGTTGGACTCAGACTGAAGTGCATAGCGCAGGAGGTCGACATCCAAAGTACCGTAGCGCAGTGCCCCCTGCCACTCGTTTTCCTGATTGGTCTCTTTGGGGTTGGGAACCAGGCAGGCAGGAATGCCTTCATTGCTCAGGAAACCATTGCCATGCCGGGTCTGGTAGGCCCGGGTGATGCAAAAGATTTCCGGCTCCGGCAGCCCGTTGCGCCGGATAATGGCCTGAGCATTACGGGAGGTGGTGTGCGCCCGCGTGACATTCGGGAAAAACCCGTGGTCCATGTCCAGCAGAATGCCCTGACTGCCCTCAAAGATAAAATCAGCTCCTTCGTACCGCTCAAAAAAACTGGATTCGGAGGTGAGATGGATGCGTTTTAGCACCGCCGGCAACTGTTCCTGCCAGGCGGGGGCCTCCTCTTTCCAGTCCTCTGCCGACAGTAGCCCGTTGGCTTTGCGCACGTAGTACTGCTCAATGGCTTTTAGTTTTTGCTGCACCACCACCGGGTAGGCGAGGTCCTGAGCAAACAGCCGGCAGGGCGTTTCCGAATGCCGGGCCACGGTAGCCCCAAAGCCTACTCCACAGCTGCCATGCCGTTGGCTGCGCTCCAGCAGCTGATTGTAAGCAATATCGTAAGGCGTGGTGACCGGGCACAGGGCGTCCACAAAAATACGGGGCGGATAGCCCAGCTTCGACAATGCCTGATGCTCGTTCAGCAGGGCAGGAGGCGAAAACGTGCAGTACCGGCTCCAAAAGGTAGGTGCGCCCTGAAAAGTGCCCGCCCCAATACCGGAAAAGACATGCCGCGCTCCTTTGGGGCCCACTACGGTGTGCCCCGCCTGATGGCCGCCCGAGAAGCGCACCACAACAGGGTGCGCCGCCCGGCGGCTCAGATAATCGGTGGCCAGGCCCTTGCCTTCATCGCCGTAGCCCAGCCCAATGACAATCTGTGTGCTCATAATGGAAGAATGGTTGTGTTAGAAGACCGTTTGTTCCAGCCCGTGCCCGGAGCCAAAGCCTGTGACACCTGCTGCGCGGCAGCCGGCTCGAAGCCCGCCATCGTTTCCTCAAATGGGTACCCACTGATTATTGCTACCGTAGCTGCGATGAGCTCCGCCAGGGCATTATGGTCATTCAGGATCAGCGCGCGCTCCCCGAGGAGGCTTTTCCAGGACCCGATGACCTCAGGGTGGTTGCGGTAGCCGGTTTCGTTGATGTGGATGTGGAAAACGTGGTACATCCGCTGTGCTTCCCGCAGCAGTGTGGCTGCATCAAGTGTTTGTTGAGGGCGGTATCCCATAATACGCTGTACCTGCTCAGGCGAAAGCCGTTCCCAGCTGGCTTCGTCCCCTACGGTGAAGAGGAAACCCTTCTGCCCCCGCTTTTCAAAGCAGTCGATTGAGGTGTGCCGGCCCGCCAATAGCCAGGCGAGGAGGTAAGACTCCCGTATCTGTCCACCCCCGCCGCCTTCCAGCCACAGTTTGGACAGCCCATCGCTCAGCTCATCCGCTCCTGCCTCAAACTGCCCGGCCTGCAGTGGGGCCTGATCAGAGAGGTGGTCGCCAATGGCGGAGAACATAATATGCGGGCTCTCGACACCGTGGGCAATCAGCGTATTCATAAGCGCGCCCAGCTTGTAACGCACGAGCTGTTCCGGTATGCGCCCCATAGAGCCGGTTACATCGAGGAAGACCCCAATCGCTAAAGAATTAGGGTGCCGTTGCGAATCCCGGCTTTCCCGTACGCGGATGCCGTACGGGTTTACAGCGGCATTCATGCGCCGGTGGCGGTTGGCCTGAAAAATATCGTCTCTTGACTTGTTGGCATAACTTGCCCGGAGATGCTGGTAGGCATCACTCGACCATTTTGCGTAACCCATCTTGTTTAAATTTTAGGATTTAAGAATAAAAAAATCCCCGGGGGCAATAGCCTGCCTGGCTTTTACAAGGCGGGATGGCCTCAGTAAAATCAAGCTTAGTTTTGATTCAAAACTATCTATTGCGCTACAAGTATACGCACTCTTAGTTTAAAAGTCAAACTAAGGGGTGTAAAAAATAAAAAAACCAGAGCCGGCACAAGGCCAGCCCCGGTCAGGTAATGGGGAATCAATCGGTTCTCAGGATGCCTTTAGGGGTTATCAGCCCCCTGTGTTTGGTCAAAAGCATTGATGATGGCATCAAGCTCCTGGTTGTTAAGGTAGCTCCCGTAATCGGTGGCGGCAATGCCTTCGTAGTTTCGGGTATTGGGGTTGGCGCCTTGTTCTGCCAGTAGATTGGCGACTTCGTTGTGGCCATTTTTAGCGGCAGCGGCAATGGGGGTGGTCCCCATGATATTGGCGTGATTCGGGTCGGCACCGGACTGCACCAGGAGATTGGACAATGCATACCTGCCCTGTTCAGCGGCGATATTGAGGGCGGTGTTTTCGAGGTGGTCAAACTGATTCGGATCGGCACCGAAATCGAGGAGGGTTTTGACAATTTGGTCGAAGCCCTGTTCGGTAGCAATCACAATCAGCGGCTGCCCGATTTTGGTGGCCCAGTTGGCATCCTTCATGGGCTGAGGGCTTTTGTGCAGTAAAATGCCCGCTATGACCGCCTGCCCGTTTGAGGTAGCGAGGTAGAGGGACAGGTCGCCGTTGTCGTTGGGGATGCTGGGGTCGGCACCGTTGCGGATGAGCAGGGCTACAGCCTGAATCTGCCCTTGTTGGGTTGCTCTGGCAAGAGGGGTGATGCCATTGGACTTGCGGTTGACATCGGCACCGCGGCTGATGAGCTCCTGCAGCAGGTAAAGGTCTTCCAGGTCTATGGCCAGGAACAAAGGGGCTTCTCCGGCGTCATTTTTCAGCCCGGCTTTGGCCCGGCGCATCACGAGTTGGATAATGGGCAAGTTGCCCTGCTTGATCGCGAGGGTGAGCGGGGTTTCTCCGGCCTGATTTTTAAGGTTGATCACGGCATCTTCGGTTAGCAGTGCCACCATGGCCTGGTCTTGTTGTTTGATGGCCTGGGTGAGGGCGGTCTCCCCATCTTCGTTGTGCTTGTAGTACGTGAGGCAGGAGAGCAGTGGCCTGATCCCTTCGGTATCTCCGCTGTTGACCGCAGTGAAGATAGCCTGTGTGCGCTGTTCTTCCGTCATTTCATCAATGGGGATGCTTTCTTCCGCTTCCGGGTTGGCCTCCTCAGGTTGTGGGGCAGCGGTCTGCTGCGCGGTCAGGAAAAAGGGCGCAAAGCCGAGTACCATCATCCAGGTTTTGAGCAATTTGGCGTTCATGTTCCAAGGATTTTGAGTTTGACAATAGAAGCCGGCGGGGGCTTCCAGGCAAAAGCGTAGAGGTACTCCGGATGAGCAATCGTTTTATGGTATTTGAATGTTTATCAGGGGAAGCTTTGTTGTCTTAGATGACAGACGGGAACATTAACCGATTGGTGCGTTTAGATATTGCATTTGAGCTGTTAAAAGTTGAGCTTGGCCGCAGATTTAACAGGAGTTAGTAAAAAATACCTATTTTCATCACCAAACAACACCATCGCCACTATGTCAAGACTCGATTACGTCACCATTGCTATTGTCGCGGTATGCGTTGCCGCGCTCGTCTACCTGATCTACATGACCACCAACTTGCTGGGGAGCGGTCCGGAAGACCCGGTCACGGCAGACCAAATGGTCACGGAGCCTGAGGACGAATACCCAGAAGAGGAGTACTATCCGGAGGATACAACAGCCACTTTTGATGATGGCTACTACGATGAAGGCGGGGCGGCTTCTGATAATGTAGACAGCGATACTGATGAGGGCGGACAAGCTGGGTATGAAGAAGCAGAGCCTGCTTACGAGGATGCGGACAGTGACCTGCAATCTTCCAGCCGTGGCCCTGGGAGCACATCGGGAAAAACAGCGTCTGATTATGCCTCTGTTGCCAGCGGGCAGTATATGGTACTGGCCGGCACTTTCAAATACCGCAACAATGCCGAGGAAATGGTCAGCAAACTAAGAGGTATGGGGTACACGAATGCTGCTGTAGAGCTTTTTGACCGGGGGCGTTATGCCGTCGCGTTGGTCGACCGCTTTGATGGGCTGAGCGATGCACAGGCTCTTAAATCAGAGCTGTCTGGCAAAGGAGTGGAGGCTTACGTGAAGCAGAAATAAAAAAAACAGCCGCACTGAAAAATTCGACAGTGCGGCTGTATAGCCGGTTGATCGTTTCGTCTCAAAAAACTTACGCTACTCCGGCAAAAATGATTGAACACCCAATTGACCATGTTAGCTTTGAATCGATCTCTATCAAT
>JANSXW010000320.1 GCA_024742755.1 bacterium | reverse complement strand
TTTAGGGTTTGCTTGATCCAAGATAGATTCTGCCGCAGCTATGGGTTTGTGCTGCAGCCTCCCGCGCACGCGGCACTCCCGTGATCTGCAGTCAAGAATCCGCCGTATGGCGCTCCCGTGAGCGGATTGCGGTGATCGGGTTGCGGAGGGCCAATTTTAGCATCTCCGCGCCTGCTCCCGCATCGGAGATTCCGCCGCAGCTATGGGTTTGTGCTGCAGCCTCCTGCGCGCGCGGCACTCCCGTGATCGGATTGCGGAGCGCCAGTTTTAGCTGCTCGACAGAGATTCCACAGCTCTGGGTTTGTGCTGCAGCCTCGTGCGCGCGCGGCACTCCCGTGATCGGATAGCGGAGCGCCAGTTTCAGCGTCTCCGCGCCTGCGCTCCCGCTGTCGAGATTCCGCCGCAGCTATGGGTTTGTGCTGCAGCCTCCCGCGCACGCGGCACTCCCGTGATCGGACTGCGGGAGCCAGTTTTAGCATTTCCGCGCCTGCTCCCGCGTCGGAGATTCCGCCACAGCTATGGGTTTGCGCTGCAGCCTCCCGCGTGCGCGGCGCTCCCGTGATCGGATTGCAGTCGAGACCCCGCCGCAGCTATGGGTTCGCGCTGCAGCCTCCCGCGCGCGAGGCAGTCCCGTGTTGGATTGCGGAGGGCTAGTATTAGCCTCTCCGCGCCTTTGTGGGTTTGCGCTGCAGCCTCCCGCGCACGCGGCACTCCCGTGATCGGATTGCGGAGGCCCAGTTTTAGCATCTCCGTGCCTGCTCCCGCGTCGGAGATTCCGCCACAGCTATGGGTCCCGTGATCGGATCGTGGGTGCCAGTTTTAGGAGCTCCGCGCCTGCTCCCGCGTCGGGGATTCCGCCGCAGCTATGGGTTTGTGCTGCAGCCTCCCGCGCGCGCGTCCCTCCCGTGATCGGATTGCGGAGGGCCAGTTTTAGCGTGTCCGTGCCTGCGCTCCTGGGTTTGCCCAATGGCAATTTTAGCAGAGAGATCTTTACCTGCGTTGCGGGCGGCCGATTTCACACGGTGCCGTTTTATCAACCAGAAGCGGGCTGCGGATGGCCGATTTCATAGCCAGTTTTTATCAAGGGCTGGCAAAGCAAAGGCCAGCCAGCCGCAGTGGCCGTTTTGTCAAAGCCAAGCCGTTTTATCACGGCCGGCCAGCTTCGATGGCCGTTTTATCAGCAATGGCCGCTTTATGAAGGCCGAGGACCAGGCCAGTGGCCGCAATGGCCGTTTTACCAACCAGAAGCGAAATGGTCAGATCTCCTAGATTTGGGCTACGGATGGCCGATTTCATATTGTCCCGTATAAGCAGTTTATCAGCGGCAGGCCAAGCAATTTTTATGAAGGGCTGGCAAAGCGAATAGCCACTTTATCAAGGCCGGCCAGGCGCAGTTGCAACCTTATCAAAGCCGGTGGCCGTTTTATCAAGGCCGGCCAGCTTCGATGGCCGTTTTATCAACAATGGCCGCTTTGTCAAGGCCGAGGACCAAGCCAGTGGCCGCAATTGGCCGTTTTATCAACCAGAAGCGAAATGGTCAGAGATCTCCTAGATTTCGGCTGCGGGTGGCCGATTTCATATTGTCCCATATAAGCAGTTTATCAGCGGCAGGCCAAGCAATTTTTATCAAGGACTGGCAAAGCGAATGGCCACTTTATCAAGGCCGGCCAAGCGCAGTGGCCGTTGTATCAAAGCCGATGGCCGTTTTATCAAGGCCGGCCAGCCTCGATGGCCGTTTTATCAACAATGGCCGCTTTGTCAAGGCCGAGGACCAAGCCAGTGGCCGCAATGGCCGTTTTATCAACCAGAAGCGGCCAAATGGTCAGATCTCCTAGATTTGGGCTGCGCCGAAAAGGAGTGAAACAGCGGCCAGGCCAAGCCATTTTTATCAAGGGCCGGCAAAGCGAATGGCATTTTTAACAAGGCCGGCCAACCGCAGTGGCCGTTTTATAAAGCCGATGGCCGTTTTATCAAGGCCGGCCAGCCCAAGGACCAGCAGTGGCCGTTTAAGGGCTGGCAAGGCGAATGGCCGCTTTATCAAGGCCGGCCAGCCGCAGTGGCAATCTTATCAAAGCCGACGGCCGTTTTATCAAGGCCGGCCAGCCCCAATGGCCGCTTTATCAGAGCCGGTGGCTGTTTTATCAAGGTGCGCACGCCCGATGGCCGCTTTATCAAGGCCAATGGCCGTTTTATCAAGGCTTTATAAAGGAGGTTGGATACGCTCTGGGCCACTTAAGGACAGGGTTTAGGGTTATTATGTATGGAGCAAGCTTGTTCGCTTGCAGCGCCACGTTCA
>JANSXW010000413.1 GCA_024742755.1 bacterium | reverse complement strand
GTTTATAGTGCATTTCCATGGTTCGGAGTGGCTGCGTGCGGTTTGGAATCAGTGCTTCGGAGTGGGCTGGCGGTTTTTCCTCAGCTTTGGAGTGGTTTGGAAGTGCTTGTAGTTCTTCTTATGTGACTTTTGGTCGTTGTGAGCGGTTGTCGGGCACGCCGTCGGGCACGCCGTGGGGCACGCGCCCCGGCTGTTGGGCACGGCGAAAAAGCTTGGCGTCGTGCACGTTGTCGAGCACACCGTTGGGCAAGCGCTCCAGCTGTTGGGCGCGGCGCGCGTTAGGCACGCTGTCGGCCGTCGGGCAAGCGCCCCGGCTGTTGGGCGCGGTGTCATTTAAAGCTTGACGTCGGGCACGCCGTCGGGCACGCTGTCGAGCACACCGTCGGGCTAGCGAGTCGGCTGTTGGGCACGGCGCAAAAAGCTTGGTGTCGGGCACCCCGTCGGACACGCTGTCGGGCGGGCCGCTGCGCGCATCTTTAAAAGCTTGGCGTCGGGCACGCCGTCGGGCACGCTGTCGGGCACGCCGTTGGGCAAGCGCCCCGGCTGTTGGGCGCGTGCAAAAAGCTTGGTGTCGGGCACGGTGTGGGGCACGCTGCCGGCGCCCCGGCTGCTGTGCCCGGCGTAGAAAGCTTGGCGTCGGGCACGCCGTCGGGCACGCTGTCAAGCGGGCCGTCGGGCAAGCGCCCTACCGTCGGGCAAGCGACTCGGCTGTTGGGCATGGCACAAAAAGATTTGTCGGGCGGGCCGTTGGGCAAGCGCCCGGCTGTTGTTGGGCATGGTGCAAAAAGTTGGGCGTCGGGCACGCTGGCGCACCGTCGGGCGCACTGTCGGGCGCACACTTCCCAACCAATCCGGCAAGACAATTTAGAGAGTCCCACGGTAAAAAATCATTTCACGGCAATTCCCATTTCGCGGCAACTAGTGACTTCTTAATTGACTTGCAAAAGTAACTTTTCTCGGCAACGGCAACGGCAACGGCAACAAAAACGCGGCAAAAAAAACGGCAACGGCAACGGCAATTTTGGAAGTAGTTACTGCGAAACTACGGCACTGGAGCTAATTCCGCAGTAGTTTGG
>JANSXW010000324.1 GCA_024742755.1 bacterium | reverse complement strand
TCAACCTTAGCCCTGCCCGGGGAGAGGCTAAGGTTGGTCTGTGGAGGGTCTTGGCGAGGATGAGGTTAAGAGCCAGGCGATGGCTTCCTGGTCCGACCGTTTGCGGTCTCCTGCCTGGGGCGAGCGGTGCCACTGGAGCATTCCTGGGGTCGAGCGTTGCCGGTCGCTGGGGCTGCGGGAGGCGGTCGCAAAGCGGCCGTCGCCTCTGGAGGAAGCTGGTGGGTACTGAACCTTAACCTTGGCTGGGCCTTGCCCTGGACCAACCTCAACCTTAGCCCTGCCCGGGGAGAGGCTAAGGTTGGTCTGTGGAGGGTCTTGGCGAGGATGAGGTTAAGAGCCAGGCGATGGCTTCCTGGTCCGACCGTTTGCGGTCTCCTGCCTGGGGCGAGCGGTGCCGGTCGGTGTGGCGGGGGCGTTTGTCTGGGGCCATCTCAGGGGTGGGCCAGGTGTCGGTGTAGTAGCCGATGGAGGCCCCTTCGAAGGTGGTCGGGTCGTATTGGAGAATGCGGACGAGCTTGTGGCGCCCGGGGATGTAGCCGTTAAAAATGGGGTTGCCATCGGCTATGGGCTGGCCGTTGCCGAAGTGTTTGGTGTAAAAGGGGTGGTGGCTGAGCCCGTGGGGCTGTAGCAGCTGGGTGACGGCTTCCGACCAGTACTGTTCGGCTTGCTGGCAGACGTTGTGGTCGGATAGGAAGTTGGGAAATAAGGGGGGGATAAGAGTCGCCATTTTATCGCTTTAATTTTGGGTAGGCGCAGAAGCTGAAAACCATGCCTTCATTGCTTCTATAGCTTGCCCTTTGGTCTTTTCTGTAAGGATGAGGCTGATGACGAGCTCCGTGAAAGGGGTGCCATCTGCCCATTCCGTTTCGTTTGTCCAGGTGACGAAGCTCTCCTTTGGGGAAGGTGGGTGCTGTATGATACGCACTGCCCGCCCGGTTTGGGGGACAAATGCATTAAAGATGGGATTGCCATCCCGCATGGGGGTGCCATCGCCAAATTGGTTTTTGATGTAAGAAGACCAGTTACAGCCTTGCTGTGCCATCAGGTCAGTGAACAGTGCCGTCCAATGTTCGGTGGCGGCGGCGTACGCCTGTTCATCTTTCAGGAAATCGGGATATAAGATACTGCTCATGATGAATTATTGGATGATTGCCCAAAGTATAATAGCTAACACTACACAGACGAAAGCGGTTCCGCCGAGTACTTCAACATCGACCCGGATGTCGCTGTCAGAGTCTTGGAAAGACTTGCCATAATGGGCATGAAGCCCGCCGGTTTCTTCCGCCCGGTCGATCAGGTCTTCGAGTTTTTCCAGGTGGTGTTTCCGCTCCCGGCGTTCTTTTTTCGATAGTTTGGCTTTGAGCTGCTGTAATAGGGTCCGGCCTTTCTTTGCAGTCAGGGGCTCATCTTGCGACCAGCTTTCGCTGGCTTCCAGGCCGCCGCCCTGGGCTTGAATGCGACCTCGGTGTTCTTTTCTCGGCATGAGAAAGTTTTTTGGACCAACTCCGCGCAGGGCTTCGTCGGGTGTGGGTTGAAAAATGGTCGCAAGTGTGGGTTTGGAATGGGTGACAGACGGCTCTGTGTGTGGAGCTTTTGGTCCTGTCAAGGGCAAATATATAAACTTGTTACGTAAAGCGCAACTTTAATGAAGTATTTCGTTTTATTGAGATTCTGAGCCCTTGCTAATAGCCTTATTTTTGCTGGAAATAGTTTTTTATGCAGCGGTATAATCGGATTAAGGCAGTGCTTGCTGATCAGCAAAAGACGAGCAAGTGGTTAGCAGAGCAAGTGGGACGGAGCCGGGCAACGGTTTCCCGTTGGTGCTCTAATCAGATGCAGCCGCCATTGGAGGTCCTGTACGAAGTGGCGGATGCGCTGGAGGTGGATGTCCGGGAGCTGCTGGTGCCGAATAAGAAGTAGTGTTTTCCTATTCTGATCGGGTTGAATGGCTTGGGCTGCTGGGTGCGCTTTGAGCGTTGACTGCTTTGGGTAGTGTGCTCCGGCTTGTGGGTGGGAAGGATGAAGGTTAGGGGGTAGGGGTTAGAGGTTAGGGGGGCTAGCGGTGCCGGTGGGTGGTCTTGGGTTTCGAGCGGTGCCGGTCGGTGTGGCAGGCTCGCCCGGCGCACTCGCTGTCCGACGTAGTTTGAAACGCCAGTACTGGCCCGTATGGGAAGTCGGTCCTTTCGCCGGGCGTGCTGGTTGGGAGGGTCCTGGATTTCGAGCAGTGCCGGTCGGTTTGGCTTAGCGCAAATATC
>JANSXW010000099.1 GCA_024742755.1 bacterium | reverse complement strand
TGGCACTGGGCGCTTCCTCCATTAGCGACAGCTGGGGCGCTTTTGTGCAGAATGAGAAAAAGATCGAGCGCTATCAGGAGCTGGTCAATGCCGGGGAGTTGCCCATCGTAAAGGGGCACCTGCTGACGGAAGAAGACCGCACCCTGCGGCAGCACATCCTCAATATCATGTGCCGCTACCGGACGAACTGGGCCGATGCCGGGCTGCAATGCGAGGCGCTCTACGCCGGGCTGGACCGCATGGACGAGCTGGAAGCCGACGGGCTTATCATCCGGCGCCCCTTTGAGCTCGAAGTGACCGATATCGGCAAGCCGTTCATCCGCAACATTTGCATGGCGCTTGATGCCCGCTATTGGCGTAAAAAACCCGAGGGGCAGCTCTTTAGTCAGGCGGTTTAGGCCTTGCCAAAGTCAAGCTTTGTAAATGAATCCTCTTTTCCCCATCAAGATTGGGGATTAAGTTGTTACTTTTGATGAACTTTTAACCACAACCCGGTTGATTATGCATTGGAAAGTTGGATTGTACCTCATTGTACTGGCAGCCATGACCTGGTCCTGCCAACCGACAAACCCCAATTATCAGGAGGACATCAATGACGCAGCTTACTTCCATGAGTCCATGAAGAAGCTGAGCGACGTGATTGTGTACGATATTTTTTCGCCCCCGGTCGCGAGCCGCATCTATGCCTATTCGAGCATTGCGGGCTACGAGGCCCTGCAGCCCGACTATCCGGAATACAAAACACTGGCCGGCCAAATCAATGGGCTGGAGCCTCTGCCTCAGCCCGAGGAAGGGCAGGTCTACTGCCACCCGCTGGCGTCCCTGCATGCCTTTCTGAAAGTCGGCAAAGCCCTGACATTCTCAGAAGACAAAATGGATGCCTATCAGCAGGAGCTCTATCAGCGCCTCGACAGCATCCACGTGCCGGAAGATGTCTGGGACCGCTCGCTGCTCTACGGAGAAGCGGTAGCCGACCACATTCTGGCCTGGGCAGACAAGGACATGTACAAGCAAACGCGGACCTATCCCAAGTTTTCCATCAACGATGACCCCGCCCGCTGGCAGCCCACCCCACCTGACTACATGGACGGCATTGAGCCCCACTGGCGGGAAATCCGGACGCTGGTCCTGGAATCTCCTCAGCAGTTTACGCCGCCCCCACCCACCGAATTCAGCACCGAAAAGGACAGCAAATTTATGCAGGAGACCATGGAGGTCTACAATGCCCTGGCCGTTGCCGATACCGCTGAGCAAACCGAACGCCGGTCGATTGCTAAGTTTTGGGACTGCAACCCCTATGTGTCCCACCACACCGGCCACGTGATGTTTGCCACCAAGAAAATCACTCCGGGCGGCCACTGGATCGGTATTACCAAGATCGCCTGCGAACAGGACGAAGCCAGCTTTATGAAGAGCGTGGAGGCGTATACCCTGACCTCAATCGCCCTGTTCGATGGTTTCATCAGTTGCTGGGACGAGAAATACCGGAGCAATCTCATCCGGCCCGAGACGGTCATCAACAAATACATTGATGAAGACTGGGTGCCAACGCTCCAAACGCCACCATTTCCGGAGCACACAAGCGGGCATAGCGTGATTTCCCGCGCTGCCGCTGTAGCCCTGACTTCGATTTTTGGCGATGACTTCGCCTTCAACGACACCACGGAAGAGGAGTACGGCCTGCCTGCCCGTCAGTTCAAGTCTTTCTACCATGCCTCCAATGAAGCAGCCGTGAGCCGCTTGTACGGGGGCATTCACTACCGCCCGGCCATTGATTACGGAGTGGCGCAAGGTGAAAAGGTAGGCGAATACGTGGTCGAAGAACTGCAATTGAAGCAGCAACTGAGCTCGAAGTAACCCATGCCGGGGCTCGACCGCAAACTCACCCTCTACGGGCTCACCATGATTGCGGTGGGTTCCTGTATCGGCAGCGGCATTTTCGTCACGCCCTACGAGGTGGCGGCGGCAGTGCCCCATCAGGGCATTATTTTGCTGGTGTGGATACTGGGCGGATTGATTGCCCTCACCGGTGCGCTGACATTCGCGGAGCTGGGCGGCATGTTCCCCACTGCCGGCGGTGTTTATGTCTTCCTGAGGGAAGCTTACGGCCCCTTTGCCGGGTTTCTCTACGGCTGGACCATCCTGCTGGTCATCAACACCGGGGCTTTGGCGGCACTGGGCATTGCCCTGGCAGAGTACCTTTCCTTTTTTTACGCTTTTTCGGCTTCCGCCAAAATCGGGATAGCCATTGGGGTGATTGCCGGGCTGACCCTCTTCAACCTGGTCGGCGTCAGTGCCAGTCAGTGGCTGTCGAATGTCTTCACAGGACTAAAGCTGCTGGCCATTGCCGGGCTGATTGGGCTGGGCTTTTGGTTTTATGATGCGCAGCAACTTACGTTCGACCCTTTTAGCACTCATAACCTGCCCGATAATATTCTTTCTGCTTCCCTTTTGGCGCTCGTGGGGGTCCTTTGGTCCTTCGGCGGCTGGCACCATGCCTCTTATCTGGCGGGGGAAGCCGTAGAGCCGCAGCGTACCGTGCCCCGGGCGATGGTGCTGGGCGCGCTGATTGTCACGCTGACCTACGTGCTGGTCAATATCGGTTACATGTTGCTCCTGCCGGTGGAGGCGATTGCACAAACCACCCGGGTTGCCGGGGATGCAGCGGCAGTAGTCCTCCCTGCAGGCGGGCAAATCATGACGGTAGCCATTGCCATTTCCATCTTTGGCACGATAGGGATTTACACCATGTCTGCCCCGCGCATCTACTTCGCTATGGCGCGGGATAAGGTGTTCTTTCCGCAACTGGCTAAGGTACACCCGCGCTTTCACACCCCGGCGGCAGCTATGCTTGTGCAGGCGGCCTGGGCGGTCCTTTTGCTGCTTTTCTGGGGCACCTTTTCCGACCTGATCACTTACGTCACCTTTATGGATATCGCCTTTATGGCGCTGGCGGGTGGCAGCATCTTCCACTTCCGCCGGAATCAGCCCGAGCGGGATCGGGTGTACCGCTGCTGGGGTTACCCGGTAGTGCCGGGCATTTTTGTGTTCATCAGCACGGCATTTGTCCTCAACACCCTCTACCAGCGCCCGGTACAGGCCATTGCCGGGTTGTTTATGCTGGTGCTGGGCATGGCGGCTTTCCGATTTTTCCGTCATAAATAAGGGCGTCGTTCGGCTTACAGCGCTCAATTCCCTATTTTAGTCGCAAATCAGATCAACATGACCGCCCTCAAGACCGCGACAACGCTTAAGGAAAAGATACAGCAACTGGCCAAAGATTTCCACACCGATGTGGTGGCTATCCGCCGGCACCTCCACCAAAACCCGGAACTTTCCTACGAGGAAGTGCAGACCGGGCAATACATCGCTGCCCAACTGGAGGCGATGGGCATCCCTTACGAGCATGGGGTGGCTGACAATGGCGTGGTGGGCCTTATCCACGGCCGTAATGGCAGCAGCAAAGTGGTGGCCTTGCGTGCCGATATTGATGCGCTGCCCATTACCGAAGCCAATGAGGTGCCTTATAAATCCAAAAACGAGGGCGTGATGCATGCCTGCGGCCACGATGTGCACACCTCTTCCCTGCTGGGCGCGGCCCGCATCCTCAATACGCTCAGGGAGGAATTCGACGGCACCATCAAACTCATTTTCCAGCCTGCGGAGGAACGGCTGCCGGGCGGTGCTTCCATTATGATCAAAGAGGGCGTACTGGAGAACCCCAGGCCGGCCAGTATTTTCGGGCAACACGTACACCCCCCCTTGCAAGCGGGCAAAATCGGCATCAAAGCCGGGCAGTACATGGCTTCCGCCGATGAGCTATACATGACGGTGACCGGTAAGGGGGGGCACGGTGCCCTGCCGATGGACTGCATTGACCCCATCGTCATCACCGCCCACATCATCACAGCTTTACAGCAGATTGTAAGCCGCAATGCCAATCCAGGCACGCCAACGGTGCTCACCTTCGGGCAAATTGCCTCCACCGGGGGCGCTACAAATGTAATCCCCAACGAAGTTAAGCTCAAAGGCACCTTTCGTACTATGGATGAGCGCTGGCGCTTCGATGCCCATCAACGGATGAAGAAGATGGCCGAGAGCATTGCCGAGGGCATGGGCGGCCGTTGCGAACTGGACATACAGGTCGGCTACCCGGTCCTGCACAACCACGAAGCGCTTACGCATAAAACCCGCGCCCGGGCTGAGGCGTACCTGGGCAAGGAAAACGTCGTGGAGCTGCCCATCCGCATGACAGCCGAGGACTTCGCATACTACTCCCAGGAAATGCCCGCCTGCTTCTATCGCCTGGGCACCGGCAATCCGGCCAAGGGCATCACTTCCCCCATCCATACCAATACTTTTGATGTCGACGAGGACTGCCTGGCGCTTAGCACCGGGCTTATGGCCTGGCTCGCTTTGCAGGAACTGGAAGAAGAAGCCTAAACATGGCCCGCCACAACGACATCGGCCATGCCGGGGAAGCCATTGCCAAACGCTACCTCGAGGAGCGCGGCTACCGCATACTGGAAACCAACTGGCGCTACCGCCGTGCGGAGGTCGACCTCATTGCCATGGACGGGAAGACCCTGGTTTTCGTGGAAGTCAAAACCCGCAACACCACCGCCTTTGGGGAAATTGAAGACTTTGTGACCCGGAAAAAAGAGGACATGCTGACTGCGGCGGCACATGCATACATGGAACACATCGACCACGACTGGGAAATCCGTTTCGATATCATCGCCATCCTGTACCTCGATGAGCAATCTTACAGCGTTAAGCACATCGAGGATGCCTTTTTTCCGGGCCTCGAATAATGCTACAATGCGCTGTCCCAGAATTGGTAGAGCTCATGGCCGGTACCCCCGGGCAGAAGAGCCGAGAGTTCAGCCAGTAGGAGCGCCTTGCGGGGAGCCAGATGCTGCTGCCGCTCCTGCAGAAAGAAGTCCGTTGCAGCCCGCCGCCCCTCGTCCGAAAGGCTGCGGTCTTCGGTAATGCTTTCCCGCAGAAAGTCGATGCCCTTTGCCCAGGTCTTCAGCCCGGCAAGCTGTACCAATACCAGGTAAGTCTCCATTTCGGTACTGATCCCGGCCGTGGGTTCCCGGTCCCGGAGGTGGTTCAGGGCTTCTTCCAGATAAGCCTCTGTATCTTCAGCATTATGGTACACCTGCTCCTGATATTGCTGCTTTGCCGCTGCAAAACCGACTGCGCCTTTGTGAAAGGAAAACAAGTCGCTGCGTACCTGATCCAGCACCAGGATATCGGGCAAAGCTCTCATCAGCGTCTCATCGCGGGACATGCGGATGCGCTTCTCATTTTCAAGCCGGTTGAAGGTTTGCAATGCTTCCAGTGCCGACTGCTTTGAGACATCGTAGGCATTCAACTTCCATTCGCATAAGGCTTTTAAGGCGAGGGCGTTGCCTTCCAGGTTATTCCTTGAGAGTTGGCCGCGCTTTTTTACCGCCTTGCTCACATGCCGGTAGGCGACTACATAGGACAAAGTCGGTGATACAAACACGCCCGACTGAGGAGAAAAGCGCTGCTGATTCTCAATGGTGGCGGCTTCGTTAAACGCTTTTTGCGCCCGGTCCAGTTGCCGCATTGCGCAACCAGGCAGGAGCAGGGCGAGCGTCAGCCCGAGGAAGAGAAAACGAGTCATGGTCATCATTTTAGTCGATATTTTGAGGTTATGGTAAAGCACTTCCGTTGATATCGCCAATTTTGATGGCGATCATATCCGGCAGTTGCACTGTTTGTGCGGGCAGGTTATCCACCATCAGCACTTCAGGCAAGGGCTCCGCCCAGGGGTTTTGCGGATTGATGAACGTATGGTTGGCAGGTACCAGGCGCCAGCTGTCCTGATCGGGCAGCTCGGTATCCAGATTGAGAATGAGTTTTTGCAGCTGAATCAGGTCAAGGGTGGTGATGGATTGTGAGTTGTTGGCGTCCGCTGCTATGCGCAGGTAGGGGTTGTCCAGCGGGCTGATGCCCAGGATATGCTGGCTGATAAGGATGAGGTCAAATGTAGAGACACCATTAATATCATCCCCGTCTTTAGAGAAGCTCAGGGTGAAGTTTTGGCCAAAGGGCAACCCGCTGATGGCGTAAGTGCCGTTATTGGTATTTAGGTCAAGCCCAATTTCGTCAATGGAAACGGTGGCATCGGTGGCCTCCCCAAAGGCGGTCCTGATAGCGCCTGAAATGGTACCGCCGGTTTGAGGAAGGTCTTCCAGATTAATGCTGTACATAGACCGGCCGTAGGTGCCGGCGTAAAGCGTACGCGTAGGCTGATGCAGGCAAAGATCGCCGATCACCACCGGTGGGAGGCCAAAGCCCAGTGGTTGCCAGGTCAGGCCTCCGTTGTAGCTGATGTAGACGCCCACGTCATTGCCCAGGTAGAGGTGCTCCGGGTTTTCAGGGTCAATGATGATCTCGTTCACAGGCACTTCGGGAAGGCCGAAGGAAACATCCTGCCAGGTTTGCCCCCCATCTTCTGTTTTGAACACATGAGGGAGGTAATCGTCAAACCGGTAGCCGGAAAAGGTGACATAAGCTGTCAGGCTGTCCACAGGGCTGGCCGCAACGCGCGTCACCCAGCGGTCGGGCAGACTGCCGGAGACATCCTCAAAGGTCAGCCCGCCATCGGTGCTCTTTTGAACGAAGCCATTGTCGGTCCCCACAAAAATGATATTCGTATCCACCGGAGAAATAGCGATATCTGTAAGTGTCCCATACACCAGGTTGCCAGGTTCATCGGGCCCGGTGAGGTTATCGCTCAGCAGATTCCAAAACACTGCCCGGTTGGTCGACTTGTAGAGGCGGTAAGTGCCATAGTAAAGGCTATTGGGATTTAGCGGATTGAGGGCTACGGGAGTGCTCCAGTTGCGCCGGTCCCCGCTCAGAATGCCATTTAGGGCAGCAAAGGAGGGGATACCGCCGGCTACAGAGCGCCTCAGCCGTCCCCGCTGGGACTCCAGGTAAACGAAGTCGTTGTTGGTAGGGTCTACCAGACACCGGAAACCGTCGCCGCTCCAGATCAGGCCCCAGTCATCAAGGCCTGCGGTGGTGGTGCGTATGGTGCCATTATCCTGGGTGCCGCCGAAGCGGCGGTCTGAGTTCAGGTTGGCGACCTCGCAGGTGTAAAACTGCGTGATGGGCAGGCTGGGCTTATGCGTCCAGGTTTCGCCATCGTCCTCTGAGATGTACAGCCCGCCATCGTTGCCCAAAACCATGTAATCCGGATTGTTCGGATCGATATAAAGGTCGTGCTGATCGACATGCACGGAAGTCCCCGTGATGTTGGTCCAGCTCCCCCCCCCGTTATCCGTCCGGTAGAGCCTCAGGCTGGGCAGGAAGACCGTTTCCGGTAAATGCGGGTGAGGGAACAGCCGGCCGAACCACCACATAAAGTCCACTCCATTAACACCGCTTATGCCCGCATCGTACCAGCTGTCGCCCCCATCGTCACTTCGGTAGACTGCCTGCAGGTATCCGATCGTATCAATGAGCTGGGCGTAGATCATCTGCGGATTGGCGGGGGACAGGGCCAGGCCGATACGCCCGGTTGCGCCGCCAGGCAGGCCATTGGTGAGGTGTTCCCAGGTGTCGCCACCATCGTAGGAGCGGTAGATGCCGGAGCCTGTACCGCCATAGCGATAATAGCCAGGCGTGCGTACCCGCTCCCAGGTAGCCGCATAAATGGTATCGGGATTGTTCGGGTGCAGCACCAGGTCGATCGCCCCCGTGGAGTCATTGACATACAGAACCTGCTCCCAGGTGTCACCACCATCCTCCGTACGGTATACGCCCCGCTCCGGATTATCGGCATAAAGGCGGCCCATAGCTGCCACATACACCCGGTCGGGGTCCTGTGGATGTACTTCCAGCCGGCCGATGCTGCCGCTTTGTTCCAAACCAATGGGCTCGAAGGAAGCACCGCCATCAGTACTTTTGTACATACCTACGCCATCGTAGGCTATAGAGCCGCCACCGGCGTTCGCCTCCCCGGTGCCTACGTAAATGGTGGAAGGGTCGGAAGGTGCAATATCCAGGTCGCCAACGGAGAGGCTGATCTGCTCATCAAAGACCGGCTCAAACGTATCGCCCCGGTCGTAGGAACGGAACACCCCACCTGAAGCCGCCCCCACCCAGATGGTATCCGGGAAATCCGGATGTACATCAAGAGCAGTGATCCGGCCACCGATATTCATAGGGCCTTCAAAATTCCAGCTGGCATTTTGCGGGCTTCGGGCCAGCAGTTGCGCTACTGCCTGTTGGTGCTGCCGTGCGCTGCGGGTGTATACTTTGTGGTTAATGCCATCCGGGTACGCCCGCTGCCGAAAGAGCCAGTCACTGGGCTCTTCCTCCCCGTACGCCTCTTCGTAATGTTCGAAGCCAGAATCAGACTGGCAGCCCTGCCCGAGCAGCGCAAGCAAAAAAAAGTAAAGGATTGGGTTTAAGTTTCTCATAGGGATTACAATTAATGCGCCAAAAAGGCAATCTAACCGATACCAAAGGTTCTGTACAGGATATGAGGCTACCGGAGTGTTTTGAACTGAACCGCTCCTGCCACAAGATAAGGAATGACTTTTTATGCACCCGCGGAATACAGCAAGAACTTGGACCAGATAAAGGGCTACCTGCCGGATAGAAATTATTGACCTTCTGCAAATACACTGTTATGCCTGCTATTTTAGTATGACGCTGCGCTGATGGTGTTCATACGTTGCCGGGGCACGGGCCAGCGCACCTAAAGCGTGGCACAGTAATGGGCTTTAAACAAAAAAGAAAGGGCGGAAGGATCACCTTCCACCCAGTCTTTGTGTGGCACTTGCCCTTACCCCCCAATAACGAGCAAGCACGCACTCCTTGAAATGCCTGACGGCATTGATATCTAAAAGGTCCTATTGCGCGAGCAACGGATCAACTACCCCCCAGTATTGACCACGCTGCTCACAACAATAGACCTTTGTAAGCTACACAAGGCAGCCTACATCGGCTTTTATCCAGGCACGCGAAGCAGGGGCGCACGACCTGTTGCTTACACACGGCTAACACCGGTTGGGTGCCACCGCGCAAACGATGTCTTGACAAATAAAAAGTTGGTATGTAGATAGGGGGTATTGCCCAAACAATGCGGGCGCACCTCTCTTTTTGAATAGCTCTTTCGGAACAGGCAAAAATCGTTTCGTCCTGATGACGCAATATTAGAAAAAATCTTAATAAAGGTCAACTTTTGCCTGCGTTTGTTGCTCTCTTTTTGCTCTTTCTGTCTACTTGTACGCCCTCCAAACATTAAGGTTACGTCAAATTGTCAGTTTTTTTCAGCTGGCACGCCGTTTGCACGCACTCCTGTACCGGGCACTGCTGTAAGGTGCTGTATTCCTGATAGTTATTTGAATACACTTGCAATCAAAAAAATTAAAAAATTCCTGACCAATGCAGAAAGGCAACATATCTGTACAAACGGAGAACATCTTTCCGATCATCAAGAAGTTCCTCTACTCTGATCACGAAATTTTCCTGCGGGAACTCGTTTCCAATGCTGTAGACGCCACCAACAAACTGCGCACCCTTGCTAAACGCGGTGATGTCAAAGGCGATATTGGCGATACTACGATTGAAATCCTGCTGGATGCGGACGCCCAAACCCTGACCATCCGCGACAAGGGGATCGGCATGACGGCTGATGAAGTACAAAAATACCTAAATCAGGTGGCTTTCTCCAGCGCATCAGAGTTTCTGGAAAAGTACAAGGACGATGCCTCCATCATCGGGCACTTTGGCCTGGGCTTCTACTCTGCCTTTATGGTTTCCTCTAAAGTAGAGGTCAAAACCCTTTCCTATCAGGAAGGTGCACAGGGCGTTACCTGGACCTGCGAAGGCAACCCGGAGTACACCCTGGAGGAAAACGATAAAGACTTTCGCGGCACCGATGTGGTCCTGCACATCAATGATGAGGACAAGGAGTTTCTGGAAAACCACCGCATACAGCAGCTGCTCGACAAGTACTGCAAGTTCCTTCCGGTTGAAATCAAGTTTGGCACCCGGACTGAAACCGTAACAGAGGGCGAAGGTGATGATGCATCGGAAAAACAGGTGGAGGTTGACAACATCATCAACAACCCCGACCCGGCCTGGCGCAAACAGCCTGCCGACCTGACGGACGAGGACTACAAAGCTTTCTACAACGAGCTTTACCCCTTCAGTACCCCACCGATGTTCTGGATCCACCTGAATATCGACTATCCGTTTAACCTGACCGGTATCCTGTACTTCCCCAAGCTGGGCAACAACTTTGAGGTCCAGAAAAACAAGATACAGCTGTATAGCAATCAGGTCTACGTCACTGATGATGTCAAGGATATTGTGCCCGAATTCCTGACGATGCTGCACGGCGTGATCGACTCTCCGGATATTCCGCTGAACGTTTCACGCAGTTACCTGCAGAGCGATTCCAATGTCAAGAAAATTACCGGCTATATCACCAAAAAGGTAGCCGACAAACTGGCGGAGCTTTATAAAAAGGAGCGGGACAACTTTATCAGCAAGTGGGACGACCTCGGCGTCTTCATCAAGTACGGCATGATTTCCGATGAGAAATTCTACGACCGTGCCCTCCCCTTCACGCTGCTGAAAAGCCTGGACGGCACCTTCACGCCAATTGATGAGTACAAAGAGCAAGTAAAAGAGCAGCAGACCGACAAGTACGATAAAATCGTCATGCTCTACACCCACGCTCCGGACCAGCACAACACCTTTACGGAAGCCGCTAAGAACAAGGGCTATGACGTGCTGATCTTCGACAACGTGATCGACAATCACTTCATGCAGCACCTGGAGCAAAAGCTGGGCGATGTGACCTTCGTGCGGGTAGACTCCGACACGGTGGATAATCTGGTGCAAAAAGACGAAGCTACCGAATCTGTACTGAATGAGGACGAGCAAAACACCGTAAAAGGCGTCTTCGAGAAAATCGTCACAGACAAGGGCAGCAGCGTAGTTACCAAAGCCCTCTCACCGGAAGACCAGCCGGTGACTATTACCCGCCCGGAGTTTATGCGCCGCATGAAGGAAATGCAGAGCCTTCAGGGCATGAGTTTTGGCGATTTCCCAGACAGCGTCAACGTTGTCGTGAACACCAACCACCCGCTTGTGGCACAAAAGCTGCTCAAGGAAGAAGATGAAAGCAAACAGCAGGAGGTAGCCGACTACCTCTACAAACTGGCTATGCTCAATCAGCAAATGCTGAAGGGCGCAGACCTGACTGCCTTTATCAACAAAAGCCTCAACTTCCTGAAATAAGCAGGCCGAAAAGGCCAAACAGATAAGCCCTCAGCCCGTTACGAATGGCCGCTGAGGGCTTTTTGGTTGCTCTGACCTGTCCATCAGTGCCCCAACTCCACTTCAAGCAGTCCCGCTTTTTCAGCCCTTGCGCCCTGAAAAGCAGTTTGGCTCAGCAGCTTCGATGCTACATCCAGTTCGTTATTCTGAATATGGGCTAAAATCAGCAGCCAATACAGGTCTTCGGTTGCTGCGCTGCCCGCTTCCAGCTGATGCAGGATGTGGATAGCCCGCCCCGGCTGCCAGCTCCCGAGCAGCGCACTAGCCATCAAAAGTCCGGCCTGATCATCTTCCGGATAGGCCTTTAAGTGCTGCTCCAGAAAAACAATACTGGCTTCAAAGTCCCCCTTTTCGTACAGCTGCAGTGCTGCTTTGAGCTCCGGTTTCGGCGAGCTGTCCGTGTTGGCTGCTGCCCCACGTAAGCTGAGATAGGCTGGCTGAACCGGCTCGTAATAAGCTGCAAATACGGCCTGATGCCGGGTAGCCGCCCGATACTGCCAAAGCGCGTACGCGCCGGCAACAATCAGCAGGACCGCTGCCGCCCGGTTCATCCACACCCTTGGGAGCACGCGCTTCCGGGCTGGAAAATGCATTTCACCCAGCTCTTCCAGTGCAGCTGCATCTGCTTCAGAAAAAGAATGCTCCGTATACCCTTCCGCAGCAGCAGCGCACAGTGGGCAATCCAGCAAATGCGCTTCCACCTCATGCACCTGCCGGGTGCTGAGCTGATGATCGGCATACCTTTGAAGCTCCCGCGCTGACAGGCAGCGCCGCTCCTCAAAAAATGATTTCATACTCCAGATTTTAAGCGGGCGGCACCGGTGCCCAACCCGCTAAGACCTCTCCGACAGTAGCTCCCGCAGTAGCACAGACAGCTTTCGCCGCCCGTTTTGCAGATAGCTTTTTACCGCTTTTAAATCATACCCCAGTTTTTCGCTGACCTGTTTGTAGGTCATTTCTTCGAGGTAAAAAAGCTCGATGCATTGGCGCTGTTTCGTCTCCAGTTGTTCCAGCGCCTGCGGCAGCAAGTCGGATAAATGAGGGTGTTCTCTACTTATATGTCGCAGCAACCCCTCATTTTCCACAAATTCGCCGGCATTTTTTTCAAAAAAAGTTTCTTCGCCGCTTAAAACGGGACCGGCAGCCTCTGCTCTGTACCTGGAAATACAGACGTTGCGGGCAGTGCGGTTGAGCCACCGGGGCAGCGCTTGAACCGGCTTGGAGGCAGGCACTTCCATCAGGGCGGCAAAGGTCTCTAATGTGGCATCCTTGCGGTCCGCCACCTGATGCAGGCGGGTACAGCATAATTTATAGACCAGGTGGTGATAACGCTGGTAAATTTCGTTAAAACAAGCCTCGTCCCGCCGCTCCTGCCACGCGGCAAGCAGTTGTTCGTCGGTCCAGTCTGATAGCCTGCGTGGAGCAGAGCGGAGGAAGAGCTTCATACCAATGCTGTAAGTCTATGCAATATAGTGAACTTGCCTCAAAACACCGGCAAGCCATGCATATGGGATGCCATACAACAAATACCCAGCCATCCAGAAAACGGCCATCCGATGTCTTAATCCGGCTGACCGAAATAGGCCCGGTAAATCCGCTTACGGGGGTAAAACCCGATGAAAATAGCCGGGTACATCAGTAGAGAGACAAGAGCATTGGGACCCTTGAAGGTAATATCATCGACGATGCGGGAAGTGCCCTCTGTAATTTTTTCCACCACATGCCGGTGGCGCCAGTAACGGAGCGGGAAAGGCAGCGTCTCGCCTTCATCCACAAAGTAGGCTTGATGCTCATCCACCCCATCTTCGGTGATCAGGCTCACCCAGTCCGCCTTTATGGGGCTGAGGAAACGAAGGTGTACCCGGTCGCCTTTTTTAGAGCCCGTGAATTCCACGATTTCAAGTTGGCCCTGCTTTGGGGTGAGTGCCTCAAACAGGTCGCGGTCGAAGCGGTCCATCACTGCTTTGTAATTCCCGCTGACTATGGTTGTGAGCTTTAGATTCATATTTTCATTTTGTCAGAAGCTCAACGCCGGCTGTTGGGCTTTGTTTACTCCTCTGGCAATTCCAGTTCCGCAAACACCGGCAGATGATCAGAAGGCAGTAATCCTCCCCAGCTTTCAGCAAGCGCAGCATGTCGATGAACGATGATTCGCGGGCTAACAAAGATGTAATCAATCCGCTCTCCGGTACCCGGTATCCTGAAGCTGTCTGTCCAGGTCGCATTGGGCCCGTGATGGGGCATTTCGGAACGGTATATCGCATCTTCCACAGGGCTATTAACATCTGTGACCACGTTATAGGGCATTGACCCCGGGCCACAGTTGAAGTCGCCTGTCAGCACTATCGGTGCTCCGCCCGCGATACGACGGATTTTCCGCAGGATCAGGTTCGCACTTTCGAGGCGGGCGGTATCGCCCCGGTGGTCAAAATGGGTATTGAAAACGAAAAATACTTCCCCATCCCGCTTTTCCCGCAACTTCACCCAGGTTGCCACTCTTGGCAGCGCAGCGTCCCAACCTTTACTGCCCGCCTCATCCGGGGTGGGTGAAAGCCAAAAGGTGCCGCCGTCGAGCCTTTCGAAGCGTGCATACCGGAAGAAGATAGCAGAAAACTCATTATCCGGGTCCGGCTGCAAGCTGCCATCCGTACGGCAATGCCCAAACCATTCGTATTCAGGCAGCATAGCCGTCAATTCATCCAATTGGGCGCGAAAAGCCTCCTGCACCCCGATGATATCTGCCCGATGAAAACGGATAACGCTGCCTACCTTTTCCTTGCGGTTGGGCCAGTAGTTGGCTCCGTCGTCCGGATTGGGATAGCGAATATTGAAAGTCATGACATGAATGGGCTGAGCCTGGAGTACGGCAGTCAGGAAGAAGAGCAGGAAAATACCGAGGGCTTGGGCTTTCATTTTTCTTTCAAAGGTAAGCGATTCATTAGATTTGCAGAGAACCAACCAAAATGAAATCATGCGATTGCTAAAGCCTGTTTGCCGATTGCTGCTAGCCGCGCTACTGACACCATTTTGGCTGTCTGCGCAAAACAACGATACGGTACCCGTCACGCTTGAAACTCCTCATAACACAGCGTTGGTGCACCTGCACTACCTGCAACCGGCCACCTATGAGCCCGCTACTGCCGCCCGTACCCTGTATGGTGTAGCCGACAGCACTCAAGCCAGCCGGCTTGCCATCAAGCTTAAGCAGGTCTACGATGGGCTTGGCCTTTACGTCCGCCTCAACCGAATACCGAAGGAAGCCAATTACGTCGATTCCACGGTTGCGCAACCGGTTTTCACGCCCTTCCCCAATGAGCTGCCTCAGGTGTATCTGGAGAAAGTGGATGGCCGATGGTACTACTCAGAGGAGACCGTCAGTCAGATCAACACCCTGCACGAAGAGGTCTATCCCTTTGGCACCGACCTCCTGCTGCAGCTCATACCTCATATTGGTGAACGCGAAATACTGGGCCTGAAAGCCTGGCAACTGGCGGGCTTGCTCCTGCTGCTGGTTTTGGCCATTTTGGTCCATTTTGTACTTAGCCGGCTGCTCAAACCTATAGTCAGGAAGCTTTCCCACTCCCGGCTCTACCCCGCACTGGTGCCGCCTAAGCTGGTCTGGGCCATCGCCCGCCTCATCAGTGTGCTGGTGGTGATAAGAATGCTCAAGCTGTTCGTGCCCACCTTGCAACTTCCCATTGAAGCCGCCAACTTCACCATCGTGGTCATCAAACTGATCACAATTGCACTGGTGGTGGGCATTTTGCTACGCGTCCTGGACGTCATTATCCTGTATGCCGGAAAGGGCGCCCAAAAGACGGAGAGCAAAATGGACGAGCAGCTCCTGCCAGTCATCGAACGCGGGGTGCAGTTTCTTATTTTTGCGGGAGCCATCATACAGATGCTGCGGGTATTTCAGGTGGACATCACCACCCTTATTGCCGGTATCTCCATCGGAGGCTTAGCCATTGCGCTGGCGGCTCAGGATACCATCAAAAACCTCTTCGGTTCCCTCACTATTTTCATGGACAAGCCTTTCCAAATCGGTGACTGGATCAATTTCGCTGGTGTGGACGGCACGGTGGAGGAAGTCGGCTTCCGGTCTACCCGGGTGCGGACCTTTGCCAATTCTGTGGTGTATGTGCCCAATGGCAAAGTAGCGGATATGGTGGTGAACAACTACGGGCTGCGGCAGTACCGGCGTTACAGCACCACCCTTGCGCTAACCTATGACACCCCACCCGAGCTGATTGAGAAATTTGTGGAAGGGCTGAAAGGTATTGTCGCCAACCACCCGCTAACCCGCAAGGACTACTACGAGATTCATCTGAATGGCATGGGGGTGCACTCCCTGGATATCTTGTTTTATATCTTTTTCGAAGCCCCGACCTGGTCGGAAGAATTAAAGGGCAGGCACGAAATCCTGCTCGAAGTGCTCAAACTGGCGAAAGCCCTTGGCGTACGGTTTGCCTTCCCTACCCAAACGCTGCACCTGGAAGAAATGCCGGGCACCACGCCAACCACGCCGCATTACAATACAGACCCCAACGAACTGGACCGGCGGCTTCAGGATTTTCTGAAACAGCATAGCCAGAACTAAGGCCCTGCCCCTTAAAACGAAAATCCCCCGCACCAGCATCGCCGGTCGGGGGATTTTTATGTTGTCCATGACCTCAATTAGCCATTCATGGAAGTCAGGAATTCTTCGTTGGAAGAGGTATTGACCATATGCTTGCGGAGGAACTCGAATGCCTCGTCCGGCTTCATATCGGCCAGGTGGTTGCGGAGGATGAACATCCGCTGCAGGGCATCTTTGTCCAGCAGGAGGTCTTCGCGGCGCGTGCTCGACTTGGTAAGGTCGATCGCAGGGTAGAGGCGCTTGTTCGCCAGTGAGCGGTCAAGCTGCAGTTCCATGTTGCCGGTACCCTTGAATTCCTCGAAGATCACACCGTCCATCTTGGAGCCGGTATCGATCAGGGCGGTTGCCAGGATCGTCAGAGAGCCACCGTCCTCAATATTACGGGCAGCACCGAAGAACTTCTTAGGCTTGTGCAGGGCGTTTGCTTCCACACCACCGGAGAGTACCTTGCCGCTGGCAGGTGCTACGGTGTTGTAAGCCCGTGCAAGACGAGTGATAGAATCCAGCAGGATGACCACATCGTGCCCGCTTTCCACGAGGCGTTTGGCTTTTTCCAAAACGATATTTGCTACACGCACGTGATTGTCAGCAGGCTCATCAAAGGTAGAAGAAACCACTTCTGCATTCACGCTGCGCTTCATATCCGTTACTTCCTCCGGGCGCTCATCGATCAGCAATACGATCATGTAGCACTCGGGGTGGTTCTTGGCGATAGCGTTGGCCACGTCCTTCAGCAGGAAGGTCTTACCCGTTTTAGGCTGGGCAACGATCAATCCACGCTGGCCTTTACCGATCGGCGTGAAGAGGTCGATCATCCGGTTCCCAATATCGCGCCCGGTAGGCGAGCTGGTCAGGGTGAACTTCTCCGTTGGGAACAGCGGCGTGAGGTAATCAAAAGGTACCCGGTCGCGGATATCCTGTGGCTCAAGGCCATTGATACGGGACACCCGCAACAGCGCGAAGTACTTTTCACCGTCCTTTGGAGGGCGAATGGCACCGCGTACGGTATCCCCTGTGCGCAAGCCAAAGAGCTTGATTTGAGAAGGGGAAACGTAGATGTCGTCCGGTGAAGTCAGGTAGTTGTAATCGGAAGAGCGCAGGAAGCCGTAGCCGTCCGGCATCATTTCCAGGATGCCTTCGCCCTCTATAATGCCATCGAGTTCGATATCGAACTTTTCTTCCGGTTCAGGTTCCGGCTCCTTCTCCTTACGTCTGGAGGGCGGAGGGCTGTCCGCTCTTTTTCTTTTATCGTCATTCCGGTTTTGCTCTCTGTGCTCGGAGCGGGGCGCTGCTTCTCTCCGCTTTTCCTCAGGCTTTTCGGGTGTTTCTTCCGGATCATCATCGTCCTGTTCCGGCTTTCTGCTGCCCGAACTGTCGTCGTTGGCGACTTTTACCACCCGGCGCGTGGAGCGGCGTCGGCCGCCGTCTCTTCTGCCGTTGCCGTCGTCATCGTCGTCAGAGTCAGAGTCAGAATCAGAATCAGAGTCCGTAGTCCGCCGGTTAGGCTTTTTGTCTGAAGAGCGGCGTTTAGGCTTGCTATCCTTTTCTTCTTCTTTGCCGGCATCGGTGTCTGTACCTTCGCCGGAGGCAGCCTGATGGTCTAAAATTTTGTAAATCAATTCTTGCTTGTTCAGGCGTTTGTAACCGGAAAGCCCGAGTTTTTCGGCTAGTTCCCGGAGCTCTGGAACCAGCATGTAGTTTAACTGTGATATATCTAACATAGTATCGCTGTGTTACTTAGAGTTTGGTTGTGTGTCGCTTAAGGACGGTTTGTGTGGTTAATGAAATGAATGAGTTTGGGGAAATAGTAAAAGCGGAGGCATGAAAAAATTCTTGCTATTCCTATGAATGGACTCTTGGGTTTTACCCTGGAAACCACTCCTGAAGACAGGGGGCGAACGAGTTCATTCAAGCTTAAATAAGATGTTCAGGAACATCCAAAACACATGACGTGTCACTTAAAATTTTAACCTTTATAAACTTGCAGGAATAAGCAGGATAGAATTTGTGCGCCTTGGATCGCTCTTACAGAGGCTGTATTGGCGTGCATTTGTGCTTTGGTGCTACAAAAATACGTTTATTTTCTGAATTCAAATAGTATCTTTGCAAAAATTAAACTGATTATTCTTCCATAAGTTCGATCGGGCACTGCTACCCGCCAAAATCCGTAAAAGAATACCGCATCATGCTGGAACTTAACTTTCTGAGAGTCAACACTGAACGCGTAAAAGAAGGCCTCAGGGTCCGCAACTTCTCAGATGAAGCACTATCTATTGTAGACGACATTATTAATCTTGATGACCGCCGCAAAGCCACTCAGACTGAACTGGACAGCCTGCTGGCAGAGCGCAATACCCTCTCCAGGGAAATCGGGCAGCTTTTCAAGTCAGGCCAAAAAGACGAAGCGGAGCAAAAACGCAGCCGGGTCAACGACATCAAAGAGGAGGCAGCAAGCCTGGAAGAAGCCCTGAAAGCTATAAAAACCGAGTTGGACGAAGCCCTTTATCAGGTCCCCAACATTCCGCACCCTTCTGTGCCCAAAGGCTCTACCGAGAACGACAATGAAGTCTACAAAGCCTGGGCCGAGGCGCTGCCGGAGATGGGCAGCGACGCGCTGCCCCACTGGGAACTGGCTCAAAAGTACAACCTCTTTGACCTGGAGCTGGGCACCAAGATCACAGGTTCCGGCTTCCCGCTCTACCGTGGCAAAGGGGCTCGCCTGCAGCGGGCGCTCATCAGTTTCTTTCTGGATGAAGCCAACCGCGCAGGGTACGAGGAAATCCTGCCGCCGCTCATCGTGAATGAAGATTCAGCCCGTGCCACCGGACAACTGCCGGATAAAGAAGGGCAGATGTACCATATAGAAAAGGATGGCTTTTACCTCATTCCCACCGGCGAGGTACCCATTACCAATATTTTC
Organism: bacterium; assembly: GCA_024742755.1. Taxonomy (GTDB): domain Bacteria; phylum Bacteroidota; class Bacteroidia; order Chitinophagales; family Saprospiraceae; genus Phaeodactylibacter. The sequence continues at coordinate 5,876 of JANSXW010000099.1, read as the reverse complement.
CGGGATGAAATCCTGTCTGAAGATGACTTCCCGGTGAAGCTGACCGGGTATACCCCCTGCTTTCGGCGCGAAGCCGGTTCCTACGGTGCGCATGTGCGGGGGCTGAACCGGGTCCATCAGTTTGACAAGGTGGAAATTGTACGCTACGAGCACCCCGACCGCTCCTACGAGGCGCTGGAGGAGATGCTCGCGCATGTAGGCGGGCTGCTCGACAAACTTGAGCTGCCGTATCGCATCCTGCGCCTGTGCGGGGGCGACCTGGGCTTCACGGCTGCGCTTACGTTCGACTTTGAAGTCTACTCTGCCGCTCAGCAAAGGTGGCTGGAAGTGAGCTCTGTGTCCAATTTCGAAACCTACCAAAGCAACCGGATGAAGCTCCGGTTCAAGGATGGCAAGTCTACCCGGCTGGCGCACACCCTGAACGGTTCCGCACTGGCATTGGCGCGTATTTTTGCAGCCCTGCTGGAGAACAATCAAACAGAAAATGGAATTATTATTCCTAAAGCACTGCAAAGCTATACCGGCTTTGACCTGATTGATTAACCAAAACGATTCGCACAGGCAGAATCCTAAAATTGCGAAACTATGGTCTTTGATATGGGCTATATGATTGTGGCAGGCGTTATGTCTTTGATTGGCATGTTTGTCAGCCGGCGACTGAAGAGCAAGTTCAGCCATTATAGTCAGATCCCCTTACGCTCCGGCCTGCCCGGCTATCAGATTGCTCAGCGGATGCTCGACCACTATGGCATTCACGATGTAAAAATCGTGGAGGGGCAGGGGTTTCTTACCGACCACTACAATCCGGTAAGCAAAACGGTGAGCCTTAGCCCGGACGTATACCGGGGCAATACGATCGCAGCGGCAGCCGTAGCCGCGCACGAATGCGGGCACGCGGTACAACATGCGCAAGCCTATAGTATGCTGCAGGTACGCTCTGCCCTCGTGCCAGTGGTCAATATCTCGGCAATGGCACAGCAATGGCTGTTGATCATTGCTTTTATGACCCTGTCTTCCATGCCTTCAATTATGCTTATCACGATTGTGGCGTTTGGCGTGACGGCTCTGTTCAGCTTCATCACGCTGCCTGTGGAGTTTGATGCCAGCAAGCGGGCACTGGCCTGGCTGGAAAGCAGTGGCGTAACCGGCGGACAGGAACAGGCAGGCGCTAAGGATGCCCTTTGGTGGGCAGCTATGACCTATGTTTCGGCGGCGCTGTCGGCGCTGGTGATGCTGTTGTACCTGTTTATGCGGTACTCTGCTGCCACGCGGGATTAAACGCTGCGATGGGTGCCCTCAAGTGCAACTGCAAAGACGCTGCCGGGAGTTCGCTTCAACAGTGAAATCCTGAAGCCCTCTAATAAATCGCTCGAATTTTATGTATTTTTGCCCTGCTCTGGCTAAAACCGGTGAATGATTACCCAAAAGCCCGGGGCAACCAAATTCATCCACTGCTTAAAACTTACGCTCATGCAACAGGAAGAAGTTGATATTTATATTGAGGCGGCAAAAGAAGGTATGGACCATGCCGTGGAACACCTGCAAAAAGAGCTGCTCAAAATCCGTGCGGGCAAAGCGACCCCGGATATGCTCTCTGGCCTGACTGTGCCTTATTATGGTTCGCAGACGCCACTGAATCAAGTCGCTAACGTAAGCACTTCCGACTCCCGCACGCTCGTCATTCAGCCCTGGGAAAAAAGCATGATTCAGCCTATCGAAAAAGCGATCATGGAAGCCAACCTCGGCTTTACCCCTCAAAACGATGGCGAGGTGATCCGCATCAACATCCCTGCCCTCACTGAAGACCGCCGGAAGCAACTGGTAAAGCAGGCAAAAGCGGCTGCCGAAGAATCAAAGGTAGGGCTGAGAAGTGCCCGCCGGGATGCGATGGAGCAGCTCAAAAAAGCAGTGAAAGACGGCTACCCGGAAGACATGGGCAAACGCATGGAAGAGGAAGTCGAGAACATGACCAAGTCTTACTCTGCCAAGATCGACAAGCTCGTTGAAGGCAAGGAAAAAGACATTATGACCATCTAAGGTGCCGCCTAAGGGCTTCTCGAAAAATAAAATACACAACTGTTTTTGTTCCAACGTTGCACAAAACCAACCAAAGGGCGGGTTTTGTGCAACGTTGGGGCAAAAGCTTTCTGAAAGTTGTGTATTTTATTTTTGCCCCACTGCTAAGGTACTCCGCTGGCATATCCTATTATTAATAATCAAAGATTTGGCTTGGTCTTTCCAACCAAATGCCCTACCTTTGTCGCACTTTTGAGAAAAGGTAGAATTTACACAGAAGGATAAAGAAAATACCGCAATGAAGCGTACATATCAACCATCAAGAAGAAAGCGTAAGAACAAGCATGGTTTCCGTTCACGGATGGCAACAAAAAATGGCCGTAAAGTACTGGCAAGCCGCCGGAAGAAGGGCCGGAAGAAGCTGACCGTTTCTAACGAGACTCGCCTCAAGTAATAGCGGGGGCAATGCTGCCCCTTTCACTTATTACGCTTACGCGGTGTGCAGTATGGAAGTGTGCGCTGCGAAAAAAGATGGAGCTAAGCAGGATATGCCCTGTACTTAGCTCCATCTTTTGTGTTTATACTGACGATTAAGTGGTCTCCGATAAAGATCGGAGCAGCAAACCTACTCAATGCCTGCCTTCGTGTCGGTACTTCGGCAGACAGGTCAGCATTTACGCTGGGAAGTGGCTTGCTCTTGTCCTGACAAGCTACGCTTCGTCAGTGGCCGATGTCGCAAATTATAGATCCCAGACGATGAATGTCTGGATCGTCAACCCGACATTTATCGTCGGTGACCACTTCGTATTGCGTATATATCACAAGCCCGGCACGGCAGGAAGGCAACCGCCCGACTACTGTATATCGTCTCCCCTGAGTATGCGGTAGCGTTTCCGTGCTTCTACAGCCAATGTGCTGTTGGAGTAATCAATGAATAAGGTTTCGTAAAGCTCTTGGGCTTTGCTCGGTTGCTGCAGCTGGTTTTCGTAAAGGGAGGCCAGCTGGAAAAGGGCATTATCGGCACGGATTTCATCCGGGTGATTGTCCACTATTTCCTGCAGCAGGGCGGCGGCTTGCTCATAGTTGCGCTTTTTCTTTTGAATCTGCGCTTTGAGGTACAGCACGTCGTCTCCCAGAGAATGGTTTGGGAAAACGGTTTTGAGGGAGTCCATTTTTTCGAAAGCCTCCTCAAAGCGGTTCTGAAACACCAACAGGTCGGCATCAGCATACAGCTTGAGCGCCGTTTCTGTGGTATCCAGCCCAAGATTGTCCATAATAAATACGGATAAATCCAGCGCATCATTCGCAATCAGCTTGGAAGTCGAAGACTTTAGGATATCAAACTGTGCCTGTGCCCACTGAAAATCCCCGGCGTAGTAAGACAAGCGGGCATTCCGGAAGCGGGCCTCATGGCCAAGCAGGTCTTCCTTGAAGGCTTTGTCTACCTGAGAATACAGCAGCGTCGCCTCCCAAACCTCCCCCTGCATGAGGTAATAATCAGCCAGTGAGAGCTTCCCCTGAGCCTGAACATTCGGATTGACATTTGGGTAGGCAATCATCAGATTGAGCAGCTCAATGGCTTTGTCCAGGTCATTGATATAAAGGGCTTCCAGCTCAGCGAGTTCCAGGATGATTCTGGCGGTTACTTTGGAGCGGCCAAATTCAGTCAGGAATTCTTCGTATTCTTTTTCCAGCTCCCGCAGTTCCTCCATGGTATAATCGTACCCGCTTACGAGCTGTTTGCGCTTGGAGCGCAAAGACTGCCGCTTGGCGTCGAGGTAGTAGGGCGACTGTGGGCCTTTTTCATCCACGATATACTCGTAGGCTTTGATGGCGGCGGTGTAGTCGCCATCATTGGCAGCGATATCGGCCAGGGCAAAAACCCTGCCCCCGTTTTCGTTGTACCGCCGGTCCAGTGCGCGCATCTGACGGAGTGCGCCGTTGTAGTCTTTCCGCTGAATGAAGACCCAGGACAGAAGCTCCGGATAAAGCGGATTGTCTGCGTCTTCCTGAATCCTGGCGTAGAGCTGTTTTTGCACCTCCAGGTAATCCTCTGCATTCAGGTACCGCTGCAGGATAGACTTAACCCGGGTGATGCGGTTGGGCTCTGCTTCTATACTGACCAGGTAGTTTTCGATCATCTTGGGAATATCGCCCTTGCGCCGGTACAGTTCGCCCAGGTCATAGGCAAAGACGTCTCTGTTTTTCAGCATTTCAGCCCCCCGTTCGTAGGCAGCAATCGCCAGATCGTATTTTGTGAGCGTCATAAAAGCATTGGCCAGCCTAGTAACCTGTATCTGATTCTTAGGCAGTTTCTCAATAGCGGTCTTGTACATTTCCTCTGCCTCATCACTTCTTACCTGCCGCTCCAGCAGCTTTCCGTACGTTACATAGGTCTGTACATTTTCGGGGTCGCGCCGCAGGTGTTTTTTAATAGCTTTCTCGCTGGCGTCATAGTCGTCCATAGCCATGAGCGACTCAATGTAGCGGTCAAAATAGAAGTCGTTATAGTTCGATTCTTTGTACAGCTGCTCGTATAGAACGGAGGCCTTTTCAAACTCGCCGTCCCGGTAGTACTGATTTGCCAGCTGCCGGTCCTGCCCAAGGGACAGGGTAGCGAAGGTGCCCGTAAGCAGCAAAGCAAAAACCCATTTCAAGTGTCTCTTCTTCATCAATGTATCGTTGTAGCTATTATATCCCAAACGTTTTTCCAAAGGAAAAGGTATGCTTTTTCTTTTCAATTAACGGAGTAGCAGCAGGATTGGTTGGGCAGGCAGCCATAAAAGCAAAAACGGCTGACCGCTCCTCAGAGCCATCAGCCGTTTTTATCAGAAAATAAAAGTAGTATACTACTCAAGGCGGAAGCGGACCGGCAGGTTAAACTGTACGCGAACGGCACGTCCACGCTGCTTACCCGGAATCCACTGTATTCCCTGCTCTTTCATCAGGTTAACCACCCGCAGGGCTTCTGCACCGGTCTGAGCACCGGGGTCCCGCACTACGTTGGCATCCGTGATAGAGCCATCGGTCTCTACAACGAACTGCACCACGGCAGTACCTTCCACACCATTCTCCCGGGCAATAGCCGGGTACTTGATGTTCTTGTAGATGAACTCAAGCATTTTCTTATCCGCACACTGCTTACGCTCCTCTTTGGTTGGGAGGTCTTCGCAGCCCGGAAAACGAGGCATGTCTTCCACTACCTTAAAAATTTCCTCCACCTTTGGCTTGGGCGGTGGGGGTGGCGGCGGTGGCGGCGGTGGCGGCGCGTCATCAACAACGGGCGCCTCTACGATCGTCTGATCGTCGATTGACTGGTCCTCGAACGTAACTTCTTCGTCTTCGAGAATTTCTTCATCCGGCACCTCTTCGATCACGGGTGGTGGTGGAGGTGGCGGCGGGGGTGGCGGTTCAGCCGTACGAGGGGGTTCTACCTCGATTTCATCCGGCAGCTCAAGCGCATCATCCGGGATATAAATCTCCTCTTCGTACTGTGTCCAGCCAAAGGCGAGCACAGTCAGGCCCACTGCAAGGGCGAGGCCGAGGTTGAAGTACGTGCCGCTGTACTTAAAAGCATCAGCACCAGCGTACTTGGTTCTGGAGGTAAGCGATGAGCCGGAGTCGGATTGCTGTAACCCTTCTTTCGCACGCTTGGAGTAAATACTGCGCATCACCACAATAAATGCAACGATACCTACAGTGATTAACGCCAGCGCGGTGGCTAATCCCCCACCAGTAATTGAAACATCCATACTGACAAGGTTTATTTTATCAAAAAACTAGACAATAATACACATGCTACGGAGCCGATAATATTAGCAAGAATATCGTAAAGCTCAAAAAGCCGCCCCGGGAAAAAC
>JANSXW010000179.1 GCA_024742755.1 bacterium | reverse complement strand
TCGCAAAACACCTCGTTTGAGCCGTAAACTGAAGCACGGACGCCCCCGATACAGCACCCTGCGGATCGGGCTGGACGCCATCCGAGATGCTTTCTGGTCAGGCGACAAGCGCCTGATCGCGGGGGTTATGCGTTTTTTGTCCTGTACTTAGGTACAAACTTAGGAATTACTCTGTTGCCCATTTTTTATATAATTAACTGCTCTAAGAATTTCCTCTAACTGATCTATTTCCCAAAGCGCACTTTCGGTAGAAATAACAAATAGTAAGGTTCCAACTTTATCTTTCCCATATATCCTAATTGCCCATGCATATTCTCCCACAAGAGCTTTTTCCTTGGTAAATACAATATCATTAAATAGGTATTCTTCTTGGCTTATTCTAAAAGGACGAATGTACTTTTTAACGATAACTCGGTTTTCATTGAAAATGATTTCCCTTACTTTATGTTTTGAATGAGCATTAAAAAGTACACTTGTAACTCCTAATGACAAAACGAATATCGCTATAATAGGCTCATTCATTGTGAAATTAGATATTAATACTCCGGTTAAAAAAACTCCAAAGATTAATATGTAAGTTCTAATGGGGTTATTTTTAAAAATCATCATTGAGTACTCTTATTTATGAAACTGTTTATATCCTCAACCTCTTTTTTTGATAAAGGTGGTCCGCTTTTTTGAAATGAGTTGCCAGCTTCCTGAATCAAGCCTGTGAAATCACCGAAGGCATCTTTTGCTTGAAATAACTCTATTGCCGCATTTCCTAATTTACCGTTTGAGGCACTTTTAACAGCACTTAGCGCATCTTCAAACCCTGTAGCAGCCTTTAAGCCTCCTCCCAATAATCCAGGTAAAACTTCTCCTCCAACGTCAAATAAAGCTGCATGCTCGGAACCTGCAGCATTAGCTACTAAGCCAGGTCCACTTGTTGATTGGTGTAAAACGGATTCTGAATCACCTTCTCCAAAGATTGCGTCAATAATCTGCGCTGATCCAATGCCCGCTTCAGTAAGTGACAGCGTCATCATCGTACCTCCCAAAGGAGCAGCAAAACCTCCTGAACCACCTGCTATCGTAGCACCAGCAACTGTACCTAAAACACCCAAAGTTAAATTACTTACTCCTTTTGTTGCCAAACTAGCTCTGTTTCTCGTTTCAGGAGAAATAGACGAACTAGCAGAATTGATTTTCTCAGCAGGTGAACCTAATTGTTGATTAAAGTCGCTTAATGCACTATTGAATATGAAATTAGTAGGTACACCTTGCAATCCATGCAAATCAATATTCTTTATCGGGTCATTACTTGCATAGTTATACACAGACAAATGTGCAAACTCATCCGCAATCGGATCCACCGACTTAAAACATTAGGGGCGGTAGTGACAAACTGTGCGATTGCTTTGTCTTTCATGTTTCGCTCAGCGGGGAAGGCTGACTAGAATGGTATCTTCAAAAGGTTCGAAAACATGCATATCCGATCTGTCAATAATATATCCATATAATAATTGTACTCCTGATTGACCAAGCTTGATACTGCATTGGATCGAAGTATCTCCCTCTATATACACTTCTTTTTTTGCATCTATTATGACGCTGTCGGCAAGCTTTAAAGGTTTTACTCCGAAGCCAAAATATATATCTCTGCCTTTTAACAAAGAGTCAGGAATTGGCAAGCCAACCTTTAAGGACAAAGTATCTCCGATTGAAAAATTAGTCACTTCACTCTTTTCCAAAAGAGGAATATAGGTCTCTAATAATTTAGACCTGCCGTTAATATCCTTTTTTGACTTAGCATACAACACATTTCCTTCATAAAAATAATTATAATTTACTAGCTCTCCCTCTTCATCATAAGTAAATGAATCCCCGTGCTTTAACCCATTCAAATACTCCGTACTTTTCTTGATCTCGCCAGTCTTGAAGTATTCCAATGCCTTTCCAATTATTTCTGAATCTCGAGTGCTAAAGGCAACCTTTAACTCACCGGTTGGATAGTATGTTTGGACTTCATACAGTTCTTTCTGTACATCTAAAGGACACACCAAAACTTTAATACCTTCATTTGCGTGTTTTTCTGTGATGACACAATCCTGTTGCTCTCCCTCGTGGCAGTTGCTATACAAAAGTGATAATGCTAGCAAAAGCAGTGTTCTAGGAATTCTAATTTGAATCATTTCTAGGCCGTGATTTTGTTATTTTAATACCATCATCTCTGACGTAAGTCGTATCGACCTGCATATCAATATTCGTGTTTATTTCTTGAGCTGCCTTAGCAGCTTTCTCAAAACCAGATGAGACATCGTCAAATTTTTGAATTTCATCAGGGATACCACTCATACCTCCTGATCCACCTCCAGAAGGGAACATACTTTCGATGGCTTCAATGATACCTACTTCAGCCCCTTCCTCGGCGGAAGCGGTGGGAGCAGTCCCTTCACTGTTTAAATCGCCACCTGAGGAAAATTCTTCATACCCTCCTTTAGCCGATCCATGATCGTGAAAATCTTCCGTATTTGGAGAACCCTGCTCAAACAAGCTAGATATACCTGTTGCATCGCCAAACTCTATCATAACTGTTTTTGTCCCTTCTTTAAGATTATGAGCGATATTCTTTAAATGCTCTCCAAAATTATCGGACTCTTTCATATCTGGTCGGTATTTCTGCAACCCATGCAAATCAATATTAGCCACCGGCTCATTCTCCGCATAATTATAAGTATTCACCCAGGCAAACTCATCCGCAATCGGATCCACCCCCGTAAACCGCCCTATAGCCGCATCATACCACCTGAAGCCATATTCATAGAGGTCCATCCCATAATCCTCATTCAGCTCCTTGCCATTATTAAGGTACTTATTCTCCGGCGCCACCGTCTCGTACGAATACCCTTTCTGCTGCAAGCCGAATGTTAGGGTCTCTAAATTATTATTCCATCTTCAAAAAAAGCACTCCTTGATCATTCCTCATTAGTTTGATGCAGTCTGTTCGTCGAATGACCATAATCCCATCAGTAACTTTGAAAGAACTGGAAATGTTCAGATTACGACAAGCCCCGCAATCTCTTTTATAAATCTCACCATCTCTCATAAAAACAAATGTAAAATAAGGGTCGGCTCTCAGGGGGAAATCATACTTTATAGAAGTGTATTGTTCGACTTCATCCGGATAAGTGTGGGGCGAAACCAATAATATGGAGTCCCAGCTAACCATGTCGCCAAACATACATTCATCTTGGACATCATCACCAAAAACCTGAACACAAATATCCTCTTGACAACATGCAGTCAGTATTAGCAGGATCAACATAGCGAAAAACATATGAGTGTGATTCATACGGAAATGTATATTTTATTTCTCTTTCTCTCTACCATTTTCATCCAATAGCTTGTCTACAATGTGCATCCCTTGGCGACTTTGCCCCTCAGTAATTCTTGTACGCTGGATACTAATATTCCCATCCTTATCTTGGGTAGCGGTCCAAAGACCTTTTTCAGAAAACTCTTTTAATACCAACTTTGCTAATTCGGGTATCGATGCATCGGGATTTTGGGTGCCTATATTCATCCCGATTTGGTTGTTTAAGAAGTCTACCATAGAATCAGCCAAGCTAGAGTTACCATTGAATGGCTTACTCCAATCAATCTCTGCAGTCTCATCAACGCTAATTCCCTCATGAGAATTCGTAATATCTGTGGCTGCCTCAGCACCAAATTTAGCAGATATTGAAGCTGACCATAACCCATGTCTGATTGCATTTTGATATCCTCCTATACCGCCAGACAAGATAGAAGCCCCAGCACCTTCATCTAGACCAATCTTATTCTCAATATGTGCTGCAAACCTGCCGACTCGGCTACTAATGTTATTTGACTTTGTGCGATATATTCCGACCTTTGTGCTAGCAACTGGATATTTGACTCCAGCTCCAATTTCTGTTCGAATATTAGGCATTTCGGCGTTCGGATATTTTGTGTAAGGTCTTCCCCTGTGCATTCCCCCAGAGACTTTTAATCTTTGTAACCCGTGTAAATCTATACTTCCTATCGGCTCATTCTCCGCATAATTATAAGTATTCACCCAGGCAAACTCATCCGCCAACGGATCCACCCCCGTAAACCGCCCTATAGCCGCATCATACCACCTGAAGCCATATTCATAGAGGTCCATCCCATAATCCCCATTCAGCTCCTTGCCATTATAGCGGTAGTCATTGTCCGGGGCTACGGTGCTGTACTCCGCCTGCACTATAGTTACGGCGGACGGTACAGCTGCCCAGCTGCTCCATACCAAATGGGTAATAATGTAATTCCTGAGTGATCTCAATATCGTTCTGCGGCGTATTGGGGTCGTCCTGTGTTTCTATCACGCCATCTTGTACGACGTAGTCGGAGAATGCCAGGCGGGTGAGCGAAGGACGGGGCCCCTTCACCCCATTCTTCGCTGTGTGGTCCTGATGCCAGTATTCCGCCCGCATGCCCTGGCTTAGGGCTGCGTAATCTCCAGCTCCTTTTCCACCGGGGGACGCAGTATCCAAAATACACTCCAGCCAGCCGCAGTGCAACTGTTACGGTCTTATTGCTGACCGGATAGCTGGCGCGTCGGTGCAACTGACTTGCAGCGTTGCTCTTTTGTACAGGTGCATAGGCTTGTTCCTGCATACTTCGCGCAGCGGGGGGCAGTGAATCTATAATATGCACGTCATCAGAAAACTCGCCCGAATCATTTTTTCCCTATGCTTAATTCTATTTTCTACCCTTCCTGAGATGGCTCTTCAGAATTTCAAGATTATCTTCATCCGAAGTAATATTTCCGATAAGTTTGATGTCTGCATGTGCACTATCGACAAGCACTCTCATTTCTTCACCTGCCTGAAATAGATATCCCGTGTCCAATTCAATGAAGGCTATGTCAATTTCGCCATTGAAGGTCTTTGGTAATTTAAGCTTCAGATCATTCGTTTCTGAGGAAGTATTAAATCTTACAATCCGATCTTGATCCAATCTATACTCAAAAGTAGCTCCAGTATAAAAGACATCAAGATTAGAATACAATAGCTTAAAGTAAAACTCAGTACTATCTGCTAAGCGCTTTACACTCATTTCAACAGGTAACTTTCCAACAAACTCATTTCTTGCTGTGTCTAGGGATTTACTATAAAACTCTATGTTGTCGACGAGGTAACTATAGGATTTAAGTTTTCCCGTTTCAGAATACTCTTTCCATTCACCTTCCAATTTCCCATTCACACTCTTCGCTTCAATGTATAGGGAATCATTTGGAAAATAAATATTCACCGGGCCATGCTTTACCTCTCCAGCATAGGACATAGTTAATTTGTAGCGATCCGATGAATAACATTCAAGTACATGGTGATAATCATACTCTTTTTCCAAAGCACAAACAAAATCTTTTCCCTCAAAATTAATGATGTAGTCATCACTAGCCTCTCCGTTCCTGCAACTTGATGCCAAAAATATAAATGCGAAAATTACAAATCGATGCACATGAAAAAAAATCATACTGATTAATTTTTAGACCTATAAATCACCTCAATGCTGTCTCTCTTCAAAAATTTAGTGCGTTTAATATAAATCATAGTATCTCTTTTACCACTACCATTAGTTCGCGTTCTCATTATTGAATCGCGCCCATTATGAGAAAAGGTATTACCGTCACTAGCCGTGATTGGAGAGTTAAAGGTAGGTCTCTTTATTTTCCAATCTTTTGTCCAAGGTTTATCTTGAGCGCCAACCCCTTCATGATAATTAGCTACTGTCGATACTATATTTGGAATACCATTCGTATTTGAAGCCCCACCCCCTGCGGGAGTCGGCATACCATCAACTATGTCAGTAGAGCCATTTTCAGCTTCGGGAGTATCGGCTACTCCTGCTGATTTTTTATCCCCTCCAGTAAGTGCTTCCACTCCACTGGGCTGAGTATCTCCAGAATCGTGATAATCCCCAGCCGAAGGAGAGCCTTCTCCAAACCACTCATCTACTGAAGGTAACCCTAAAGCATTTGGTAGTTTTTGACCATAAACCCATTTCAAAGCTTGACCAAAGTTTTGGAGAGAAAGCCCATTACCAGGTGGAGCGATACTATCCCCATTGATTTCCACGTAAAGAATGGGATTATTTTGCGCATAAGTATAAGGAGATTGAAAACTAAAGTCTTCTGCAAACCTGTCAATAGAGATGAAGCGGACCGTGGCCGCATCATACCACCGAGCCCCATAATCATGCAGCCCAATCCCATAATCCTCATTCAGCTCTTTGCCATTATAGCGGTAGTCGTTGTCCGGGGCTACGGCGCTGTAGGCCACCTGCACACGGTTACGGCGGATGGTACAGCTGCCCAGTTGCGCCACAGCCTGCGTAATCTCCAGCTCCTTTTCCACCGGGGGACACAGTATCCAAAATACACTCTAATCTACCCATCGCCAGGCTTCTTTTCGTCTTTTACACGCCACCTACCGGATAAAATGCCCAAAATATACTATTTTTCGATACCAAAATACCAACCCAAGACCCATGCGACTGATCCTTTTATTCTTGCTTGGTTATGGCCTGCCATTAACAGCTCAGGTGCCCAACCTAGTCACTGACCCTAGCGGCCACACTCAGTACCGCTGCCCATCTGGATGGACCGCACAGGCACAGCAACAACAGCAACTGTTCCTCTGGACCGCCGAAGCCCGGCCCGGTGACCCTGAGAGCCCCGGCCTGCTCGTTGCGGCTATGCCTGCTACTTCTGTTGCCCCCACTCCTGCACTGCTTCAGAATTTTTTACCCCAACTGGTTGGCCCCGTTGAGATGCTGCGGACGGAGCAGGCTGGGGCGGATCAGCTGCAGTGGTTTCAGGCCAGCATTGAAGGGCAACAGGCTAAAGTAGCCGGGTACTATACCTACGATCCGTCTTCTGGTTATGTCTTTTGCAGTTACTTCTCCGCCCTACCGGCTGACTTCGAGCGGCTCGGCGGCATGCAATTGCTCTGTGCGAGCCTTTCAAGGGACTGTGCGGCTTATGCCGAAAAAACCGGCGATACGCTGGCACAAGACAGCCCGGCTGCAGCCCTTACGGGAAATTGGATGCAGGTGGTCAGTTATCAGACCGGTGAGGTATACCAAGAGCCGGTATCCGGGAAGATCAGCTATGGCACCTACGGCTACGGGCACCTGCTCGAGCTCCGGCAGAATGGCAGCTACCAGCTGACTTATTCCTACGACAACTTCACGCAGGGCTGTGAAAACAAAGCGGCGTTTACCGAAGAGGGGCGCTTTGAGCAAAAAGATCAATGGCTGGAGCTGCAACCCGAAGCTTACGATGGCGCCTACGTGGTCTGCGGTCAACGTACAGCAGAACAAAAGCAGCAACCTCCTGCCCGACGGTTTCAGCTACAACTGTCTTCAGATGGGCAAACCCTGCGCCTAAGCGGGCAGCCTTTTGAATATACCATCAGCCTGGAGTATGATGCTGCTAATCAGCCTTACTTTGAGGAAACGTTTCAAAAACAGTAGCTTGTAATCCTAGTTTTATCCCTTCCCGATTTATGGCAGCACCCATTGTCTGGAGCTGTAGCACTGCATCATGCAACCTCCTGATAGCCTAACACCCCAAAAAGGCTTTTTATATCCCACACCTCCCCCTCAGAAAAGTCCCAAATCTCACCAAACCAGGGTTTCGACCCTATTCATCAGCGTTTCAAACCAAATCCACACAAGTACAAAACCGCCTGTCCGCTTGAAGTCCTGCGGGTTTTCATAGGCTGCGGCTGCCCGGGCCGCCCATCAATTTTGGCACAGCCCCCTAAACGTCCATAATCTCATTTTAGGACGACTGCCGCACCGCGACCCTGCATCTTTGTGGCGTAATCAATCACCCGACTTTTCACACTAAATTCTTTCAAAATGAAAAACACACTCCTTCTCCTTTTCACCTTTTGCACACTTAGCAGTGTTTTTGCTCAGCACGACTTGCAGACCGGCAGCGCAGCCCAAGTAGCCCGTAAGTACAGGGTGAGCCTGCCCGTCATCACGCTGCCTCAGCTGGCAACGAAATCCTGGGACGACAGAACCCATACACAGCACATAGAACTGCATATCAAACGCGATCTGGATGATAAGAACATCATCGGGCTCAAGCTGGCGACCTGGCGGTTATTCCAGCCTATGGGCATTGTGTGGTGGGACGGCCTGCTGGATAAGATAGAGTCTGAAAGCGAATTCTACCCCGGCCATGTACGGGAATCAGGAATCGGCATTACCTATCAGCGCATGTTGTGGAAAGGGTTGTTTGCAACCGTCGAAGTCCTCCCGCAGTTCAAAACCTACCTGGACGAGGACAATAACAAAGTAGGAGATGGCTTCAAGCTGTACAACTCCTATCACTTAGGCTACCATTTTGCTTTTGGCAAGGAAAAACGGTTTTTCATAGAACCGCAGGTCCATTGCCAACACTGGATGTTTGATACCAATACCCCTGAGGAATTTAAAGCGCTGGATGACAAATGGAGAAATTACTTCCTGTTTGAGCCTAATCTGTATTTCGGCATAAAGTTCTAAAAAAACAGCCCCGGTAAAGGTTTGCATTGCCTTTACCGGGGCTAATTTGTGCGTTGCCGCAAGATACGCTGGCAAAACGGCGCGCTACTCCCCCCCAACAGCTCCGCCCGGGCGGCTGGCCGGAATTTCGTAGCTGATATTCATATCGCGTAGGACAGAGTCAAGGATGGGGTCTTTCCCTTCCACGTACCCTTCCTTGATATCATGGCCAAAAAGGCTGCCCATCGTATTCCAGTAGGAGGCCGTAAGGCCATTGCGGAGGTCCTTGATGAGTTCAAAAAGCGGCGTATCAAGTTCGCGCTCAATCATCTCGATCAGGATCATGCCCTGTGTCTTCGTAAGCCCCTTGAGGGGGTCTGTAAATTCACGCTTAAGGTCGCGGTGCAGCTGACGGATATAGCGGCGCTGCTCCCGGTCTTTCATGTGCTCGGTAGCGTATTCCACTTCCCGGAACAGCTTAATGGCTTCTACGGCATAAGGGTATACCACGGCAGCGTAACGGCGGTAGCGGCGGTACTTAAGGTAGTCCTCCCGGTTTTCAAACTCCCGCATGGATGAGACGGAGACATCATCAAGCGTTGCCATAATCAGGGTGTCGCCACAGGCGTCGATCATGTAAGGCAGGCGCTGCCCGTTAATGGTTACAGAGCCACTCGTTTCCTGAGCCGAAAGGCCAAGGAAAAACAGGGATGCTGCGAAGGTCAGAAGTATATTTTTCATGTTGCTACAGTTCAGTGATTCAGGAGCGGGTCAACAAGCTAAGCCGTTGCCAGCCACTCCAATACACACAACGTACAAACGGGGGCGATAAGTTGCCTGCCCCCATGTATTTCCGGAATTTAGACGTTGAGCTTACCTACAGGTAACGCCCTGCGCCGGCCATCATTGCGGATTTAGGACAACCTTAACGACCGCCCTGCCCGTACTTGTCCCGGAATTTCCGATAGAGCACCTTTTGCTGATTGTCCAGGTCGATTTTGCGACCCTGAATGAAGGCGTGCAGCACCTCGCTCGTGCGCACATCAAGCGCATCGCCCCGGCTGATGAACAGGTTGGCGTCCTTGCCAACTTCCAGGGTGCCGGTCCGGTCATCAATGCCCAGTATCTTTGCCAGATTGCCCGTCAGCCCGGCAACAGCCTGCTCATAGCCCAGCCCATAACCCACCGACTGCCCGGCCTGAAAAGCCAGGTTGCGCTGCTGCCAGTAACCTTCGTGGCCAAACCCGTACAGCACGCCGGCTGCCTGCAGTTGGGCGGGCGTTTTGAAGGGCTGATCAATGTCCGCATCCACCCGGGCGGGCAGGCTTTGCGTGGAACTGAGAATGACGGGCACTTCTGCCGCTTTCAACGCATCCGCGACCATCCAGGCATCCCGCCCTTCCACAATGACCAGGTTCAACCCGAAGTTTTGCGCAAAGCGTATAGCGTGGAGGATTTCCTTGGCCTCCTGTGCACGGATGTAGACTTTCCGCTCGCCGTTCAGCACCGGGGCCATAGCTTCGAGCTTGAGGTTGGGCTGCTCACGGTCTTTCCGCTGATTGTACGCCTGGGCTTCTTTAAAGAAATCGCGTAGCGCCTCCACATCGTCGGTGTAGTCTTCGTTTTTGCTGTAGCGCCTTTCCCGCCAGCTGTAGCTGAAAAGGGAGGGCCAGTTGATGTACAGCCCATCGTCGGCAGCATAAGCCGCATCCTCCCAGTTCCAGGCATCCAACTGCACGATGCTGGAAATGCCGGAAACGCGGCCACCGGAGGGCGCAATCTGAGCCAGCAGCACGCCCTGGGAACGTACCGTGGGGGTGACCGGAGAATCCGTATTGTAGGCGATCAGGCTGCGGACGCTGGGGTTCATCGTACCGGTCTCGTCGTAGTCGCGGGTCGCCCGTACCGCACTGATGTCCACCAGCCCCAGATTGGTGGCTGTGGCGATAAAGCCGGGGTAAATATGCTGTCCGTTGGCTTCAATTTGCTGATGCCCTGCCCAGTCCTGACCGGCGGCTTCAGCAGCCGTACCCACGAAGGTGATTTTACCATTCGCGAAAGCAAGGACCGCATTTTCAATAGCCTCGCCGTTGCCCAAATGAGTGGTGGCGCCGGTAATATAAACGGGCTGTGCCTGAGCCGGAGCGGGAGCAGGCACCTGCGCCTTGAGGGCAAAGCCAAGCAAGGCAAAGACAAGTGTGATGGAAAGTCGCATAGCAGTAGTTAAGGTTGATTCTTGACCGGTAATATACATCAGATTACGGGATAAGAATATCGGATGAGCCAAAAGGTTGGCCGTAAACCCCGCTATTCTTCACCCGGTTCGGCCAGAATCCTGTATTTTTGCCCCGAACCCATTTGAAAATGACTGCCCAACCCATTTCTGCTTCTATCGCTGTCCTGCCTTTTGTCAACCGGAGCGCAGACCCCGAAAACGAGTACTTCAGCGATGGCATTACCGAAGAAATCATCAATGCCCTGACCAAAATCAAGGGGCTGAAGGTCACAGCCCGGACCTCCGCTTTTGCCTACAAAAACAAACCGGCAGACATCCGGGAAATCGGGCGGCAACTGGGTGTAGCCAACCTCTTGGAGGGCAGCGTCCGCAAGTCCGGCAATAAGGTACGCATCACCGCTCAACTGGTTAATGCCGAAGACGGAGCACACCTCTGGGCCCACCGCTTTGACCGGCAGCTGGCGGATATCTTTGAACTGCAGGACGAGATCAGCCTGCTCATTGCCGATCAGATACGGGAGCACTACGGCCACTTCGAAGTGCAGGACCACCTGGTGCAGGCGCCCACGCAAAACATCAAAGCTTACGACCTTTACCTCAAAGCCCGCCACAACCACCTGAAATGGGACAACGAGGGCATCACCAACGCCATTCAGTACTATCAGGATTGCATCGCGATTGACCCCAGCTTCGCCCTCCCCTACTTCGGCATCAGCTACTGCTTTGCCATGCGGGCCTCCTTCGGCGGCATGCCCGGGCTGCTGGACACCGCAGAACACTACCTGCAACGCGGGTTTGAGCTGGACCAGCATTCTGATCTCGGCTATTTCAGTCAGGGCACTCTGCTGTTCTGGGGCCGGTGGGACTTCAAAGGCGGAGCGGCAGCCTACCTCAAAGCACTCGCCATCAACCCTTCC
>JANSXW010000300.1 GCA_024742755.1 bacterium | reverse complement strand
GGAGCGCGTTGCCGGCACACCAAACATTTCAAGTCCTTGCGCATTGCCTACGTTGTAAGTAGATTCCGGATCAATATTGTCTGCAGCACTGTACAGAAGACCTACGTTACGTGCACCGATACCAACGTTCAGGCCGCTGATCGGCAGGTTGGCAATAACACTTGATGGCAGGTTGTAGGTAAACTGAATCTGACGAAGCTTGATGTAATCTGCGTCGTAAACAAACTGCTCTGTGATGCTGTAAACACGGCCATAGTAGTCTTCCACTTCCTCTGCAGGAATGGAGCCAATGCCTGTTTCACGTCCTACGAGTGTTTCCTTGTGCAGGCCACGCAGGTAAGCAAAAGCGTTGGTAGCAGAATAGATCTTACCACCCCAGCGGGAGTCGATCAGGAAGTTAAGGCTGAAGTTCTTGTAGCGGAATGTGCTACCAAAACCAACCATCGTTGGTGCCACACCTGTACCGAAGTGGGTGAATTCACCCTGCTGAGGAAGGCCATTATCGTCAAGAACGATTTCACCAGCCTCATCGCGAACGTATGCAAAACCAGCTACCTGGCTGTAAGGCAAACCTTCAACATGCTCGATGTAAGCAGAACGCGTCCGGCTTTCATCACCACGGATGCTTTCCTCATCGTTTTCAGGGTCAAGCAGGCTCACCACAACGTTGTCGTTGTAAGCGTAGTTCAGGTTGATATCCCAGGTGAAGTCCTGTGTCTTGATAGGCGTACCCGTCAGCAAGAGCTCGATGCCTCTGTTGCTCATTTCCCCAAGGTTTACAATCTTGGAGCCGAAGCCGGAAGTGGAAGATACAGCAGCACTGATGATGTCGTTCTCTGTAGTCCGGTCGTAGTAAGTCAGGTCAATGCCCAAACGGCCGGTAAACAGGCGCATATCCAAACCGAATTCCACTTCCTTAGTCAGGAGCGGGATCAGGTTAGCGTTAGGAATAGAACCGTTGGTAATACCACCGAGCGCTTGACCCAGGTGGCCTTGCCCAAAGATACCGTAAGTCAGGTTCAACTGATAGGGAGAAGCCGCCACACCTGGACCTGATCCAGTTGCATAAGATGCCCGAAGCTTCAGGAAGTCAATCGTTCTTGGCAGTGCAAGCAGGTCAGAAAGCACCGCACTCACACCTGCAGAGTAGTAGCCCTGATTGTTGTCACCTCCTGCACCTTCAATTGGTGAAGTCAGTGTGGAGAACCAGTCGTTACGGTAGGTACCGCTCACATAGATTGCCCGCATCAGGCCAACCTCAGCAGAACCAAACAGGGAGTTCACCTGCCATTCGCTGAAACCGTAGTTTACAGACTGGTTTTGCAGGTTGCCGATAGCGTGGAGGAATGGAATGTTAAAGTTGTTTCCTGATCCACCCAAAGACTCCGAGAAGTTACGCTGTTGGTTACCACCAGCAAAAACGCTAAGGGAGATATTATCTGTTAAATCCTGATCGTAACCCAGCAGAAGCTCCGTGTTCAATTCCTGTACTTCCTGCTGCCCTTCGGAAAGCTGCCCACGTGGGCTGTAAGCAGTGCCGTATGGCGTCAGGTTGCGTGTACGGTTGGTGAAGCGGTCAAGGCCAATCCGGCCACGGGCATACAAGCCACCAACGATGTCGTACTGCAACTGAACCTTACCCATAAGGCGGTCTTTCTTGCTGTCGTTATCGAACTGATGCGCAGCCCAGTACGGGTTGGTTACGAATACGTTGTCGTTGAACTGCAGCTCTGTGCCATCTTCCCCGGCACCCAGTTTGTTAGGGTCACCCTGAAGTGTTTCCACGTCTATAGTTGCCGGCAGCGACCAGGCGGTGTAGTTCGCATTACCAGGAGAGTCAGACAGACGAGGGCGGTTGTCCGCCTGCTCATGCACATACATTGCAGAAACCGAAGCACTGAAACGCTCACTCAGCTGTGCGTTGGTACGCAAAGTGAAGTTACGGCGTGTCAGGCCAGAGTTGGGCATGATGTCGCTGTTGTCCAGGTTCGAAGCGGAGAAACGGAAGTTCACCTTGTCAGAACCGCCAGTCAAGGTCAGCGTATTGATAAACGTCAAGCCTGTTTCGTAGAAGCGATCGATGTTGTCACCTGCATCCCCGTAAGGACGCTCCACGCCATCGAATTGCATCACGTTGCGGTTGGCATCGAGCGGCTCGCCCCATGCGTAGAGTTGCTCTTCCAGTGCCTGGTCTACAGTCGTAGGAGCTGTACCGTTACGGCCATGGCCATATTCCCGCTGGAAGTCATAAGTATTAATGAGAGACTCCGTCCGTACGCTGGAGTTGAACTCCACACCGATGCCTTTGCGCTTGCGGCCGCTCTTGGTGGTAATCAAAATTACACCGTTTGCAGACCGATAACCATAAAGTGCAGCAGCGGAGGCACCTTTAAGTACAGAAATGCTCTCGATATCCTCAGGGTTGATAGACGAGATACCGTCACCTCCGTCAGAACCACCCCACATACCCGCAGAGCCCAGGTTGGTGTTGTCGATAGGAATACCATCCACAACGTACAACGGCTGGTTCGTGCCGGAAAGCGAGTTGTTGCCACGGATGACTACCCGTGAAGAACCCGCAGCACCTGTGGAAGTAGTGGAGACGTTCACACCCGCTACTTTTCCGGAAAGAGAGTTGACCACGTTCATCTCACGTGCTTCGGCGAACCCGGCAGGGTCTACCTCAGAAACGGAGTAGGTCAGTGCCTTCTTTTCCTTTTGAATTCCAAGTGCCGTAACGACTACCTCATCAAGGTTAACACCTGCGGATAGTTCTACGTCAATCTTGGTTTGACTGCCCACAGCCACTTCCTGTGTCTCATAGCCCGTGTAGCTGAATACCAAAGTGGCATCTTCTCCAACTTTAATGGAGTAGTTGCCGTCCAAATCGGTTAGCACCCCGTTTGAGGTTCCTTTCTCGATGATGTTCACCCCGATCAGGGACTCACCATCAGAGGTGACCGTACCCGTGACGGTCTGC
>JANSXW010000269.1 GCA_024742755.1 bacterium | reverse complement strand
CGTTCTGCAAAATCGCCCATCCCTTTGCCATTTCGGTCATTTTTGACGATCTCGCCACGTTCTTCCAACATATTGAAAACCGTAATAAATCTTTCATTCAATTGCCGCCTGTCTTCTCGGATCATAATTTTGAGGATTTAACTCGCGCTAATCTTTACCCGGGGCAATGCATAGAGCCTAGGGATAAGCGATTCGTAATAAACAAAAACAATCAACTTGGCTGCAAGTTAAAACAAATTTTTGTTGCAAACAAATCAATTCAGGAAGAAAATCACAATTTTTTTGTTTTCCACTCCCGGCGCAGGAGGCTGAAGAGCTGCAGGTGCTGATAGGCTTCTTCTTTGAGCAGGGCTTCCCGGAGTTGCCCCTCGGCTGTGAAGCCTAAGCGGTGGGCTAAAGCTATAGAGCGTTGGTTATCTTGGGTAGACCGGAGGGCAATACGGTTGAGGCAGAGCTCCTCGAAGGCATAGCTTAGCAGGCGGCGGCAGGATTGCGTGGCGAGCCCCCGGCCCTGAAAGCTGCTGCCGAGCCAGTAGCCCAATTCGGCCCGGTGGTGGTCCCATTCGATGCGGACAAGGCTGACGAGCCCGGCAATTTGCTGATCGGCACGTACCAAAAAAGTGCAACGCTGCTGCCCCTCATTGAAACGTATAGCGTCAAATAGAAAACGGTGTACGTCTTTTTCCGTATGGATTTGTTTGACCCACTCCATCCAGGGCTCGAGTTCGGCCCGGCTCCGGTCGATTAGCCGGTACAGCGGGCGGGCGTAGGGCAGCTCCGGGCGCAGCAGGTCAAGTTGTGGTCGTACGTGGAGGGTTTCGGGTAGCATAGGTGGCAGATTATTGAGCAAGCAATTGCTGCAGGGCTTCCACAGCCCGGTCCAGCTCTGCTGTCGTATTGTAATAGTGGGGGGAGAACCGCAGGGCCCAGTCCACGCCTTTCTTTTCGAAGTCGATGACCGCGCCTGCTTTTCCGGAAACAGAAGCATTGATGCCTTTTTTATTTAGGGCAGGGATGATTGCTTTGGCGCTTAGCCCCTCTATGGCAAGGGTAACGATGCCACACATCTCTTGCCCCTGATCGAGCACCCGGACCCCCTCAAGCTCGCCCAGGCGCTGCCGGAGGTGGCCTGCCAGCATGCTAACCCGTTCCGCAATAGCTGGCAGCCCCAGTTCCACCGCATAATTGGTGGCCGCCCGTGCGGCAAGCAGCAGGGCATAGGAGCGCTCCCAGGTTTCAAAACGCACCGCGCTTTCCCGGGCGCGATAGGCATCCGGAGCCGTCCAGGCAGCGCTGTGGAGGTCCATGAATTGGGGCTCAAGCCCTGCTTCCAGTACCCGTTCTGACACATAGAGGAAGCCGCCTCCCCGTGGCCCGCGGAGAAATTTCCGGAAGGTAGCGGTCAGGAAATCGCACGCAATGGCTTGCACATCCAAAGGCAGTTGCCCGGCAGACTGACAGGCATCCACAAGGTAGTAAGCACCATTGGCTCTGCAGGTTGCCCCAATGCCCATAATATCTTGCACTAAGCCGGAATTGGTGGGCACATGAGTAACGGCTACAAGCTTGGGTCGGTGTTGCCGGATCAGCGCTTTCAGGTGGTCGGTATCCACACCGCCTTCCGGCAGGGCCCGCGCGCGGATGAGCTGCAGATGGTGCTTTTTAGCAAGTTGCAAAAAGGCAATCTGATTGGAAACATAGTCGTCCGCAGTGGTCAGAATGGTATCGCCCGACTGGAATGGGATAGCGGAAAGCGCCGTATTGTAAGCCTGTGTGGCGCTGCCGGACCAGGCAATTTGGTCCGGTTTGGCATTCAGCAATTGGGCAACGGACTCGTAAAATCCCATGCTTTGTTCGCGGGCCAGCGCAGCGGCTTCGTACCCGCCAATTTCAGATTCCAGTTGCAGATGCTGCTGAGCGGCTTCCAGTACCGGCCGGGGCATGAGGCTGGCGCCGGCGTTGTTGAGGTGGATGCGGTGCTGTACGCCCGGGGTGTCGGCCCGGAGCTGTTCGAGGTTAAGCATATCGTTCAGGTTAATTCAGTTAGGAAAAGGGCCAGGAAGAGCAGCAGGCTCAGGATCAGCCCGGCATTGGCGAGCCATCCGTTGCGGGCACTGCCCAGCCAGGTGGAGCGGTTGTTCATGTAGATCAGAATGGCAGCCAGGAAGGGCATGAAAAAGGCTCCCGTGACGGCATACAGGATGCCAATCCAGGCGGGCTTGCTCCACCAAACGATTACAAGGGGCGGTATGGCCAGGTAGCCCAGGAACAGCCGGTAGGGCAGGGTAGGGCGGAGGAGCTCCTGCGTAATGGGGCGCTTCCGGATATTCCGGACCAAATCGGCAAAGAGGTAAGGGACGCCATCCCAAACCCCCAGCATGGATGAGAACACCGCTCCCCAAAAGCCAATGAGGAACCCCCATCTGCCTACCGGTCCGGTCACCGTGCCCAGTTGGTCGGCCAGGCTGAGGATCATCCCGTAGCCTTTGACCTGTTCCGGGCTGACTCCTGCGGCAATAATGACCAGCGCGATACCAAACAGGCTGCTAAGGGTATAGGCCGTGCCTAAATCGATGCGGGCGTGTTTTATAAAACCCGGCTGTCGCCACCCTTTTTCGGATAGCCAGTAGGCGTAGCTTAGCAGCGTCACACTGCCCCCAACACCACCGATCAGCCCCAGCGTCAGCATGACAGCCTCTGGGTCGTCGGGCAACCGGGGCAGGAACAAAGCCATGCCGATGCTGCCCCAGTCTGGTGCCAGCCCCCATGCACTGCTGACCACCACCACAAACATCAGCCCGATGAACAGCTTCATCAGCCGCTCCAGCAGCCGGTAGCTGCCGCCAAGGACGAGCAGCACGGCCAGGCCCGATTGCAGGGCGCCCCAGATCAACGTCCCGGTGCTTTCATTATGGTGAATGGGCAGGAGGGTCTGCGCTGCCAGCCCGCAGAAGGAAATCAGAGCGCCCGCCACCACAAAGGACCACAGCAACAGGTAAGCCAGGAAGTAAATTGATACCCATTTGGGCAGGTGTTTGACCCAGCCCTCGAGGAGTGTCTCACCGGTAGCCAGTTGCCAGCGGGCAATGCCTTCGTTGAGGACAAACTTCAGCAGACCGCCCAGCAGCACTGCCCAGAGGACGACGGTGCCATACCGCGCCCCGGCAACGGAGGCGGCAATCAGGTCGCCCGCGCCCACGCCAGTAGCGGCTACGATGAAGCCGGGACCGAAATAGCTTAGCCGTCTTTTTAGAGTGCTCATTGGGACAAGATACAAAAAACAAGGTCTGTTGGCCCTGGGGTAGAGCTTCCCGCTCTGCTCCAGGTTCTTTGCGGAACTTTGCGTGCTCCGGGTTCGTCCGTTTATTCCGGCACATGCAGCACCTTCATCACCATCACCGTCACCTGCTCTTCCGAGAAAGCTTCCTTGATGGCCGCCTGCACTTTGGGCATGACGGTATCGAATGCCCCGAAAATCTGGGTGCTCATGGAATTGACTTCTACTCGCAGCCCGTCTTGCTCTTTGAGCCGCCCGATGAAGTCGAGGATGGGCTGTTCGTAGTCGGGGCGGAAGGGGTACATGGAGATTTCGATGGCGATTTGCATGGTTGTTTTGTTTAATTTAGTCATGAAGCAGTATCATAACATAAAATCACTGAATACGAAAGGAATAAGAAGAGATTGCTTCGTTTTGAGGGGTAAGGGGTGAAAACGGGCTGGCTATTTCCTTCTACAAACTCGCGGAGCTGTACCGGGCGCAGGAAGAGACTGCCCAGGCGAAGGAGTACTATGAGAAAGCCATCAGGGTTTGGGAAAAGCTGTATGAGCGGACACGGTGGAGCAGATTGGTGGGTATTTGGAGGCGATGCGGGGGCGGGCGGCGTCTTTGGGTATAGGAAACACATAGGGACATAGGACACATAGCAATGTACTACTTCTATGTGCCTATGTGTTAAAAAAAACTAAGGCGTAGACAGCACCTGCTCATTAAAAATGGTGCTCCTGTAGCGCATTATTAGGAGCGTACGCGGGGGCGGGCGGCGTCTTTGGGTATGGGAAACACATAGGGGCATAGGACACATAGCAATGTACTACTTCTATGTGCCTATGTGTTTAAAAAATCTAAGGCGTAGACAGCACCTGCTCATTAAAAATGGTGCCTCTGTAGCGCATTATTAGGAGCGTACGCGGGGGCGGGCGG